>DNXB01000367.1 GCA_003506995.1 Verrucomicrobiales bacterium
GATCGGAGATCATCATGCCGCTCTGCCCACGCGGACGCACTTCGCCATGCGTGGTGAGCGCGAGAAACTTGTCCGTGCCGACGCGAAGCTCGTTGGTGTTGATCGGCGCGGAGATGGTCTGGCCATGCATGCGCTTGATGTAGTCCTTCGGATCAAACAAATCCGGCTGCGATGGCCCGCCCGACATGAAGAGGAAGATCACGCGCTTTGCCTTCGCAGGAAAACGCGGTGCCTTCACCGCAAGCGGGCTGCTGGCCGCCTGCACGAGATCATGCAGCGCGAGCGCGCCGAAGCCGGTGGCGGCGCGTTGCAGCCAGGAGCGGCGGGTGATGGGGGTGATCATGAGCGTGGGTTAGAAATGAAGGTTGAGCGAATCCGTGCCAGCCGGTAAGGTGTGAACATGAAGCTGAGACTGGAAAACCTGCCCGAGAGCCTGAGCGGCGACCGCGAGGCATTGAGGCAGTGCCTTGAGGCCATGGACCGTGCCTTGCCGCTGCGTGAGGTGATTTTGTTCGGCTCCCATGCGCGTGGCGACTCCAGGATCGGCAGTGATGTAGATCTTTGCCTCGTGGCGGATGGAGCTGACCGGCAGTTGCAGGCGGCAAAACAATATCGCGAGGCGATCTGGGATGTGTGGCCGCGTCCGTCATTCACACTCGTGCCGATCACCCCACAGCGCCTGGCCGAGAAACAAAAGATAGACGACCCGTTTTTTGAAACTGTTTTGAGCGAGGGGGTGGCGCTTGCTTCGGCGGACTGATTCGAACAACCCGCACGACTGGTTGTTTTTTGCCGCCTCCGACATGGAGGGCATTCAGACGCTCGCTGCGAAGCAGATGAGCTACTGGATGTGCCAGAGCAAGCTTGCTGAGGCACTGGAGAAAATATTGAAGGCGGAACTGATCCGGCTCGGCTGGCTTTTGGAAAAAACACATGACCTTCAGCGCCTGGGAGGCGAATTGCAGGCGCGTGGTTCTGATCTTGCGGCGACGGTGCGCCCGCTATGCAATGCGCTGGCTGAAGTCTATTTCTCGCACCGCTATCCAGGTTTTGACTTGGAAGAGGAGAACTGGCCCGAGTTGGATGGATGGGTCGCACAAATCGCAGTTTTGCTGACGACTGTTCAAGGTCGTCTGCCACCAGTTGTTTCGGAGTGAGAACCATGTGCTTCATAATCTGAGCAAAAACTCGTTTGAGGAAAGCAACGCGTGGCTCAGCTCGATCCACGCGGTCTTGGCAGGTACGGATTCGAGGAACTGAACGGCGTCACCGCGTTCGTTGGAAGTGATGGGACGGCCAAGAACACGGAGCCACAGCGTTTCAAGCCGTGCGCCTGTGTTCGTTTCAGTCTGCGTGAGATCCGCAGCGAGTTCGGTCGCGCGAGTGCGCAGCATGTCGCTGTTGAGGAGGAACAGGGCTTGTGTGGGAACAGCGGTCTCAGCGCGTTTGCCTGCGATTTGCGCAGGTTGGGTGAAGTCGAAGACGTCACGCAGTTTCGCGGAGCCGGGTTGCGCGGCGGTGCGGATGACGGGCAGGTAGATCGTGCGCTCGAAGTCCTGGATGGGCCGCATCTTCTTGAGAATGAAGGCCGGTGGGTTCACCGCTTTCGGGCTCAGGCTGCTGACATTCTCGGGGAACTCCAGCGGCAGCGCCGTTCCTCCTGCCGAGCGCGCCAGCTTGCCGCTGATGGCGAGCATGGAGTCGCGAATCGCCTCGGCATCGAGCCGCTGGCGATTCATCCGCCAGAGCAGGCGATTATCCGGGTCTTGGCTCATCGCGACAGCATGGTGCGCGCTGCTCATGCGATACGCGCGACTGAGGACCAAGCTGCGAATCAACTGCTTCTGCGACCAGCCGCCGCGCACGAAGCGAGTGGCGAGATGATCGAGCAACTCGGGATGCGTCGGAGCCTCACCACGCACGCCGAAGTAATCGACGCTGCGCACCAAACCTTCGCCGAAAAGCTTCTGCCAGATACGGTTCACTGTGACGCGTGCGGTGAGCGGATGGCGCGGATCGGCGAGCCAGTCGGCAAGCTGCACACGACCGCTTTGATTCGCAGGTATCGGCGGCATTTCGCCCCACGAGGCCACACGCATGACACCGCGCTTCACCGAGTCGCCCAGTGCATACGGATTGCCGCGAATGGTGATCTGCATGTCGGCGGGCTGTTCACGATCATGCACGGCGAAGGCTTTCGGCGCGATGGGTGCGAAGAACTTGGCGTGCTCGACTTCGCCGTTGATGGCTTTGATGCGGGCGGCCAGTGCATCGCGCTTCTTTTCGAGGTCTGGCTTGGTTTCCTTCGCGGCTTTGGCGATCTGCGGCTCCATCGCGGCTTTTTCCTTTTCAGCGGCTTCGCGTTCGGTCGTGAGAGCTTTGATCTTCGCTTCATTGGCGGCGAGGAGTTGCTCACGTTCGGCCTTCTGCACGGCTGTTTCGGGCAGGACGGTTTTGTGGACACTGCTCCACACGCCGTTGTCGGTCTTGTAAGTCGAGTCGGTGCTGCGGAACATGCCGGCGATGGCGTAGTAGTCGGTCTGCGCGATGGGATCGAATTTGTGATCGTGGCAGCGCACACAGCCGAGCGTCATGCCGAGGAAGGCGGTGCCGACCTTGCTCACCTGCTGATCCACGAGGTCCATCTCCATCTTGAGCTTGTCCACGGCGACGATTTCGACATCGCCGAGCACGAGAAAACCCGTGGCGATGATGTTTTCGGCGCGTTTCAGCGGTGAATCAGCCGGAAGCAAGTCACCCGCGACTTGTTCGCGAATGAATTGGTCGAAGGGCTTGTCGTTGTTGAAGGCGTTGATCACATAGTCGCGATAGCGCCACGCATGTTCGGCGAAGACGTTGTTGGAGGTGCCTATTTGATCCGCGTAGCCAGTGAGATCGAGCCAGTGCCGTGCCCAGCGCTCTCCGAAGGCTTGGGATTGAAGGAGCCTGTCAACAACTGTGGCATGCGCGTCGGACGAGTCGGACTGATCTGACACGTCGGACGTGAAGCCCGCGATCTCCTGCGGAGTCGGTGGCAGGCCGGTGAGATCGAGTGAGACGCGGCGCAGCCAGGTGTGAGCATCCGCATCGGGGGCTGGCTTGAGGTCGGCGGCTTCGAGTTTCGCTAGGATGAAGCGATCCATGGCATCCAGCGGCCATGCGGTGTCTTTGACTGCTGGCGCTTTGGCATCGCGCACGGGTTGGAAGGCCCAGAACCTCTTTCCGGCCTCGAAGTCGATGGTTCTGGTCTTGGCAGCCACTTTCGCCACTCGCGAATCCGGCGCGCCCATCGCGACCCATTTCTCCAGCACTTCGATCTCGCTCGCGGCCAGCTTGCCCTTCGGCGGCATCTCCGTTTCGGGATCGGCATAGCGCACGGCCTGGATAAGATGGCTTTTTGCCAGATCGCCAGGGATGATCGCTGGCCCGTTGTCGCCGCCAGTCTGCCAGCCCGCTTTCAAATCGAGAGCAAGGCCGCCTTTGATCTTCTTCTCATGCGAATGGCACTCATAGCAGCGCTGTCGGAGAACTGGCAGCACCTTGGATTCAAAAAACGCCATGCCGTCCTCCGCCCGCGCTGACGATAGCGCGAGCGATGTGACGACGAGGCTCTGGAAGATGCGGTTCATGAGGAAAGCGGCAGCCATTCACGCCAGCCGAGGATGTGCTCCCGCATGAGACGCTCGCAGGCGGCGGGAGTTTGCGTTTGGAAGCAGTTTACGATGGCCTCATGGGCGTCAGCCGTCTCGCTGAGCGTCTCCTGCGTTTGCAGTTGGTGACTGCGATGCAGGCGGCCCAGCCAGAGTTCCAATTCGCCACGCAAGGAGCG
>DNXB01000383.1 GCA_003506995.1 Verrucomicrobiales bacterium
GTCGCACCTGGGCGAGGTAGGCATTTTCGTCACCCAGCGGGGCGAGCCAGCCGTTTTCACCACTGCGGATGAGGAGGCGCGGCGCGGCGTAATCGAAGGCGACGACGCCGAGTCCGGCGGACATGGCCTCCAGCACGACATTGCCAAAGGTCTCGGTGATGCTGGGGAAGAGAAACACATCCGCCGAGGCGTAGTGCGCGGCCAAGTCGGCCCCGGTGCGGGCACCGGCATAAATAAACTCGGGATGCTGCTCCCGCAGCGCGGCCAAACGCGGACCGTCGCCGACAAAGACCATGCGCGCCTGCGGCCGCGCCTCGCGAAACACGGCAAAGGCCCGCACGGCCAGCTCCAGGTTCTTTTCTGCGGCGATGCGACCGACATAAACGGCCACGGGTGTCGCATCATCGGCACCCCAGCTTTTTCGCAGCTCCACGCTGCGATGCGCGGGATCAAACAGCTCCGTGTCCACTCCACGGCCCAGGACGCCGACGTTTTGAATGCCCCAGCGCTCCAGCATGGCGGCGGTGTCGGTGGAAGGCGTGAGGGTGCGGGCGGTGTGGTTGTGGATGCTGCGCAGAATGGCCTGGGCCACGGTTTCCATGCCGGGCAGGTGATAATCCTCCAAATAGGTTTGGAAATTCGTGTGGAAGCCTGAAACGACCGGGATGCCGCGCTTGCCCGCCGCACGAATGGCGGCGATGCCCATGAGCGTCTCCGTGGCGACGTAGAGCACCTCAGGACGAAACTCGTCGAAGATTTCCAAGATCTGCCGGGTGGAGCTGAACCCCATGCGCAGGCCGGGATAACCGGGCAGAGGCATGGAGTGCATGACGTGGCGGGGCAGACCGCCGGGCTCCGCCGCCTCGACGGTGGTGACGACATTCACCTCGTAGCCCCGGCGCTGGAGTCCCTCACCCAGGGTGTTGAGCGTTCGCGCGACACCGTTGATGTCCGGCGGAAACGTGTCTGTGACGATGAGGACCCGCATGGGCAAAGAAGAAGATGTTTGCGGATAGTTCAGCCGGGCAGGCCGTCCAACCCGGCAAACGTGACGAAATTGACACAGTCAAAACGCGTCAGTGAAGCAACCCTGTTGCCATGTGACACGTTCGTCACCATCATTCTTTTGCCCCACAGGCCGTCACGAAGCAGAAAAGTCACCCAACATGAGCAAAATATTGATCGTCGAGGATGAGTCGGACATTTCGGAGCTGATCGCGCTGCACCTCACGCGTGAAGGGCACGACTACCTGTGCATTGCCAACGGCCTCCAGGCGCTGCCCGCCGCCGTGGAGCACCAGCCAGACTTGATCGTGCTGGACCTGATGCTGCCCGGCCTGGACGGCATGCAGATCTTCCGCCGTCTCCGCGCCGACACGCGCACCACGAACATCCCGGTCATCATCCTGACCGCCAAGGCGCAGGTGACGGACAAAATCGCCGGCCTGGAGCTGGGCGCGGACGATTATCTCACCAAGCCCTTCAGCCCGCGCGAATTGTACCTCCGCATCAGCGCCATCCTGCGCCGGGTGAAAAAAGTGACGCATGTGTCCGAAATTCACCGCGGCCGCTTCATGCTGGACCGCAAGAACATGAAGCTGTTCCTGGACGGTTCGCCGCTTGACCTGACCACAACGGAGTTCAAACTGCTCACCACGCTCATGGAAAACGATGCCACCGTCCACACCCGCGCCGACCTCTTGCGCGAGGTCTGGGGCTACAGCACCGAGGTGGCCACGCGCACGCTGGACACGCACATCAAGCGCCTGCGCGAGAAGCTGGGCTCGGCAGGCAATCACATCGTCACCATTCGCGGCACAGGCTTCCAGTTTCAGACGGAATTGCCGGAGGCCATCGCCGCATGACGTCCCTAAGCCTCGTCCTTCTCATTCTGCTGGCGGTCTGTGTCATCATCTGGCTGCAGCGTGAGAAATTCTGGCGAAAGCGCTGGGAGACCGTGGCCAAATCCATCGGCCTGCGGGCACGGGACGCCGATCAATTGCCAGAGCAGGCGATGCGGGTCAGGAACGACCTGCAGGAAACGCGTCGGCAGTCCGAGCAGCGCCGCATCTTTGAGTCCTTGCTCGATGAAATCAGCCAGGGTCTGGTGCTGGTGGAGCCGGACCTGCGCATCCGCTACGCCAACCGGCCGCTCGCGAAGCTCCTCAACCGCGCCGAAATACGGCCGGGACGCTCGCTCATCGAGGAGGTGCGCGACCACCAGATCACCGACCTGGTGCAGGAGTCGCTCCAGGAAAAGCGCCACACCACACGCCGCATTCAGATGCTGTCCTCGGAGGCCAGCACGAACCTCAGCGGCCGCCACTTTCTCATCGAGGCAGCCCCGCTCGGCGCCGAAGTCGGCGAGGGCGCCTGGCTGATGATCCAGGACGTGACCGAGGCCGCCATGACCGAGCAGATTCGGAAGGACTTCGTGGCCAACGCCTCGCATGAGCTGCGCACCCCGCTGACGCTCATCGGCGGCTACATCGAGATGCTGCAGGACGGCGGCACGCCGCTCACGCCCGCCGCCATGAAGCGCAGCCTGGATGTGATGGAAAAGCACACCAAGCGCATCGCCCGCATCATCGAGGACATGCTGGCCATCTCACGCCTGGAGGACACCGCCACACCGATCAACTGCGAGCCCTTCAATGTCCGCGCCAGTGCGCAGGATGCCGCTGATCACCTCGCCCCCATGCTGGAAGGGCGGGATGTGAAGATCGAATTCGACTTCCCCGAGAACGGCGGACGAATCATGGGCGACCGGTTTTACTGGGACCAGATCTTCACGAACCTCCTCGAGAACTCCATCAAGGAAAACACACGGCCCGGCCTCGTCATCCGCGTCTCCGGCCAGTGGGAGAAAGACCAGTGCGTCCTCAAGGTCAGTGACAACGGCATCGGCATCCCCGCGCATGACCTGCCCTTCGTCTTCAAGCGCTTCTACCGTGGGAACAAGCACCACTCCTCCGCCTCCCAGGTCAAAGGCACCGGACTGGGCCTTTCCATCGTCAAACGCGCCGTCGAGGGGCACGGCGGCACGATCGAACTGACGAGCACACCCGGCGTGGAGACCACCTTCACCATGCGCGTGCCGGTGCCGTGTGAATGTGATTGAGGCATTCGCCTTGAGACAGGCCGCAGACTGTGGTTAAGACGCTAAATCGCCTTCACCCCCTGTGGAAGACTCTTTCGGCCATCGCATCTCCTACCTGCGCGTTTCCATCACCGACCGGTGCAACGAACGCTGCCGTTACTGCATGCCCGAGGAGGAGCAGGCCTGGTTCGCCAAAGAGGACACGCTCAGCTACGAGGAATTGCTGCGCGCCGTGCGCGTCGGAGCCACGCTTGGCATTAAAAAGATCCGCGTCACCGGCGGCGAGCCGCTCACCCGGCCCGGCGCGGCTGAATTTTGCGCCGAACTCGCGCGCATCCCTGGCATTGAGGACATCGGCATCTCCACCAACGGCACGCTGCTCGGCAAAACCGAGGATGGCGTCACGATGGCCCGACGTCTCGTCAAAGCCGGGGTCCGCACGGCCAACATCTCCCTCGATTCGCTCGACCGGGCCGCCTACCAGCGCACCACCAGCCGTGATCTGCTGCCGCGCGTGCTCGAAGGCATCGACGCCGCCATTGCCGCCGGGTTTCAGTCCATCAAGCTCAACTGCGTCCTCATGAAGGGCCAGACCGAGCGCGAGCTGCCCGCGCTGATCCACTTTGCCCGCGAAAAGAACGCGCTGCTGCGCTTCATCGAGCTCATGCCCGTCAGCACCCAGGACGTGCTCAGCGAGGACAACTTCCTGCCCGTCGCCACCGCGAAGAAGCTCGTCGAGCAGACCACCGGCCCGCTCACTCCCCTGCCCGATTTTCACACCAACGGCCCCGCCGCTTATCATGCGGTGCCCGCCACCGACCAGAAGCTCGGCTTCATCGGCGCGATGACCAACCTCCACTTCTGCGAGAACTGCAACAAGCTCCGCCTGACCTGCGACGGCAAGCTGCGCCCCTGCCTCGGCAGCTTTTTGGAGTTCGACCTGCGCAGTGTGCTGCGCGGCGGCTGCACGGATGCCGAACTGGCCGCGTTTTTCCACAACGTCGTCGCCCGCAAGCCCAAGGAGCACGATTTCCGCGACAACTACCAGCCCAACCGCAAGATGATCGCGATTGGCGGGTGAGGAGTGATCGGTGTGATGAGTTATGAGTGATGAGTGATGAGTTAAGCGTTCCATGTCACACAAGGCCACTCACCTCTAACTTCTAACCCCTAACCATCTTCATCCATGCCCAAGCTCACCCACCTCAATCGCAAAGGCGAGGCCGCCATGGTCGATGTCTCCGCCAAACCGCCGGTGAGACGTGAGGCGGTGGCTGAGGGGCGCATTGTGCTGGCCCCGGCCACGCTGGAGCTGATTCGGAAGAATCAAATCGCCAAGGGAGACGTGCTGAGCATCGCACGCATCGCCGGGATTCAAGCCGCGAAGCAGACGCAGCACCTCATCCCGCTCTGCCACCAGATTCCGCTGAGCAAGGTGCAGATCGACTTCGAACTGCGCCCCAAGGCCGTCCACATCACCGCCACCGCCATCACCGTCGCGCCAACCGGTGTCGAAATGGAGGCGCTGACCGCCGTCTCCATCGCCGCGCTGACGATTTACGACATGTGCAAGGCGGCTGACAAAAAGATGCGGATCGAGGGCGTGCGGCTGTTGAAGAAGACGAAAGCGGATCACACCGCCAGCGTCTTGTAGAGCGCGAGCGTTTTGCGGCCGGAACGCGGACGCCCCCGTCCGCAGCCATTCGAGATTCCCATGAGGAAGGCAGGAAAGCAGGAACCCCTCAGGCCTGCTCATCTCGGGTCAATGCGGGCCATCCATCCGTGTCCGTTCCGTGATTCCACCGTCTCCTACTCCCACAGCCTCTTCTACACCCACGATCCCGACGCCCTCACCCAGCTCGGAGCCGCCCTCCACCACTACGGCGTGAGCCTGCTCTACGCGCCCACACCGCAAGCCAAAGGCAAAGTCGAACGCCTGCACCACTACTGGCAGAACCGGCTGCCCGCCCTCTTCGCCGCCGAGCAGATCCGCGACATCGACACCGCCAACGCCCTGCTGGAGCAACTGCGCGAGCACCACAACAGCGCAGAGCTGCACCGCGAACTGGGCATGACACCGTTGCGCGCCTGGAACCGCGCCCGACGCGCCAAACGCAACGCCCTGCGCCCCTGCAAGCCCGACGCCTGGTGGCACTACATCTGGAGCATCCGCTACCGTGTGCGCGTGGCGGACGACGGCACCGTGCCCATCGGCCCCGAGCGCTGCAAAGTCCCCGCCAAGCCCCGCAGCCACCTGCACTACTGCCGCCACCTCAACGGCTCCATCTCCATCCTGGCCAATGCGCCCAGCAAAGATCAAAAACCTCAATGCCTTGTCCACCGAGGCCCAAAACTCGAAATCACCTCCCCGAAAAAAGTCCCGCTTTGAGTGCTACACAATCGTCCCGCTTTGAGTGCTACACGACATCAATCAATCGGCCCGCCTCTGCCGCCATTTCCCGCTCCAGCACATCGGCTCGGGCCCTTAGTGTGGCAGATTCCTCAGCGAGATCAGCAATCGCATCTTCTTCGGCAGCAACGAGACGGACAATCCGATGATTCGAGAAGTCGGTGGGATCAATTTCAGGAATACTCGACCCGTAGGCCAGCGATTTATTAACCCGGCAATTAAATACAATATTCAAGCGGCGTAACGGATATGTT
>DNXB01000108.1:0-4395 GCA_003506995.1 Verrucomicrobiales bacterium
TCTCTCACAGTCACGCAGAGGGGAGACAGGATTGGCAGGAGGGACAGGATTGGCATGAGGGACAGGATTGGCAGGAGGGACAGGATTGGCAGGAGAGACAGGATTTTGAGGCGGCGGATGAGGGGAGCTTCAGGGGCTTGAGTCTTGAGTCTGCCTCCAGCAAATGACGCTGACTCCGTTTCCGCTGTTAGCGATTGACCGTTGTAGCCAAGTGGAGCCTTTTTTTGGCGTGATCACCTTGATCGAGATTGAACCCGGATCCCGAAGTTAAAGAAGGCATCGTTTGGCGCTGATGGTGTGGTTACTTGGGAGTGCGAACAAACAAGCGCCCGACGACCATGCACCAAACGATGCAGGGGACATTGCACCCCGTTTTCACTTCCCGCCAACTCCTTCTTGCCTCCACCGCCAAGCCCGTCACGCCCTTCGGCGGCCTAGTCAGCTTGGTTGAGTTCTTCAATGTGCTGAAGCTCGGTGAGGTGCTCGGACGGCTCATCCCCTTCGCTTACACCAGTCCCAACGCCATCCTGCCTGAGCAGACTTTGCTGGCTTTTGTGATCTCCATCATCGTCGGGGCGCGGCGACTGGCCCACACTGATTGGTTGCGAGCTGACCGGGCCCTGCATGCGATGCTGGGCATCGACCGCTTCCCAGGCACCGACACGGTGCGTAACCTCCTCAAACGCTTCACCCAGCCAGTGATCGAGGCGTTCTGGCGCCCGCTTTGGCGCTGGCTTCTGGAGCAAGGTTGGACGGTGCCGACGGAGGGTTGGAGCCTCGACATGGATAGCACGGTCTTCCAGCGCAGCGGTAATCAGCAAGGGGCTGAGCGTGGCTACAACCCATCGCGTCCGGGGCGACATACGCATCACCCACTACTCGCCGTGCTGGCAGAGGCTCCGATGATTTTGCATGGTTGGTTGCGCAGTGGCAAGGCGGGCTCGGCGCGTGGCGTGGTGCCGTTTTTGCAGGAGGCGCTCGCCTTGATGCCTGCCGATTGGAGGCTGCGCACGGTGCGGGCCGATAGCGGCTTCTTTGACCAGGCCTTGCTCGGCTTCTTGGAGGAGCGCTCGCTGCCTTACATCATCGTAGCACGCATGACCCGCACGCTCAAGGCGGCAGCGGCTTCGATCAAGAACTGGACGCCACTGGATGCGCACTACAGCACCGCGAGCTTCCAACTCCAACTGCACGGCTGGAGCAAGACGCGACGCTTCGTGGTCATCCGCGAACTGGAACGGGAGGACAAGAGCGCGGTGGGCCGTCGGCTCATCGAGGTGCCTGGCTACACCTACCGCATCTTTGTCACCAACCGTGACGAGGAGCCCGTGACGCTCTGGCGCGACTACAACCAGCGCGCTTGTGTGGAGCAACGCATCGAAGAACTCAAAAACGATCTGGCCGCCGACGGCTTTTGTATGAAGCAGTTCTATGCAACTGAGGCGGCGTTCTTGAGCGTGCTCTTCGCATTCAACCTGCTGAGCCTCTATCAGCAGGCCATCGGCACCCGCAGCGAGAAGCACTATCAACGACCCGCAACGCTGCGCAGCGGTGTGTTCCTCGGCGGAGCGATCCTGGGCAATCGGGCACGCCAGCCAGTGCTCTACATCGCCCAAAGCTGGGGCGGTTCGGATAAGCACAAACCCTTGATCGACAAGGTGTTGGAGTGGCGAAAACGAACTTCGCCGAAGTTGCCTTCTGAGCACTCGCCACCAGACGATAAAGAACTCAAAAACGCTGCCTAACTTCGGAATTCGGGTTGAAGAGGGATTAACAGGATTTTCAGGCTGCAAATCGATGCAATGGCGTCGGTTGGTGGGGCGTTTGGGTAGGATGCGTTTGCTATGTGTTTTGGGAGGAATGATGTTGGCTGGAGCCGAGGTTCTGGCGTTGGAATTGAATCCGGCGGTGCTGGGGAAGATTGCGCCAGCGATGGAGGCCTCTGTGGCGGGCAAGGCGGCGGCGGGGATCGTGACCTTGGCAGTCAAGGACGGCAAGGTGGTGCACCATGAAGCGGTGGGGATGGCGGACATCGCGGCAGGCAAACCGATGGCGAAAGACGCGGTGTTTTGGATCGCCTCGATGACGAAGCCTATCACGGCGCTGGCGGTGATGATGCTGCAAGACGAGGGGAAACTGAGTATCGACGATCCGGTGATGAAGCATCTGCCGGAATTCAAAGGCCAGATGCTGATCAACGAGAAGACGGCAGAACAAACGGTGCTGGTGAAGCCGACGCGGCCCATCACGATCAAGGATTTGCTCACGCACACCAGCGGACTGGTGGGCAATTCACCGCTGGATGGCGACGCGCTGGACGTGCTGAATTTGAAGGAAGCGGTGATCACCTACGCGCTTTCGCCGTTGCAATTTGAACCCGGATCAAAGTGGTCCTACTGCAATCCGGGCATCAACACGCTGGGCCGCATCGTGGAAGTCGTCAGCGGCGAGGAATACGCGAAGTTTTTGGAGAAACGTCTCTTCAAGCCGCTGGGCATGCGCGAGACGACCTTCTGGCCGAGCAAGAAGCAGCTCGCCCGTCTCGCCACGAGCTACAAACCAACGGCGGGTGGCAAAGGACTGGAGCCGACAACGATTCGCTACCTCACGCCGCCATTCTCGAACAAAAAGCGCGCACCACTGGCCGCAGGCGGGCTGTTCTCGACGGCGGACGATTTGCTGAAGCTCTATGTGATGGTGCTGAACGGCGGTGAGGCGGACGGGAAGCGCTACATCTCGGAAAAATCGCTCCAACTGATGACAGCGAATCAAACCGGCGAGCTGAAGGCCGGATTCACCGACGGCATGGGCATGGGACTGGGCTTTCAAGTCGTGCGTGAGCCAGTGGGAGTCACAGCGATGCTGAGTCCGGGCACGTTTGGGCACGGTGGAGCCCATGGCACGCAGGGGTGGATCGATCCGGTGAAGAAGACGATTTACATCATGCTCATCCAACGCGCCGGATTGAAGAACGGCGACGCCTCGCCGATGCGGCAGGCGTTTCAGGACGCGGCGGCCGCGACTCTATCCAAGCCTGAGTAAGCTCAGACAAAGCGCCGCGCGATCTGCGTGTAAAACGCCAGCGCGGCCTCCACCTCGGCGCATTCGACGTATTCAACGGCGGCGTGAGCTTGATCAATACTGCCGGGGCCGAACAGAATCGTGGGAATGCCCAGGCGTGAGAACTTGCTGGCATCACTGCCAAACGGCACGCCGCTGACGCTATCCTCGCGGTTCATCTCCCGCAGCACCTCGCGTGAGAGATGCACGAGCGAGGTGTCCGCATCCGTCTGAAACGGCCAGTCTTGAAGCATCGGCTTTTCCATCTCGGCGATCACGTCGGGATACCGCTGGGCGAGCTCGTCGAGCAGCGATTGATAATGTGCGAGCACCGTCTCCACCTCCTCACCCGGCAGCAAACGACGGTCCACCTCGATCACGGCCTCGTCCGGCACGAAATTGACCTGCACACCGCCTTTGATGACACCCACGTTGCAGGTGCCTGGGCCCAGCAGCGGATGCTGCATCTGCCGCATGCGCTCATGATCCTCGTTCAGCATCAGCACGATGCGGGACATGGCCGTGATCGCGTTGATGCCGAGATGCGGCTTCGCGCTGTGCGCGGCCTTGCCCTTGGTGCGAATGCGCCAGCGCAGGACGCCCTTGCTGGCAATCACACATTTGAACTCCGTGGGTTCCGCCACCACGGCGGCGTCCGCTTGGAGATCTTCGCAGAGTTTCACCACGCCCCGGAAGGAGAACTCCTCGTCCACCACGGCGGCCAGCCAGACCTCGCAGGGCGGTGGTTCTCCGCTGGCATGAATGTCCGCCAAGGCGTGCATCATCGCGGCCAGGCCGGCCTTGTCATCGACGGAGCCGCGACCGTGCAGTTTCCCGTCACGGATCACCGGGTCAAAAGGATCAATTGTCATGCCTTTGATCGAAACCGTGTCCGTGTGCGCTTCAAAAACGATCCGGCGAGAGGAATCACGCCCCGGCACACAGGCGATGACATTGTTGCGCCCTGGGAACACCTCCTGCTCCCAGACCTTGATGCCTCTCTTCTCGAAAAAACGCCGCACATACGCCGCCGCCTCCTTTTCGCCCGGCCCGCCTTCGTACGAGCTGTTGATGCTGTTGATGCGGACGAGGTCAGAGAGGGTTTTGAGCACAGGAGACATTGCCGCAGGCTAGAGCGTGTGACGCGGTTGGAAAGAGGTTAGGAGCATGCAGAGAAGGCGCGCGCAGTCTGCGGCAGCGCTTCTTCAGGCCAAGCCAAAAGACGCGGGCCTGACGCCTTCCTTTCCACGCTTCCACACATAAAATCTTGCCATCGCGGCCAGATCACCTTGAATCGTGGTCCATGTCGATTCCTCTCGAAGACCTTTTCAATGA
>DNXB01000108.1:4413-5599 GCA_003506995.1 Verrucomicrobiales bacterium
CCCTCACTCGTCACCATGGCGCACAATGCCTGGAAACCGGCGGATGCCAGCCTGCCGGGCCTGGCGCAGTTCAACACGACGTATCACGACATGACCGTCAATGCTTATCTCGTGTGGGATGCCGAGACGAAGAACGCGGTCGCCTTTGACACGGGAGCCGATGCCGGACCGATGATCGACTTCATCGAAAAGCACGGCCTCAATCTCAGCCTGATCTTCCTCACGCACACACATCCCGATCACATCATGGATCTGGCCAGACTGTCCGCCGATGGAGCTGTGACCGCCTTTGTGCATGCGCGTGAGGCCTGTGCGAGTGCCAAAACCTTTGAACTGGGCGAAACGGAGTCCTGGGAGAGCGGCGGCCTGAAGATCGAGCCCCGCAGCACCTGGGGCCATTCGAAGGGCGGCATCACCTATGTCGTCAGCGGCCTCGAAAAGCCCGTCGCCATCGTGGGCGATGCCCTGTTCGCCTCCAGCATGGGCGGCGGCATGGTTTCGTTCAGCGAGGCCCTTGCCACCAACCGGAAGGAAATCTTCACTTTGCCGAATCACACCGTCCTCTGCCCCGGCCACGGCCCGCTGACCACCGTCGGAGAGGAAAAGGCGCACAATCCGTTTTATCCCGAGTTCAAAGAAGTGTTTTAATAAGGAAGGCAGGAATTCAGGAACCGGACTCTGATTCCTGTCTTCCTGCTTTCCTCATTTAAAATTCTGCTCAACCCAACTACCATCTCATGTCCCAAACCGTTGCATTCGTCGGAGTCGGCAAAATGGGGGCCAACATGGCCCGTCGTCTCAAAGAAGTAGGCTACAGCGTCACCGCTGTGCTCGATGTGAACACGCAGACCGCCGCTGAACTGGCCGCCGAACTCGGCTGCAAAGCCTGCACATCGCTGGCCGATGTCACTGCGGCGGCGGATGTTATCTTTACCGTCGTGACCAATGACGCCTCCATGCGCGGCATCTTCTTCGGTGGCGGTGACAGTTTGCTCACCAACGCCAAAGGCAAGATCTTCATCAACTGCGCCACGCTCTCGCCAGCGATCCATCGCGAGGTGTATGCCGCCGCTGAAAAAGCCGGGGCGCACAGCCTGGAAGCCTGCATGGCCTCCAGCATCAGCCATGCGCGTGAAGGCAAGCTCTACCTCATGCTGGCCGGTGACGAGGCAATCTACCAGCAGGT
>DNXB01000050.1 GCA_003506995.1 Verrucomicrobiales bacterium
AGGAGGAGGCCGACCCGGCGCATTTCCTGGGTGAAGAAGGGCTCGCCTTTGCCATTCACGCTCACCTCGGTGATGGCTTGGTGCTCGGTGGCTTGCGCCGTCGTGGCGCGGGTGCCGGACTTCGTCTCGATGCGGGCGGTGTTGAGATGCTGCACGGTGCCGGTCTTCACGGCGGCGAGTAGTTCGTCGAGTTCGGAANNCGCTCTTGCTGGCAGCCTGTGCTGTGAGTCGGCGCAGCAAGGAACCTGGACCTTGCAGGACATGGGTGGTGAAGGCGAGATTTTTGGGTGCCATTCCCGTGATGGACTCAATGAAAGCATCCACCAATGCAAGGTTCTCGTTGGTGTTTTTGACAAACAGGGCGCTGGAAGCTGGATTGAATGAGGCGGTGGCTCCTTCAGGGAAGGGGATGTCCTGTGCTTCAAGTATCTGTTTGGCGGTCTTTCGCGTGGTCAAGGTGTTGTCCTGTGGATCAGGCGCCGGATCTCCGCCAACAGAGAGAAAATCGGGCGGCACACGAATCATCCGTGTGTTCCAAGCTTTAGGATCGGCGGGAGGTTTGGGCTTGTCCGCAGGTTCGACGACTGGCAGGGGCCTGGCCACCTGCTGCACGACATCACATTTCAAAAATGTGGCCCAGAGCATCCCGTTGTCATCACGTCCCGTGGGCTTGTTGAGGGAGATGAGTTTGATGCCGCCATTGACCATGGTGATGCCGGTGATGGTCTTGATGGAATGAAAATCCACCACGGGCATGTCGAAGTTTTTCTTGGTGGCTGGATCGCGGAAATGCTCGCGACGTGCTTCCGGTGGGGCGGAATGGAGTTCGTGGTTTAATGTGATTTCCACCGTGCGTCCGTCGGCTCCGATGGTGGGTCCGATTTGGAAGATGGAACCGACCGGACGCATCTCGAAAGCAAGATGGGGCTGACCTTTGGCATCGGTGCCGAATTCAGACACATAAACGTGCTCACGCTGGGACTCGTGAGTGACGTAGGCACCGGACTTGGTTTCTAGGAAGATGGAGTTGATGAAACGGGCCTCGCCACGAGCAACAGCGGCCTCCACGGCGACCCACATGGCAAGCTGGTCGCTGGTGGCCGCGGCCTGGTGGGTGAGATCACGCAGGAAGGCGGCGGGTGCCTGCATGGTGTGCAGAGTGAAGGCGAGGGTCCTGCAGCTTTGGTTCACTCGTTCATCAAGCAGCGCGGCGATGCGCTCGATGTTGTCGGTGGTGTTGATGATGTGCAGCACGCCATGCGTGTGAACGGCGGAGGCTCCCTTCACGGCGACGACGTCATGGGACTCGAACCATGCCAGCAGCGGCTGTGGTTTCTCCATGAGTGCTTCAAACACGCCATCAGGGACATTGAAGGCTGCGGCGCTTAGGCCGGGGGGTGCCTGCGCCATTTGCTGGGAGGTGACGGGCGTTGAGAAGGGCAGCGCATCCATTTTGCGGACGGAGCCAGTGAGGAACACGGCCCAGAGGATGTCGTCTTTCTCCTGCGCTGTGCCGACGGGCTTGGTGACACCAATGAGCTTCGTGCTGCCGCTAGTGCTGGTGATGCCGGTGGTGAAATGCGCGCCATGGATGTCAGTGGCGGGAAATTCGGTGGCATTGCCGGTGATGGGCTCGCTGATGCTGATCTGGCGCTTACGTGGTAGAGCGGGATGCAACTCGACGCTGAGCGTGGACTCGATCGTGATGCCATCGGCACCGACGGTTGGCTCGATCTCGAACCGCAACCCAACTTGCCGCCTGTCCTGGGCCACGGATAAGCGGCTCTTTGCATCCAACATCAGCTCGCTGGAGAAGACATGCTCGCACACGGAATCGGAGCTGGCCCGGGTGCCGGATTTCGTTTCGAGAAAAGCATCGCCAACGACGCGGACGTTGGAGCCTGTGTTTTTCGCGTAACCGAGCAGCAGGACGAGTTCTGCGGCGGCAGTCGCGCTGCGTGAGGCTGCGGTGTTGACTTGGCGGATGAGCTCGCCGGGACCTTCGATGACGGTGAGGTTGTAGGCAATGCTGCTTGGGCCACCAAGAACGATTGAATCCACAAAGGCTGCCACCACTGCGAGTTCCTGGGGGGTGTTGTGAACGGTGAGAAGGCTGGTCGTGGGGTTGAACGCGGCCGAGGCACCAGCAGGAAAGGTGATGCCGATGGATTCGAGAACTCGTCTGGCT
The DNA here is from genome assembly GCA_003506995.1 of Verrucomicrobiales bacterium. Classification (GTDB taxonomy): domain Bacteria; phylum Verrucomicrobiota; class Verrucomicrobiia; order Verrucomicrobiales; family Verrucomicrobiaceae; genus Prosthecobacter. The sequence goes on from DNXB01000050.1 coordinate 2,189, forward strand.
GCTTCGCGCGGTGGCTGTTGCGCGGGAACATTCGGGTAGCCGCGCGGGATGCTGAAAACGCGGGTCGTCATCGCTGGCTGCTCTGCATGTAAGGCAGCAGTGAAGATGAGTGTGAGGAGCAGGAGAAGGCTGCGGAACGACATGCCGGGGAGATTACCGGAGGCGGGGGAGGCGTGTCGAGCCTTCTTCACCGGGGCTGTGAAAGGCTATGTCTGAACCAGAAATGGAGGAACTGAAAACTGGGAATGGGTCAGAATGGAGGAATGGTCGGAGTCGGCCATTTTCAGTTTCTTCATTCCGCCATTCTCAGTTCTTCCATGCTTGGACGTGTGCACTCCTATTCTCCCACGCGCAGGATGTCGCAGGTGATGAAGATGGCCTGAAGGATGTCTTCGTTCTCGAACTCGGGTCTGCCGGTGGGTTTGTAGAGGGAGAGCAGGCGGGCGGTGCCGTCGGGCATCGTGATACCGGTGGTGACCTTGGCGACGTGGTAATCGGTGAGCGGGAATTCGAGTCGGCGGCCCTGAGTGTCGAGGATGTGCTCGCGGTGCTCGAAGGGCGGGGCGGTGTGGAATTCGGATGAAAAGAAGAGTTCTGCCAAGTGGCCTTCGCGGGCGATGGTGGGTTCGAGTTCGACTTTGAAGCCGACGTTGCGGGTTTCGGTGATGATTTCTGGCACGCCTTCCTTGCTGATGTGCATGTCGGCGAGCGCGGTGTGCTCCGCGCCCTGCTGTGTGGTGGCGCGGACGCCGGATTTGGTCTCGATGCGGTTGGTGCCGAGGGATTGCGCGCTGCCAGTCTTCACGGCGGCGAGGAGTTCGTCGAGCGCGGCGCGGTGGTTGCTTTTGCTGGCGGCTTGTGTGGCGATCTGGCGCAGCAGCGGGCCGGGAGCTTGGAGGACGTGGGTGGTGAAGGTGGTGGTTTTGGGAGTATTTCTGGCGATGTCTTTCAGGAAGGCTTCGATCAGCACGAGATTTTCCAGTGAATTGCGAACAGTGAGCGTGGAATCGGCTGGATTGAACTTGGCGCTGGCTCCCTTTGGGAAGGAAATGCCCTTGTGTCCGAGAACGCCTTCACGAGCGGGTTCAAGGCTGGTTTCATTCGCCGCAAACGGGTCGGGTTCTGTGTTTTCTCTCCCGCCCCCGACATTGATGAAGTCGGCAGGTGCCTTGAAGACACGCGTTTCCAATCCTTTCGCATCGGGTTCTTTGCGTCTTTGAGTGATTTCGATTTCGAGTGGCTTCGTTACCTGCGGCACGACATCGCACTTCAGGAAGGTTGCCCAGAGTTTGCCTTCGGCGTCGCGGCCGGTGGGTTTATGGAGGGCGATGAGCTTGGTGCTGCCTTTGGTGATGCTGAGGCCGCTGCTGGTTTTGAGGACGTGGAAGTCAGTGGCGGGCATGGCGAAGCGCTGGCCGGAGGCGGGATCGCGAAAGTGGGCACCGCGTGCCTCGGGGGCGGCGGGATGGAGTTCGTGGCTGAGATTGAGTTCTACCGTGTGCCCGTCCACGCTGACCACGGGCTCGACTTCGAAAACCGAACCGACTTCGCGCATCTCAAAAAAGATCTCAGGTTGGTTTTCGTCGGTGATGGCGAATTCGGAGATGAAGATGTGCTCGCGCACGGTTTTGAGCGTGGCTCGGATGCCAGCGTTGGCTTCGAGGAAGAGGGAGTCGATGAAGCGGGCCTCGCCACGGGCGGAGGCGGCTTCCATGGTGGTGAACATTGCGGTGTCATCCGCGCCTGCGGCGGTGGATTGGCGGGTGAGATCGCGGAGCAGCGTCGCAGGGGCCTCGATGGTGTGCAGGGTGAAGGCGATGGTTTTTGGGGCGACGGATTCGGCGTGTGCGATCAGAGCGCCGATGGCTTCGACCATGGCGGGGGTGTTGGTGACGTGGAGATGGTCGCTCTTTTGTTCCAGCAAGGCACCGGGAGGGAAGGCGATGCCTTGCTCTTTCTCCAGCCACTCACGCAGCGGCTGCGAGGCTGTTTCCATGAGGGATTCGAGCAATCCGGGTGGTGCGCGGAAGACGACTGCGGTCATTCCTGACGGTTCAATCGTTTGCGGCGGTCGTGTTTGCGGCAATGCTTCAACCCGGCGGATGCTGGTGGTGAGAAACGCGACCCAGAGGATGTCGGCCTTTTCATCGACGAGGCCGACGGGTTTGGTGATGCCGATGAGCTTCGTGGCTCCGCTGTTGCTGACGAGGGAGGTTTTGAATTCAGCTCCGGCGGTGACAGAGAAAGGGAATTCGGCATCGCGGGCGGTGGGTGGCTCGGTGACGCGCATCTGCCGCGTGCGTGGCGAGATGGGATGGAACTTGATGACGAGACTGCTGTCGATGGTGCTGCCGTCAGCGTTGAGCGTAGGCTCGACTTCGAGTGTGAGGCCGAGCGGGCGCATGTCCCAGGCTATGGAGGGACGGCTTTTCTTGTCGAAATCGAGGTCGGGGCTGGAAACGTGCTCGCGCACGGCGGAGGTGCTGCTGTGGGTGCCGGATTTGGTTTCGAGGAAGGCGTCAGCGATGACGCGGACGTTGGAGCCTGGATTTTTCGCGTAGCCGAGCAGCGTGGTGAGTTCTTGTGCGGCGTCCGCGTTCCGCGTAGCGGCGGCGTTGATCTGGCGGATGATTTCGCCCGGACCTTCGAGAATGATGAGCTGGTGTGCCAGACTGGCAGGCGCGTCTTTGCGTAGCGCCTCGACAAAGGCTGCGACGAGATCGAGGTTCGGCTGCGTGTTGGTGACCGTCAGCAGTCCGGTGAGCGGATTGAATTTGGCGCTGGCTCCTTCCGGGAAGATGACGCCTTGGGCTTCGAGGATCAGTTTTGAGGATGACGGCCTGGGAAGCTCCAACGGCGGTAAACCAATCGGCTGTGGTGGAGGGGGCGGTGCATCTGGGCCATCAAGACTTGTGAAGAGAAAATCTGGCGGGACTTTGAAGGTGCGGGTGTGTAGCTCGGAGACGGCCTGCGCTTGCCAGGTGAAGGCGAGCGTGAGGAGCAGGAGAAGGCTGCGGAACGACATGCCGGGGAGACTACCGGATAAGGGGGCGGCGTGTCGAGAGCTTCATTTCAGCCAGACTGGGCCTTCAAAGACTGTGACAAAATAATGGAGGGTAAAATCATTCCGGCTCCCCATGATTTTACCCCTCATGATTTTGTCATGCCTCTTCACCTATCAAGTTTGATGGATCACACAAAGGGGCTTCTTCGCGCAGTCTGCGAAGACCGGGTGTGATGGAGAAAAGGGAATGGGTCAGAATGGAGGAATGGTCGGAGGCGGGCCAGGCCCTTTTCAGTTCCTTCATTCCGCCATTCGCAGTTCTTCCATGTGAAGGTGATGAGCGGAGTGGCTGCCGATTTTATGGCAAAAAATGGAGGGCACGAAAATCCAGAGTTCATCAGACTCATTTTTTGCCCCACATTTTTTGTCTATTCATTCACCCGCAGGATGTCTTCCAGCTCGAATTCGGTCGGATTCTCACACCGCAGAGATTGGAAGGCCGCAGAGTCCGGAAATGGAAAAGGGCTCTGCGGCGTTCCAAACTCTTGCGGTGCTAAATCTGGGTCTGAACCAGCATGGAGGAATGCCTGGAGTCGGATCAGGCCATTTGCATTCCCTTCATTCCGCCATTCGCAGTTCTTCCATGTTTCCAGGACATTGCTGTCAAGGAGTGGTCAAGAGATGGTCAAGCGGGTGGCGTGGACTGCTTGACGATTCCTTGACCTTTGACAGGCGCAGACTTGACCCGTCCCGTTGCGGCGCAACGAGACTACAATGTCTGATGAATGCGCCCGAGCGCCATCAGGATGTAGCTGGTGGTGAGGACGG
>DNXB01000596.1:0-9230 GCA_003506995.1 Verrucomicrobiales bacterium
TTCAACGGCAAGGATCTCACCGGCTGGGAGGGCAACAAGGATCTGTGGAGCGTGAAGGACGGAGCCATCACCGGCATCACGCCGCCTGACCCGGCCGATCCGACGAAAGGCATCATCAAGCACAACACATTCCTCGTGTGGAAAGGCGGCACGGTGGGCGATTTCGAGCTGACGTTCCAATACCGCATCGAAAAGGGAAACTCCGGTGTGCAGTATCGCAGCAAGGAGCTCGCCCCCGGCGAGTTCGGACCCATCATCAGCGGCTACCAGGCCGATTTCGAGGCCGGGGACAAGTACAGCGGCATTCTTTATGAGGAGCGCGGTCGTAACATCCTGGCCCTGCGTGGCGAGAAAAATACCATCAAGCCCGGCGCGGACGGCAAGAAGCCCGAGATCGTCAAAAACGGCACCGTGGGCGACAACGCCGCCATCCAGGCCGCGATCAAGAAGGAAGACTGGAACGAGTACCGCATCGTGGCGAAGGGCAATCATGTGCAGCACTTCATCAACGGCATGCAGACCATCGACGTGACCGACGAAGACACCGCGAACGCGCCGAAAGAGGGCCTGCTGGCCCTGCAAATCCATCAGGGGCCGCCGATGGTGGTGCAGTTCAAGAACTTCAAGCTCGTCGAGTCGAAGTAGCCGTGCTTTGTTGCCGCTGTCATGAACCGACTGCTTTTCTCCGCGATTTTTCTCCTCACTTGCGGCCTGGCCACCCAGGCCGCCGCCGACACCGAGTACCTCATCGTCAGCGGCGGGCCTGCTGTGCGGAAGTTTGAAGACCTGCGGGCGCCCGGGCAGCAGCATGACCGCTGGTGGGGAAACTTCATCCGCACCGCGCGCGTGCGCATGCAGGAGATTCAAAAGACCGCGCCGGCGGGAACGCGCATCACCTGGCTGGTTTACCGGGACGGTTATGTGCGCCGTGGCGCGGAGGAGCACCAGCCGCTGACACAAAACATCGAGTCCGTGCCGCAGGCCTATCCTTTCATCAATCTGGTGTGGTTCCGCAGCACGGACGAGCTCATCCGCTACATCAACAACGGTCCGGGCCGCCGCAGCATGAAGATCTCCGGTTTCGAGTACTTCGGCCACTCGAACAAGTTCAGCTTCATGTTCGACTACAGTTCCGACACCTATGCCACCTCCACCGCCTGGCTGCATGAGAAGGAGCTTGGCAAGATCAGCGGTGGTGCCTTCGCCCGAAACGCCTACTGCCAGAGCTGGGGCTGCCACACGGCGGAAAGTTTCAGCAAGGCCTGGAAGCGCAAGACCGGCTCATGGATGGTCGGCGCGATCGGGAAAACGGACTACTCCTACATGCACGAGCGCAACTGGCGTGTGGCCCTCTCCAGTGGCGCCCGCTGGGTGCGGTAGCGCGAAGGGTCATCGTTCGAAGCCAGGCTGAGCGCCCTGGCGGTTCGAGTGTAGGCTGAATTTACTTTCCCCACACAAACGCCACCGGCTTGTCGATGTCCGGGTGGACGCTGTGATGCACCGGGCAGCCGAGCGCGGTGGCCTCCAGCAGCTTGCGGTCAGGATGATCGGCGGGCAGCGGAATCTCGATGGTGATCGGCAGGCGCACGATGCGGCGCGGGCTGTCCGCGCTCATGTGCTTCTCCACGCTGACCTTCATGCCGGGCAGGTCATAGCCTTTTTGCTGAGCCTTGATGCCGATCACCGTGGCCATGCAGGTTGCCAAAGCGGTGGCGACGAGATCGGTGGGGCTGAAAGACTCGCCCTTGCCGTGGTTGTCCACAGGCGCGTCGGTGATGAACTGGTTTTGCGAAGGACCGTGCGTGGTCCGGCAGCGCAGGCCGCCCTCGTAATCGACGCTGATGGAGACGGCCATGGCTGGAGGCGGGAGGGCTTGAAAGAGTTACTGCACCGTGATGGTGCCGTTCATGATGGCTGCGTGACCGGGGAAGGTGCAGACGTAGTTGTACTCACCGGCGGTGGGCAGCGTGAACTCGATGGTCTCGGTCTGGCCTGGCTGCAGCAGCTTCGTGTTGGCCAGGATGTCGGCGGATTCCGGGATGTAGCCTTTGTCCACGAGCGTCATGGCGGCCATGGCGATGCCCATCATCTTGCCCTTGTCCACGCCGAGCTTGCCCAGCACAAAATTGTGCGGCTGAGGTAGGGTGGGGTGGTTGTTGATGAAAGTCAGCTTCACTTTCTGGCGGGCCTTGGCGCTGATGGACTTAATGTCATAGGCCAGCGGGTTGGCCGTGTCAGGCTTGAGGGTGACTTCGAGCACCGGAATATCTGCGGCAGGAGCGGCGGTGGTTGTGGGGGCGGCAGCGGTGGCTGGCGCGGCGGCCACCGCAGCGGCAGGCGCCGGGTCTGCCTTCGGCGCAGGGACGAGAGAGCCGAGTCCTTTCACCACAAAGGCCAGCACCCAGAGCAACACGAGGCCGCCGATGGCGAGGCCGATCACCACGTTGATAATGGACCAGATGGAGGATTTTTCAGAGGAGGAATGCGCGGACATGTTTTTGAGGCGGGGAGGGAGGTTGGGTCGCGCATGAGAGCACACCCGGTTCCGAAAGCAACCGGCGTTCTGGCCCCTGCTTGCTGCCGGTCCGTGCTCTTACCTGATGTGCCGGCAGAGAAGTGATCACTCATACTGCAACTGCGCCGAAGCCTCACAGGCGGCATCCGCCGTCACGCGCAGCCACCGTGCCTGCACCGCAGGCTCGAAAGTGAGGCTGGTGGTTTCGCCGGGGGAGACTTCGCGGTGCTGGTAGTCCACCCAGAGGCCGGTGCCGGTGAGGTCGAGCTCGATGTGGAAGCTCACGGGCTCGTTTTGATCGTGGCTGAGCGTCAGTGTGCGCTGGTCGTAGGCCCACATGAGATAAGGATCGCTCTTTTCACCCGCTTTGACCGGCGTGGCTTTCCAAGGGCCGCCTTCACCGCGTGGTTTGCCGAGTTTCCAGAGGTCGTCGATGGCTCCGGCCCAGAGTGCGGCTTTGCCGTCGTCGCTACGGAGGATGTGCTCGCTGGTTTTGGCATCGGGTTTGATGCCGCTCATCAAAAACAGGCCGCGATAGCCGCCGAAGTCGGTCACGCGGAGGTCGTGCGAGCAGATGGGGCGGATCTTCGCGAAGCCGTCGGCGTTTTCGGCGGGCAGCTCGAAAAAGGTGCCGCAGGCGCTGAGCATGTCGCGCTCGGTGGCGACTTCGCGGCAGACACGCAGCTCGCCGGCATTCGTGGCGGCATCAAACGCGGCGCTGGCACGCGGCAGTCGCCAGCGGCGACCGCGATCATCGACCACGAGCACGCTGGCCGCGTCGAGCGTGATGACGTTCTTCGGGATGGCGACAGCCTTTTCGACAAAAGCCTTCGCTTTGGGGTCTTCGACGCGTTTGAGGGCCAGATCGGCTCCCATCTCGTAGTAGCCGTCTTTCGTCGCCAAACTCAGCGTGCGCTTGTTTTCGCCGCGTGGGCGGAAAACGCCGGCTTGAGCTTTTTCATCGCCAATTCGGGCAATGCCGTCGAAAACCGCGTCCGGGGTTGTGCTGCGTGCATCACCGTTCGTCAGGGTGATGACCGCGCTCACATCGGTCCCATCTTTCTCAGCCTTCACACGCAGCCATTCGTCGTCAGACACATCGAGGCGCTTCGATTCGCCAGTGACGTGATCCATCAACCACACGCTGCGGTGCTTCCATCCGGCGACGAGGAAGGGATCGCTCAATTCGCCCGCTTTGACGGTATCGTGAAGCCACACCGCACCGCTGGCATGCGCAGGGCCGAGCTTGTCTGGCGTGTCGGGGCTGGCGAACCACAGGTTGCTCTGCGACTGGCCCACGCTGTCGATGCCGCCTTTGACCTGGCGTTTGTTGAGGAACTCCGACTTCGCCGAGTCATCGCAGCCGAAGACGAGACGGTCGTTCCAGCGGGTGAAGTCGCCGATGACCTTCATGTAGGCGCTGCGCACGCGGATGCCGCTCGCGTTGGCGGCGGAAAACGTGCGCGGGAAGCTCCAGAACGCGCCGTGCATCGTCATGAGCAGGTTATCCTCACCGATGTCGCGGATGCGCGGCCATTCGGTGTTCCAGCCGTGAGCACCGTCGTAGCTGTGGCTGACTTTGGGCAGGCGGAAAGACTGCCATTTGCCGCCATCAAGCAGCATGAGAATGAGCGATTTCGCATCCCAGCCGATGCACCACACGGGCGCGTTGGCATCGCTGCCGCTGATGCCGCCGGGGCCGGTGACTTCGGTGAATTGATTCCGCCGCACGAGCTGCCAGTCGCCGCTGCCGGTCCATTCGCCGAGCGCGCCGCTGGGCGTGGTGGGATCGGTCTTCACGCGCGGGTCTTGATCCCCGTTGTTGGCGTAAATGAGGCGGCCTTGCGAGGAGTAGAGTCCTTTGCCGTGGTAACCGGGGAGTTTGGAGCTCAGATCGGAGAGCGGTGTCTCGACTTTGAAGCCCCTTTTTATGCCATTGCCGTCGCGGATGAAGTTTTTAGCCGCGAGGGACTTCACATCGACCTCGTAGAGTCCCTCCTCCATCGTGGCGTAGTAGATCTTGCCTGCGGGGTCGGTGAGGTGCCGCGCATTGCCCGTGAGACGGCCTGGCATGCGCGAAGGCGGGATCACGCGCACTTTGCGCTCGGCGTCGATGATGTACGGCCCGATGAAAAGCTGCTGCGACTCGGGATGAATCATGCGGTTCGCCGGTGTGCCGCCCACACTTTCTGGCCGAATGATCTGCGTCAGCTCCGGCGTGATCTCGTAGAGCTTGTCGCTTGATCCGAAGGGCAGATGCGGCCCGTAAGTGATGACCCACAGCCGGCCCGCCCACGGCACGACAGCTCCGGTGCCGCACTCGCCTTCGTTGTTGAACATGGCGAGCGATGGATAAATGCCGCTGACGTTGCGCGGCTCCTGGGCGCAGAGCATGCCTGCGGAACACGCGGAAAACACGGAAAGCAGAAGGTTGGGCTTCATCCGGGCATCAAAGCAGAGTCGGAAGGGCAGACAACCGCGCTGTGTTATGCTAAACGGAAATCGCTTACATGAATCGACTCCCCGAATTCACCGCCGATGTCTGGCGCAGACTTCGCCACGAGTGGCTGTGGGTCTATTGTGGCCCGGTGCCGCGTTGCGACGTGTGGTCGGCGGAGATTCCGGTGCCGCCGGGCGTGTTTTTTGTCGAACGCGGCGAGGTGCGCATTCGTGCGGATGGTCAGGAGATCGTCGTGCCGCGCGGGCAGGCTTTTTTCTCCGCGCCTGGGCTGCGGCAGCATTGGTTCGCGAAAAACACGCGGCTCTTGTCGGTCGGGTTTCATAGCGCGTGGCCGGATGGCTCGCCGCTGTTTCGCAGCGGCCTGAATTTCGCCGCCAAATCGCCGAAACTGCGTCTGGCAACGCTTGTGCTTTTTCGCCGCGTGCATCGCGGGAGGAAAACCGTGGCTTTTCGTGAATCGGTCGCGGCCAAAGCGCTCTCGCTGGCCGGTTGGGCGGCACATGAGGCGGCGTTTGCGGCTTGGTTCGCCGTTTTCATCGAAACGCTGCATCAACACGGCGTGCAGGCCGAATCCCGCGCACCGGCGAGCCGTCGGCGGGTCGATCAGCTCGTGGCGTGGCTGAACTCGCGACCGCTGGATCAATCGGTGCCGACGCTGCCTCCTGGATTCGCACTCGGCACGCGGCGGGCGGATCAAATCCTCCAGCAGCATCTTGGCGTGAGCCTGCGCGTATTTTTGGAACGGCGTCGCCTTAATGCGGCGCGTGAGCGCGTCGTTTCCGAGCACGGCACGCTGAAGGAGATCGCCTTCACGCTGGGTTTTCGCCACGCGTCGCACTTCACGGCGTGGTTTCGCCGCCATACGGGCGTTTCACCTTCGGCGTATCGTGCGGGCGGATTGGAAGCCGCGTGACATTGAAATGGACTACACCAGCATCAGCGCCGGGTTTTCCAGCAGCTTGCGCATTTCGGCGAGGAAGGTGGCGGCGACAGCGCCATCGACGACGCGATGGTCGCCGCTGAGGCCGACCCACATGCGCTGGCCGACGACGATCTGGCCCTTGTCATCCACAACGGGTGCCTTGCGGATGCTGCCGATGGCGACAATCGCGGCCTGGGGCGGATTGATGATGGCGGCGAACTGGTCGATGCCATACGCGCCGAGGTTCGAGACGGTGATGGTGCCGCCGGCGAAGTCATCCGGGCTGAGCTTCTTGTTCTTGGACTTGCCCGCGAGGTCTTTGACGGCCTGGCTGATTTCGAGGAGCGTTTTCTTCTCCGCCTGCTTGATGACGGGGGTGACGAGGCCGTCCTCGACCGCGATGGCGACGCTGAGGCCGACGGATTTGAATTTCACGATGGCATCGCCATCCCAGGCGGCGTTGATCGCAGGCTGGGCCTGGGCGGCGCGGATGACGGACTTGAGGATGAAATCGTTGACGGTGTACTTGTTGCCGCCGGTTTTTTCACTGGTGGCGTTGAGATGTGCGCGGAACTCCATGAGCGGGCCGGCATCGACTTCCATCTGGAGGTAGAAGTGCGGGATCTGCGTCTTCGAAGCGAGCAGGCGCTCGGCGATGATGTTGCGCATGCTGCTGGTGGGCACGCGCTCGTCCTCGGGGCCAAAAGTCGGACGGATGGCCGGGGTGGCGGCAACGCGGGCGCTGGCACCGCCGACGGGAGCGTTTTCGACATCCTCACGCACGATGCGGCCGCCAGGGCCGGAGCCGACGAGGGTGGTGAGGTCCACGCCACGCTCAGCGGCGATCTTTTTGGCGAGCGGGGAGGCTTTGACGCGGATGTTGGAGTTTGCAGCGGCAGCGCGGCTCTTGTGCTGCGGAGCCTGTGGGAGGCGCGGGCCGGTGCTGGCGGCTTTGGTGGCGGTCGCCGCGGGCTTTTTCTCAGCGGCAGGCGCCGGAGCAGCGGCGGCCTGGGCTTTGGCGATGAGTTCATCGAGATTGTCCGGCGCGGCCTCGTCGTCTTCGAGAATGACGGCCAGCGGGGCGCCGAGCGGGACTTTGCCACCGGGCATGGCGATGAACTTGTGCAGCACGCCTTCAAACGGGCTGGCGTATTCCATGGTGGCCTTGTCAGTCTCGATGTCGGCGATGGCCTTGCCGACGGTGACTTTGTCCCCTTCCTTGACGGTCCATTTGGCGAGGGTTCCCTCGGTCATGGTGTCGCTGAGCTTGGGCATTTCGATGAATTTAGGCATGGCGGGAAGAAAGGTTAGGGGCGGGGGATTTCGAGGTCTTTGCAGATTTTATTCACAAGGAAGTCGTTGATCTCGCGGTGACGCGGCACCGAGGAGCTTTTGCGGGTGGCACGGTTGACATACACGGAGTGATTGCCGCCTTCACGCAGGAGTTCACATCGGTGGTCATGCAGGTGTCGAAGGAGGTCACGGAGTTTCACGCAGTGGCGAGGAGCATGGTTTCGCGGTAAACCTCGTCACTGCCGATCTCCTCCTCGGCGAGCATGCGGTTGGCCTCCATGACTAGTTCCATCGCCTCTCGCAGGTTGGCGCGGGTTTCATCGAGAGTCGCGCCCTGGGTGTTGGCACCGGGCAGTTCCTCGACGAAGCCGATGTAACCTTCGGGCACTTTTTTGAAGACCTGGGTGAATTTCATGACAGTTCCAGTTTAACAAATGCCGAGAGCCTTGGCGACGACGACATCGGCGGTCGGGAGCTGGAGGGCTTCGAGCGGCGGGCTGTAAATGGCGGGGGAATCAAGGCTGCACACGCGCTGCACGGGGGCGTCAAGCTCGTCGAAGATGCGCTCCTGGATCATGTAGGCGATCTGGGCGCCGATGCCGCAGTAGGGCTTGTTTTCCTCGACGTAGATGGCGCGGTGGGTCTTGGCGACGGATTCGAGAATGGTGTCCTCATCCAGCGGGCGGATGCTGCGGAGATCGACGACCTCGGCGCTGATGCCGTGCTCTTCCTCAAGGATGCGGGCGGCTTCCAGGCAGGTGATGACGGCCTTGCCGTGGGCGATGAGGGAGATGTCGGTGCCTTCGCGTTTCACGTCGGCGAGGCCGAGCGGGATGAAGAGTTCGCCACCGGGGATTTCGTCGTTCGCAGGCACTTCCCATTCCGCGCCATAGAGCACGGTGCTTTCCATGAACATGACGGGGTCATTGTCACGGATGCTGGCCTTCATGAGGCCCTTGGCGTCGTAGGCGTTGCTGGGGCAGACGCACTTCATGCCGGGGAAGTTCGCCATGATGTTCTCCGGTGTGTGGGAATGGGTGGCGCCAACACTGGTGCCGCCGTTGGCCGGGCCGCGGATGACGATGGGCACGTTGATCTTGCCGCCGGACATGTAGCGCACCATCGCGCCGTTGTTCACGATCTGGTCCCAGGCCACGGTGTAGAAGCTCCAAAACATGAGCTCCATCACCGGACGCACGCCGAGCATGCTGGCACCGATTCCCATGCCGATGAAGCCAGCCTCGCTGATGGGGGTGTCCACGAGACGTTTGTCGCCCCACTTGTCCCAGAGGCCCTGGGTGACTTTGTAGGCGCCGTTGTACTGGGCGACTTCCTCCCCCATGACCACGACCATGGGGTCGCGGGCGATTTCTTCATCGAGGGCTTCACGGATGGCGTCGCGGTAGGTGATTCGGCGGGGCATGGCAGTTTTTGAGGGGGCAGTAAGTCGGGGAAGGAGGTGGCGGTGTCAAGCAGGCGGCTTGCAGAGGAACGAGCGGACTGAAAAAAGGCCCCCAAAGGTGTTGAAGCGGGAAAAATGCCGTGTCTCAGGTCTTTTTGTTAGTAATTCCTGATATTTTCAAGAAATGATATTGACGACGCCGGTAAAGTTTAGTTGAAGGGAGGCTGCAAATTCAACGCCTGTGCCACTTCCGCCCAGCTCATGCCCCTTTTCTGGCCGTAAACTTGCTCAAAAAAGACGAGCGAAGTGTGAAACTGCTTTTATACTGACGACCCCCTGCGTCTCGGCTCGGGGCAAGGACGTTGCTCCTTGTATCGTATTACCCACATAGAACGCTCAATATGGAACTCGACGGAGGCATTAAGATTTACCTGCGTGAGATCGGCAAGACTGACTTGCTGACTCCCGACCAGGAGGTCGAGCTTGCCGAACGCATCAAGCGCGGCGACCCCGAAGCCCGTTCGCACATGATTCGTGCGAACCTCCGCCTCGTGGTGAAGATCGCCCAAGACTACGCCAACTACGGCCTGCCGCTTCTCGACCTCATTTCCGAAGGTAACATCGGCCTGATGAAGGC
>DNXB01000596.1:9331-9571 GCA_003506995.1 Verrucomicrobiales bacterium
CCGAGGAAATCGGCATCGACCGCGCCAAGCTCAGCCAGCTCAAGGTCGCCTCCATGCGTCCGGCCTCGCTCGACGCTCCCATCAGCGACGACGACAGCACCGAGTTCGGTGAAATCGTCGGCGATGAAAACGCGCAGACGCCGTTCGACCTGCTCTCGCACAAGAACATGCACAGCCAGCTTGACGGCTTGCTGACTGTCCTCGACGAACGCGAACGCAAGATCATCGACGCCCGCTTCG
>DNXB01000596.1:9667-10663 GCA_003506995.1 Verrucomicrobiales bacterium
AAGAAAAAGAAAGCCGCCGCTGAAGCCGCCGAGGATTAAAAATCCCATCAATCACGAAACTTGATCCCTCCGGCTCCGGGATCGCCAGACGTGATGCCCAACCATCAAATCACTGCCCCAGGCTCAAATACTCGCGCACCGTGTGATTCATCGCACGCCGCGCCGGCGGAAAGCATCCCGCCACTTTCTCAAAGGTTTCCTCCAGCGCGAACTCCTCCGCCAGGATGTGCTTCCGCGCCGCATCCAGATGGCTGACGACCACCTGCTCGTAATAATCCACATCCGGAGCTCCACGACGTTCCGCGCGACGATGCAAAAAGTCGGGATACAGGCAGGTCAGCACGAGAAACTGGTTCGCGCATTGCACATGCAGGAAGAACTTGTGATGCCTGCTCGCGCTCTCGATCGCCTCCAAATAATCGACACTGTACATGCTGTCCACGCTGTGATTGATCTCGTTCGGTCCCTTCGTCGGCGTGCAGCCGAAGTCCGCGCACACCACTGCCATGTAGTCTGCCACGGCGAAATCCTTGATGCCGAATTCCTTCAGCGAATGCCGCACCACGATGAAGAAGAACAGCTCCGGCGAGAGCAGCGCCGCCTTGCGTGAGACAACGACGGCGTCGAACAGCTTGTCGTTGTCGAGGATGATCGGCACCGCGTCCGGGTCGTCCATCATCGCCTTGAAGCCCTCCTTGCCGCGCTCGGTCAGGGCCAGCGTGTCACGAATAAAATTCCAATCCGTCGGGGTAAAACGGAACCAGCAGCCAGGGCGAGGGAAGCGCGTCATGGAGATTAAGTTAGAACTGTCATCTACCTTTAGCATAACGGATGCCACATGAGTTTATCTCTTGGAGAGGGCCGCCGCCCGGGATGTTCAATCACCTGTGCCGGCGCTTTGTAAGCGCCCGCATAAAACCCTTTGGACACACCGCGCCCCGTGCTAAGCACGCCCATGCCCAGAACCGACGGACGCGCCCCAGACCAGCTTCGCAA
>DNXB01000115.1 GCA_003506995.1 Verrucomicrobiales bacterium
GCGCCTCGTGCCACGACAGTTTCATTGACCGCTGGAAGCTCAGCGAGGCCTACGGACTGGCGGCGATCTATTCGAACCGACCGCTGGAGATTCACCGCTGTGACAAACCCATCGGCCAGCAGGCCACGGCGGCGTGGTTGTTCCCGGAGATCGGTCAGATCGACGCCAAGGCCACGCAGCCGGAGCGCCTGAAGCAGCTCGCCGCGCTGATGACGCATCCGCAAAACGGCCGCACGCCGCGCACCATCGTGAACCGTCTCTGGCAGCGCCTGATGGGCCGTGGGATCGTGCATCCGGTGGATTCGATGCAGACGGAGCCGTGGAACGCGGACTTGCTCGATTACCTGGCCGCTTACCTCGTGGAGAACGGTTATGATTTGAAGAAGACGCTGGCGCACATCGCCACCTCGCAGGCGTATCAGTCGCATGCGCAGATCGTGACGAAGGAAACTGACGATCACGGCTACACCTATGCCGGACCGCGTGCCAAACGGCTCACGGCGGAGCAGTTCGTGGATGCCATCTGGCAGCTCACCGGCGCCGCGCCGACGAAAATGGACGCCAGCGTGCTGCGGGGGAAAGTCGATCCTGCATTGGCAAAACTGATCACCGTGAAGGGGCAGTGGATCTGGGGCGACAGCGCGAAACCCGGCCGCACGCCGCCATCGGGCGAAAGCATCACGCTGCGCAAGACCTTCAAGCTCGACGCCGATCCGGCCAGCGCCAGCGCCGTCATCACCTGCGACAACGGCTTCACGCTGTTCGTGAACAACAAGAAGATCAGCGCCGGGGATGACTGGACGAAACTGGCCGCCGTGCCACTGCAAACCGCGCTCAAGAAAGGCGCGAACTCGATCATCGCCATCGCCACCAATGCTGGCAAAGGCCCCAACGCCGCCGGATTCTTCTTCGATGCGCGCATTCGTGACGCCGCAGGCAAGGAAACCTCGATCATCGCCGATGCGTCGTGGGAATGGACCGCCCAAGTGCCCGGCGGCAAGGAAGGCCGCCTCGGCGCCTTCGAGGCGAAGGACTGGAAGGCCGTCACCGTCGTCCAAGCGCTGCCGGTTTGGCAGAAAACCATCGACACGCAAGCCCCTGCCCTGCTCGCGCAAGGAGCCGCCGCTTCCGGCCGGATGATCCGCGCCTCCTTGATGAAGGCCGATTTCCTCATGCGCACGCTGGGCCGCCCAAACCGCGATCAAATCGTCTCCACCCGCCCGAACGACCTCACCACCCTGGAAGCCATCGACCTCGCGAATGGGAGCATTTTGGCCGACGCGATCAGCAAGGGGGCCAAGCGACTGCTGGAGACGGCGAAGGGCGATTTTATCACGCCGCTTTATCGACACGCCTTGTCCCGCGATCCCACGAGTGCCGAACTCGCCACGGCGAAGGAAATCCTCGGGGCCACACCCACGCAGCAATCCCTCGAAGACCTGCTCTGGGCGGTGTGCATGCTGCCGGAGTTTCAGATGGTGAGGTGAAGGGAAAGCTGCCGCTCCAGCCCCGGAACCCGCCGTCTCAAGCCGAGCGAAATCAAAGATTGATTTCAAAGGCCGGATACCCCACAATTAAACAGTCTCAAAGGAATGTTAATAATCAGCACATAGTAAGTGATGCGTCACCTCCACTTCATCCTTCTCGGCCTTGCGGTTTCCCTACTCGCCTCATGCTCGTCCTCAGGGCTGTTCAGCGCGGGCAAGAGCACCAAGGGTTCCTCACGCATCACCGCCGTTCGAACCACGGCCTACACGCACAGCGAGTCCGACCACATCATTTACGGGACCAGGACAGCGGTGGGCACCCATTTGAAATATGGCAACGTGCGCAGCGCCGCCGCCGACTGGTCCGTTTACCCCGTGGGCACGGTTTTCCAGATCGAGGGGCTGCCCTATGTTTATCAGGTCGATGACTACGGCTCGGCGCTGGTCGGCACCAACACGATTGACCTCTACAAGCCCGACAAGGCCACCATGCGCGCCTGGGGCGTGCGCAATGTGAACATCCGGGTCATCAAATGGGGCTCATTCTCGAAGAGCCTCACGATTTTGCGCCCGCGCACGGCGTATCCGCACATCCGCAAGATGGTGTCGCGCATCGAAACCAGCTCTTAGGACACGCCATCGTGACCCGGCAGGAGCGAGCGGATCATGTGCGGAGGCGACTGGGGCGGCTTTACCCTGACCCGCCTGTTCCCTTGGACCACACCGATGCCTTCACCCTGCTGGTGGCGGTTCTCCTCTCCGCCCAATGCACCGATGTGCGGGTGAATCAGGTAACGCCCGCGCTGTTCAAGCTGGGAAACACGCCTGCCAAGCTGGCCGAGGCAGCGCAGGAGGACATCCTGGCCATCGTCCGGCCCTGCGGCCTGGGACCGCAGAAGGCCAAGGCCATCAAGGAGCTCTCCCGCCTCCTGCTGAGCGAGCATCAGGGCCAGGTGCCTGCGTCGCTCGAAGCGCTCGAACAACTGCCCGGCGTCGGCCATAAAACCGCCCAGGTGGTCATGGCGCAGGCGTTTGGCGTGCCCTCCTTTCCTGTGGACACGCACATTCACCGCCTGGCCCAGCGCTGGGATCTGACCCCTGGGAAATCCGTGCTGCAAACCGAGCGCGATCTGAAGCGCCTGTTTCCCAAGGATTCCTGGAACAAGCTGCATCTCCAGATCATCTTCTATGGCCGGGAGCACTGCACCGCCCGTGGCTGTGACGGCACGGTGTGCGAGCTCTGCCGCGAGTGCTTTCCCGAACGCCAAAAACCCAAACGCACCCGCAAGGCATAAAATGGCCCCCTGCGGGAACAGGGGGCCGGGTCTTGATCAGGAGTGAATGGATTTACCAGCGCAGGCGGAGGCTGGTGCGCAGGGCTCGGGTGGTGTCGCCAAAGTCAGCACCAATGCCGATGTCGAACATCGGCAGCAGCCGGAAGTAGGTGGAGATGTCGAGAACCTTGCTGTCATACTTGTCCGCGCTGCTCACCGTCACACCCGCCTGGACTTCCATGAAGTCGAAGGGGGTGAAGCGCAGCGCCGGACGAACATAAACCGAGCCGTCACTGAAGCTGACCGCCGTATCCTTGGCCTTCAGGCTCGCGTAGATCAACCCGGCCTCGGCCACAAAGGTGAGGCGGTCATTGATCAAGGTCGTGTGGAAACCAGCGCCCGCCTGAATGGTGGCAAAGTCGTAATCCGCTTTCGTCGCGCCAGCCACGGTGCCGCCGCCAGATCCACTGCCCCAGGAAGCGCCGAATTTCAGATAAAGAGGATTGAACAAGGCCACGGTGAGCGCCCCGCCAATGGTGTGGGCACCGTCCAAATCCTTGTTCTTGGGGTCCACATAGCGGTAGAACACCTCCAGGTTGTCAAAATTGATCATGTTCGGCCCCTGGGGGCTGCCGTAACCCGCAGTACCGGGGGGAGGCGTGTTAAAACCACCCGCCCCTTGCGGCGCATAAGCAGACATCGGCCCTGGTGGCGGGGCGGAGGCATACGGATCAGCATACGGCAGCGGTGCCGTCACTCCGGGAGTTACGGTCGGAGGTGGGAGGCTGTTTGGATAAGCCGGGACCGTCGTGGTCGGCGGCATCGCACCATAATAGCCGGGCGGAGGCACACCCATGACGCCATAGCCAGGCGGAGGCACTCCCTGGCCGGAGGCATTATCACAAAGCATGGTTCCAAGAACCAAAATGCCAAAAATCATTTTTTTCATGGCAGGCGGGGCAAATGTTTATTATTTAGACAAGTTAGATATTCTCTCATCTAAACGAGTTCGGCAAACCTTTTTTGCACTTTTGAGATTTTCCATTCTCGCAATGCTTTCTCCTCACCGCTGGGTTCACCCCGCCGACTACACCCGCCAGAAGTTTAAGCCCTGCGCGATTTCAGCCACCAGAGAACTAGCATTCCGAGAATCAGAGCGCCTAAAGCAACCACCACCGAGTTTCCACCAGCCTCATTGTCCGTGGCGGTCGCCTCTGGCATGATTGCCACCACTTCGGGGGTTTGGGGGGCCAAAACACCCGGTTTGCCGGTTTCCTCAGCCGCCGCCCTCGCCTGACCCGCCGCAGGGAGCGCTGTTTCCCAGTCCACATTCAGCAGCAGATCCCACCCCGGGTTTTCATTTTTGATCCGGCAGCCGCAGCGGCCCACCAGGAACAGGCTGGCCTCTTCCAGCGTCGCGTCATCAAGCAAGGCCAGAGGCCAGGCTCCGAGCACCCTGCCCTTTCCGAACACCGGGGCCGCAAAGCTCGTGCTCGCAGGATCGAACTCGCCTTTGGGGCCCGCCAGCATCTTCAAGAGCACCTTTTCCTCTGGATCATCGCTCCGCAGCCGCAGCGTGGTGAATTTCAGCCGCAGCGGCGGTCCTGGCCCCAGTTGGCTGTCCGGGTCGTTTGGATCTTGAAGCGGCAGCGCGGCCACCTGCTCCAGGAACCGTAGCCGATTTTCGATGCGCTCCACCTCCGCCGCGTCCTGCGGCGATCCGTTGTCAGTGATGACCCAGATGAAGGAATCTCCCGCCAAAATGCTCTCGACGATTTTTATCCGCGCTGGCGAGTCCAGCAACGCCGCAAGCGAGTCCTGGTCCAACGTGCCCGACCAGACTCGGCTCTCGACATCACGCGAACTGCGCAACTCCGCCTCTTTCACCTCAGCCTCACGCGAGGTCGTGATGTCGAGGTTCGCCTTCCCGTTCGCGCGCAACGGCCTCAGCAAATCCTGCAATGCGGTGTCCTGCGCCGCGCTCGCAGGCAGCACGAGATGGAACTTGTCCGCCTCCCAGCGATCCAAGGCATAACGAAACACCGGAATCGTGCATGCGCACGCTCCGCTGGCGCAAACAAGGCTGAGAAAAAGTCCGAAGCGCATGGTGTGATCAGGGCAGATTCAATCGGTTAATCCAGTCTCAAATCTCGAATGAACGCGGCATCACGAGTGATTTTCGCTCGCGGAACCCCGTAGTCCTGAGTCAGAATTTCGGTGATCTGATCCCAGACTTGATCGGAATCCAGCGCCCGGCCATCAGCGTCAGTGGCCTGCATCACGAAGTCATGCAGGGCACCGACCGTCACGATCTTTTCGGCTTCGTGATCTGAGATGGTGATGGCAAAGGTCTTTTCGACCTGCATGACGAGTTCGACAGTGTCGAGGCCCATGAGAGTGCGTTGATATGATAGTCAGAGGCTTCGATTGCCAATCTTATGCCGCCGAGCCTCCTTTTCTCGAAGAAGAAAACTCTCAAAGCCCGCATAATCAAGGACTTATAGAGACCGTATCGCTGGGGGTTGACACCCCATCCGGCGGTATGCAGGACACAATTAGGACAAGCGAGGAGGGCGCTCGGAAACGTGGGCGGCCATTCATGAAGATCAAGCATGGCAGCGCAGTGGTACCGATCTACAAGGGCCGTGTCCGCAGATGGGATTGCTACACCGTGGCCTATCACATGAACGGCAAGCGCGTGCGGCGCAATTTCGGCAGTCTCGAAAAGGCCAAAGCTGAGGCTCAGTTGATGGCCCGCAAGATTCAGGAAGGCAAATCCTCAAGCAACGATCTGACTTCTGCGCAGCGAGAAAACCATCTCGCTGCCGAACGTCTGATGGCTCCCTTCAAAATGCCGCTGGTGGCTGCGGTGGAGGAATACGCTCGCTGCCGAGAGTTGCTCGGTGACGTGCCACTGATTGCAGCCATTCAGGAGTTCGTGCGGCGCAATCGGGGCGTGCAACTCGGGGTGAAAGTGCCGGACCTGATTGATGAGTTTGTGAAGGCTAAGGCGGAAGACAATCTGAGCCGCATCTATCGGTTCCAACTATCTGGAAGTGTGAAGCGCTTTGCAGCCGCCTTTCCTGGCGAGATTTTGACCCTCAAGTCTGGTGACATTGACCGCTGGCTTCGCAGCCTCAATCACACTCCGGTGACTCGCAATTCTCTGCACCGCTGCATCAAGGTGTTCTTCTCTTTCGCCAAGTCACGCGGCTACTTGCCGCAGTCAGAAGCAACGGCGGCAGAACTGGTGCCGGTTGCCAAGGAGGGTGAGACGAATACGGAAATCTTCCAGCCAGCGGAGATGACCAAGCTTCTTGCCGCAGCTTCATCGGAGGAGTTGGCGCTCCTGGCCATTGGCGGGTTTGCCGGGCTGCGCATGGCCGAGATCAAGCGTTTGGAATGGAATGCGGTAGATCTGGACCGGCGAATCATCACGCTGAGGGCGGATCAGGCCAAGACGGCGTCGCGGCGAATCGTGCCGATCAGTGATAATCTGGCGGCATGGATTGAACCGTTACCACGAGAGGGCAAGGTGGTTGGCAAGGTTGCGCCTGATCTCACCAAGTTGGCTGAAAAGCTTGGCATGGAGTGGCCTCGGAATGCGCTGCGTCACTCCTACATCAGCTACCGTCTCGCCGTTGTTAAAGATGCAGCCAAGGTCGCTCTCGAAGCTGGCAACTCACCTGACATCATCTTCAAGCACTACCGTGAACTGGTGACTGAGCAGGATGCGAAGGCGTGGTTTGCAATCAATCCGCCGGAGGGATGGGCACCACCTGTGGTCAAGCTCCGCCGCCGCGAAATGCGGCACACGTCTTTGTCCGACAAGATTCTTAGCTGAGTTCGTTGCGCAACGAACTCAGAACTCATCGCTTCTGACGATGGGTGGAAGTTGCGGGACCGCGAGGCTGCGTGATGAGTTGTAGTAGCGCCACCACAGCATAGCCACGCGGCGTGGCCCGCTCCTGTTCCCAGTTCTCCAGCGTGCGCTTGCTGATGCCAAGGAACTCCGCCGCATCCCGCTGGCTGAACGCCTTTTTCTCACGCCACTCTTGGAGAGCACGGGCGAATTTTCGAGGAGTCACCCCTTTGGGCAGTTTCATGGGCATGCAGCAGAACTACGCAGAAAGCGGAGTGCCGTCAAGATTGCGCAGGCACCTCAAGGCACCTTCCAAACTCTGCGACCTACTCAAACCTCACGGCATCATTTGGTGATGCAAACGGATGGAATCCCGAAGTCACGGTGACGAGGCCTCCATTCATGGACCTCCCAGATCTCTTTCCCGCCAATCCCATGCAATTGCGCACCATTCGCAGCTACAACTTCAGCGAAGTCAGCTCAGCCATGCAGAAAGCCATCCGGCGGGGAGATGCTGCATTGGCAGGATACTGGGCCTTGGAACTGTGGCAGAGCGGCTTCGGCAAGTATGTGTGGAAGCGCCTGCTCACCATCAGCGCGGAGGACTGCTGGGGCATCCTCACGCAGGAGGTGAAGGCGCTGCACGATTCCTATCTTGTGATCAATGACGGCATCCCGCCCAAGCAAGCGAAGGGCCGCATCTTCATCAGCAAGGCGGTCATCCTGCTGTGCTTGTCCAAGAAAAGCCGCGATCCCGATCATCTGCAAAACTACGTTTATGACCAGACGGCGGGTCTTGATCCTGACACGCTGGCGCTGGAGTTGCGCAGCAGTGGTGATTACATTGCCATCCCCGAATATGCGTATGACTGCCACACGCGCGAGGGCAAGAAGCGCGGCAAGACCAAGGCGGACTTCTTCAGGGCAGAACAGGCGGCGCTGGAGCCGTTGCAGCCAGGGTTGTTCGATCACTTGATTGAAGGCTGACCTGATGGTCGCAACAACATGCGCTGATGGTCGCAACAAGTGCATGTGAGGCTGGGCCATACAGCCATACCTTGCGGAGCGGCTCCTATCGTAAAACGCATCCCACGCGCCTTCACAAGGTCATGCTGATGCAGGATGCCGATGATTGGAACTGAGAGCCGTTCAAATGGTGCCAATCATGGATGGACAACGGTGTTCTGCGCCTCCGCCACATGGTGATCAAATCGGTGCGACACACGAGGTCTCTGTGACGAGGCAGGAGGGAACCCAGCCCAGCGCTGGTCAACAAAACGCCCTCCATGACCATGAACACCACTACCGCCTCATCGCCCATCACCAAGCCCATGCTCGCCGACAAATGCGAGCGTCTCCTTGCCCTCAGCTTCCCGCTGCTGGCCACGCCCAAGCTTGATGGCATCCGTTGCCTCAAGCTCAATGGCCGCGCCCTGACGCGCTCGTTCAAGCCGGTGTCCAATCGCTTCATTCGCGAGTGGATAGAGGCCAACCTGCCTGATGGGTTGGATGGCGAGTTGATTGTAAAAGGCACCACCTTCAACGAAATCGCCGGGCATGTGGGCCGCGAGAGCGGCGAGCCGGACTTCACCTTCGCCGTCTTCGACTATGTGAGCGAGAGCATCGACGTGCCCTATGCCTGCCGCATGCAGGAACTGGCGCGGCTGCCTGATTACCAGAGGGTCGATAAGGTGCTGCCTGAGGAGATCCAGTCGCTCAATGATTTGATGGCCTATGAGGAGCGCTGCGTGAGCGATGGATATGAAGGCGTGATGATCCGCACGCCGGGCTCACCCTACAAGTGTGGCCGGTCCACGGAACGCGAGGGTTACCTGCTCAAGATCAAACGCTTCGAGGACGCCGAGGCGGTGGTGGTGAGCACCTACGAGGGCATGAGCAATCAGAACGCCGCCGAGAAAGACGCGTTTGGCCGCACCAAGCGCAGCATGGCACAGTCCGGCATGGTGGGTCGCGGCGAACTCGGCGGCTTTGTCGTCAAGCAGGTGGAAACGGGCATCGAGTTCCGCGTGGGCTACAACCACGTCGTCGGTGGTGTGGACCGCATCACCCTGTGGCAGCAGCGCGACGCGCTCATTGGCAGGATGGTGAAGTTCATGCACCAGCCCAGCGGCGCGAAGGAAGCGCCCAGGTTCCCGAAGTTCATCGGGTTCCGCGAGCCGTGGGACCTCTCATAAGCGGTTCGCAATATGGTGATCAAAACGGTGCGACACA
>DNXB01000129.1 GCA_003506995.1 Verrucomicrobiales bacterium
CTATTTTATTGCCGGGTTAATAGAACATAAACATACCCTCTGTCGGCTCCGGGGATTCGCTGGTAAACGCGTTGATAGCGTGTGTCGACAGGCTCGAAACCTCCTGTTGCAGTCTCGATTTCCATCCAACCTCCTTCTGCTGAGTCCACAAGCCACTCGAGTCGAGTGATGCCGAGAATTTTATCCGCACAGTGAATGCATGATTCCTCAAATTCCATCTCATCGTCCAATAAGAAGAGCAAGTCACTTTTAGAAATTGCGCAGCCATTATTAAAATCGCTGGCAATATCAGTCCAAAAATCTTCAAACATTGAAAATCCAGCAACTAATGGATGGTCTTCCGTCCATTGCCTTAGAGCGAGGCATTCTGACGAAGATAATATCGGTTCTTTGATTCGGTTTAGCAGGGCAACCAACGCTATGCGTCCACTAATGCATTTGGCAATAATCGGATCAACCTTGGGATCAAGCTCGCGCAGCCGCCGTTTGCGAGCCGCTTCCTCCAATTCTTTTGCGACGTTTTTTTCGTATTTGGCGTTCGCCTCACGCCTTTGCGCCGCTTCCAGAACCGCATCCTTGCGCCACGAAATAACGAACTTGATGACCAAGGCTGTCACCGCAGTAAAAAGCAGGAGTAAGAAAATGAGATCTTTCCAGTTTGTTGTCACCTCTGCAAGGTTGTCAGGTTTCACATGCTCGGCAAGCCTGTAAATGAAAATGCAGATTACCTCGCGCCAACGATGAGCCGGTGATCGCGTGAAGCGGCAGTTGCGCACCGGCAAGTGCGCCCTACAATCGGCGCTCCCCAAAAAGCCCCAAACGCATGAGCACCCACGTCAAACTTTACATTCCCGGTCCCGTCGAAGTTTCCCCTGACACCTACGCTGCGATGGCTCAGCCGATGATCGGGCATCGCGGCAAGGGATTCCAGGATCTGTATGCCGAGATCCAGCCGATGCTGCAGACGCTGTTTGGCACGAAGCAGCAGGTGTTTCTGAGCACGTCCTCGGCCTGGGGCGTGATGGAGGGCTCGATCCGCAATCTGGTGAAGAAAAAGGTGCTGAACTGCTGCAACGGGGCCTTCTCCGACAAGTGGCTGGACGTTTCCAAGCGCTGCGGCAAGGAGGCCGAGGCCTATCAGGTGGAGTGGGGCCAGCCGATCCTGGCGGCGGAGATCGACAAGCGTCTCGCCACCGGCGAATTCGACGCGGTGACCTTCATCCACAACGAAACCTCCACCGGCGTGCTCAGCCCCATCGCGGAGATCGCGGCGCTGAAGAAGAAGTATCCCGACGTGATGTTCATCACGGATTCGGTGTCCGGTTTCACGACGGTGCCGGTGAATTTCGACGAACTCGGCCTGGACGTGCTGCTCACGGGCAGCCAGAAGGCCTTCGCGTTGCCACCGGGCCTCGCATTGTTCACTGCCAGCGAGGCGGCGATGGCGCGTGCGGCGACGATCAACGACCGCGGTTACTACTTCGACTTCCTGGAGTTCAAGGCGAACGGCGAGAAGAGCATGACGCCGAGCACGCCGTGCATTTCGCTGATCTACGGCCTACGTCATCAGCTCAACAAGATCTTCGCCGAAGGCGTGGACAACCGCTACGCGCGTCATGCCAAGCTCAACGGCATGGTGCATGAGTGGGTGCGCCGCAACGGCTTCGAGTTCTTCGCGCCGGAAGGTTACCGCTCCAAGTCGCTCACCTGTGTGGCGAACAACAAGGGCATCGACGTGGCGGCCTTCATCGGCCTGCTGAAGAAGAACCACAGCATGATCATCGACGGCGGTTACGGGAAGCTGAAGGGCAAGACCTTCCGCGTCTCGAACATGGGTGACGAGTCCGAGGCGAGCATCAGCACGGTGATCGCCGCGCTGGATGATTCGCTGGCGAAGCTGTGAGCCGACTGACAGCAGATCGGGCGTTGCCCATCCCAGGCATTCATGCCATCATCAGCCATGATTCTTGAGCAATTCCCCGAAGTGCGTTCGCTCTCATCGTCCGAGAAGCTGTTGTTTGTCTCAGAACTCTGGAACGACTTGGAGGAACATCCTTCCGAAGTTCCGGTGTCCCGTGAGATACTCGCCGAATTGGACCGGCGGATGGATCATTTCAAACAGCACCCGGAGGAATTCACCACCTGGGAAGCTGTGAAGCAACGCATCCTGGGGCCGGGCGCATGAAGGAACTGATACTGCTGCTCCAGGCGGACATCGACATCCAGCAGGCTTACGAACGCTACGAGGACTATCAGAAAGGACGTGGCGTGTTGTTCATGCAGCAGTTGGATGTCGTTCTCGGTCTGCTGAAAAGAAATCCAGAAAGCGGAGCACGCTACGCGCATCCCTATCGGCGCATGCTGATGCGCGATTTCCCGTATGGCGTGTTCTATGACGTGCAGCCTACGCGGATCGTGGTGGTGACGATCACCGATCTGCGGCAAAACCCGTCCGTCATTCATCGCAAAGTTTTTGGCCCGGCATGACTTCTCCCACTTTGAAGCCTGCTTTTGGCGGATTAAATCGTGCGCGAGGTGAATCCGAGCGCACTTTCAGACGTTCTACCCTCTGACATGGTCAAAACACTCCGCGCACTGCTACCTCTCATCATCCTGGCCGCCTGCGGGTGGTATGGCTGGTGGCTGATCACGCACAAGCCGGAGATGAAGACGATGGAGACCAAGCCGGTGCTGGTGACGGTGGAGGGCATCACCTTGAAGAAGACGAGTTATCCGGTGCGCGTGGCCTCGCAGGGCGCGGTGCAGCCGCGCACGCGCAGCACGCTGCTGCCAGAGGTTGCAGGGATGATCACGGAGGTGAGCCCTTCATTCCGCCCCGGCGGTTTTTTTGAGAAGGACGAGGTGCTGATCAAGCTGGACCCGGTGGACTACGAAACCGCAGTGATGACCGCCAAGGCCGCCGTGGCGTTGGCGAAGGTGACGCTGGTGGAAGAAGAGGCGAAGGCCGAGCAGGCGCTGGAAAACTGGAAGGCGCTGGGCCGTCAGGGCGCGCCGGGTGAACTCGTCTCACGCGCACCCCAGGTTGCACGGGCGAAGGCCGATCTCGCCGCCGCCGAGGCGCGTGTGGTGAAAGCGGAGCATGATGCGCAGCGCACCGTGATTCGTGCGCCGTATGCAGGCCAAGTTTTGGAGCAGGCGGTGGATGTGGGCCAGTATGTCGGCCAGGGCACCGTTTTGGGCCGCATTTTTGCCACGGACTTCGTCGAGGTGCGCCTGCCGCTGCCGGAACGTGAAAGCCAGCATGTGCAACTGCCGGAACGCTATCGCGACGCCAGCTCGGCGCTGCCAGCGGCGAAGGTGAAACTGCGCACCACCGCCGCAGGCAAGAGCGTGATCTGGGAAGGCCGCCTGGTGCGGGTGGAGAGCGCGCTGGATGAAAGCACGCGCCAGACCACCGCCGTGGCGCAGATCGACAATCCCTTTGCCAAACGCGCGGACGGCGCGCCGCCGCTGAAGATCGGCCAGTTCATTGAGGCGGAGATCGAGGGCGAGGCGCTGAACGATGTCTTCGTCATCTCCCGCTCCGCCGTGCGCGCGGGAGACGAGATCATCCTGATCACGCCGCAAAACACGCTGAAGCGCATGTTTGTGGAGCCGGTGTTCGGCACGACCCAGCACATCGTCGTCTCCGCCAGTGCCGCGAAAGCGCCGAAAGAGGGTGATGTGCTATGCCTCACGCCGATCCCCTTCCCGGCGGATGGCGCTCGCGTTAATCCAGTCATCGACGGAGTGCCGCCAAGCGAAAAAGTGGCCGATCAGAAGAAGCCGGAGAAGAAATCAGCGATGCTGGTGCCGGAAGCGAAGCCGCTGCCGTGACGGCGGGCTGACAAAAGCTGTGACAAGCCAGCGGGCATGCTGTGTGAAATGTGACTTGGAAAGCAGAGGAAATTGTCTTGCTTGAAAATGGGGAAACTGATTCCATGGAGTCAAATAATCCGCAAAAATGATGAATGGAACGCTGCCCGCCTCCCCCGAAATTGAGCATGCCTGCTTGGAGGGTCGGAGGAGGGAAAGCCCCGCGAGTTTTGCACAACTTCAAGCAAGCCGCCTGGATTCGAGGCGGTGTGAAGTCAGACACCTCACCGTAGTTTGCTGATGAACATGTCTCCTTTGCCACCGGTTAAGCCGCCTCAGAGGTATTCAGACTGGTTCCTCCCCGGGCCTTTGCTCCTGCTGCTGCTGGTGATCTGGCTTGGCGTGGTGACAGGCCCGGAGGATGCCGAAATTCAAGGCCGTGCAACAACGGCCAAGGGCCAGGCGGCTGGTTTTGCAGACGCTGACACGCCAAAAACAAACCTGCCAAATCCGGCCGCTTCATCAGCGGGAAGGGCCGTGCCGCCCGTGCATCCAGCTTTCGGCAGGAGTGGCAGTCCGTCGAAGGTGAAAGCCTTTCCTCGCGGCCCGAACGGTGAAAGACGCCACCACGCTCCAGTGGTGCTGAAACTGCCCGTCTCCTCCCGCCAGGCGGAGCCACTGTCCATGGCGCTGACGCCGGCAGACGGCCGGGCCGAATTGCTTCCAGACGAGGTGGATCTGCACACGAAAACAGCGAGGCGCATGGTGCTGGACACGGCTGTGCTGGAGGCGGTGGCGGCAGGGAAGACAGCCCGCTTGATCGCGCCACTGCCAGACGGATCTCCGATCACCCTGGTCATTGACACGGTGAAAAATCGCGGCGGCACGACGCACACTCTTCAAGGCGAGGTGGAAGGCGAGCCGCAGGTCAGCGTGGTGCAGTTGGTGTACCACGACGGCATTGTGCATGGCTCGGTGGCGCGGTTTCACCTGGACCAGGAGATTGAGTACCGCATCATGGCCGACGGGCACATGATGGTGCGCGAGCTGGACCAGTCATCCTTGCGCGATGTTTGCGGCGATCCAGGGGAGGCTCCGCAGGCCGGGGCTGGAGACACGGGTCTGGAACAGACTGGAGCCGCCGAAGGGGACACCGCAGGTTATACCACCGTGGACATCGTGGCGGGCTATGACCGTGAGGCAAGGACCGCGGATGGTGGTCAGTCGCAGATTGAGGCGCGGATCATCGCCTCGGTTGACCGGATGAACCTGGCTTTTGGCAACAGCCTGATCACCTCCACTGAGCTGATGCTGCTGGGGACAGTGGAAGACCCAGATTATGTGTTTCCCGGCCAGACTGCCGGAGAGATGGGAGGCGGTGATGAGCTGGGCGACCTCGACAACACCTCCGCGTCCAATCCCAGGCTCAACACGGTTTCGGATTATGCCAACGCTTTGGGGGCCGACTTGAAAGCGTTGATCGTCAAGCAATCTGATGGCAGCGCAGGCGTCGCCTACCGGCCAGGCAGCTCGTCCATCACGGCGCGCGACTACATGACGGCGACGCGCATCACCTTTGCCCATGAGCTCGGCCATAATTTCGGCGCACGACATTCCTGGGGGGACACGAGCGGCAGCGACGCCGTGACAAATGTCCATGCTTACGGCTGGCGGCTGGCTCCCGCCGGGCAGCCTCGGGTGCGCACCATCATGGCCTATGACTGGTCCTGGGGCAGCGGCGTGCGCATCCCCTACTTTTCCAATCCTGATGTGTCCTATCAAGGCGCCCGCACAGGGCAGGTCAACGGCTACAACGCCACAGGCGACGCGCTTTCAGACCCGCGGTACGTCTCCGGCGGCTATGTGGGCGGCCTGGGTGCGGGTTTCGACGGCACAAACTCCAGCCTCGGGGCGCGAAACGCGCATCACCTTCAGGGTTCCGCTTCAGGACGCGCCAATCTGCAGGCGCGCGCGGCTTTTCAGGTCGTGACTCCAGCGCTCCATGCTTATTGGAAAACCGAGGAAACCTACGAGATCTATTGGACGGGAGGGGACTATGAAGACTCCGTTCAAATCGAGTTGTACAAGGGAGGAGTGTTGCAGGCGCAGATCGCCAGCGGCCTGCGTGGTGATGAAAGAAGGTTTGGCTGGCTGGTTCCCGGTATTTTGACCTCTGGTGGTGACTACATGATCCGCGTTCGTCTAAATGGCGCACAGATGGCTGACAGCCCGCTTTTCACCATCGCCCGGGATGGTTTGTCGGTGTCGCCAACCACGCTTTTCTCCGCCAGCGGTGACGAGGGAGGGCCGTTCCAGCCCGCGCAGCAGGTTTACACCCTGTCAAATTTCGCCGGGAGCACCATCGACTGGACTGCCACGGTCGATGTGCCGTGGCTGCTGCTGAGTCACAGCTCTGGCACGCTGGCCGCCGGGGCCTCCCTGCCGATCACGGCCTCAATTTCCGGGGCTGGCAGCCTCCCAGTGGGGACTTATGAGGCCGCCATCACCTTCGCGGACACGACCAGCGGCATCCAGCTCCTTCGCCAGGCCAGTCTGCAAGTGGTGGGGTATCCGGCCCTCCAGGTGGAGCACCCAGAAGGTGTTCCGGTGCTGGCAGGCACAGGCCATTTGAATTTTGGTGAGGTGCTAGCAGGCTCCCGCGCGGTGCGGCGGCTGGCCTTGCGGAACACAGGGAGCGCACCGCTTGTTCTGGGCGCTGCCACTCTCACCGGAGTCTCGGCGGGACAATTCGAGACGGTCATGCTGACCGGCAGCACCGTCGAACCTGGGGAGAGCGCCTTTCTCGATGTCAGGTTCCGGCCGATTAATCTCGGCAGCAAAACGGCTCTGCTGCAAATTGCCAGCAATGACCCCGCCCGCCCGGTGTTTCAGATTTCTCTCGCTGGCACGGGAACCCCTGTTGGCGGGGATGTGGAGCTGGCCTTGGCGATCAACACCAGCATGGGCGGGCTGGGGCCGATCAATCTGACCTCAGCAGGCAGTTACGCCGTGTTCTCTGCCAACACGCCAGAGAACGGCCAGGAGGTGTGGCGTAGCGACGGCACCGAGGCCGGCACTTTTATTTTGAAGGACATCGTGGCTGGCACCCTGTCCAGCACTCCGGGCAATTTCGCAGCCGTGGGACCTCTGGTTTACTTTTCCGCGAACAATCTTGTCAATGGCAGCGAGCTGTGGGTGACGGATGGCACGGGGGCGGGCACACGTCTGGTGAGTGACATTGCCTCAGGCAGCACCAGCAGCTCGCCCGCCAACATGACGGCCATGGGCGGCCATGTGTTTTTCCGGGCAACCAACGGCACTCAGGGCATTGAGCTGTGGAAGTCCGATGGCACCAGCGTGGGCACGGTGCTGGTCAAGGACATCGCTGTGGGCAGCGCCAGTTCCACCCCGTCCAATTTAACGGGGGCGGGGTCCACACTCTTCTTCACCGCCAGCACGACCACCGAGGGGATGGAACTGTGGAAGTCCGATGGCACCAGCGCGGGCACGGTGCTGGTCAAGGACATCATTGCCGGCAGCACCAGCTCCTTCCCGGCCAATCTGACGGCCGTGGGTTCCACCCTGTTTTTCACCGTCTCGACGAGCGCCGAAGGCTCCGAATTGTGGAAGTCAGACGGCACAGAGGCCGGCACGGAGCTGGTCAAGGACATCAATCCTGGAACGTCCAGCTCCTCCCCGTCAAACCTCGTGGCAATGAATGAGGTGCTCTACTTCCGGGCAACCACGGCTGACGAGGGCACCGAGCTCTGGCGCAGTGACGGCGGCAGCGCCGGGACGCAGATGGTTGCCGAGATTCAGGCGGGTTCTGGCAGCGGTGCTCCAGGTGTGCTGCACGTCCATGCCGGGCTGCTCTACCTGGTCGGCAACAATGGGACCAATGGCTCCGAGCTCTGGGTGAGCGACGGCACCGAGGAGGGCACCCGGCAGGTCAAGGATATTCAGACTGGCAGCTCGTCCTCCACCCCGCAGAATTTCCGCAGCGTCGGCGGCATGCTTTATTTCACCGCCTTCAATGCAGCGGGCCGTGAGTTATGGAAAACGGACGGCACCGAGGCCGGGACCGTTCTGGTGCGGGACATCGCGCCTGGCAGCACCAGTTCCACGCCGACTTTGCTCGTCGCAGCGGGGGATCTGCTGTTGTTCTCTGGCAACGACGGCAGCACTGGCAGCGAGCTTTGGCGCAGTGATGGCACCCAGGCGGGCACCACCCCGGTGGCGGACTTTGTGCCGGGCGTGGCCGGCTCGACTCTGCTGAACCTGCGCGAGGTAAACGGCAGTCTCTGCTTCAGCGCCAATGACGGCGTCAACGGGGCAGAGCTTTGGCGCAGCAACGGCACGCCGTCAGCCACCCAGATGGTCAAGGACATTAATACCGGCTCCAGCAGCTCCAGCCCGGCTGGCATGACCGCGTTCGACGCGGGCGCGTTTGTGTTCTCCGCATCGTCCAGCACCACGGGGGTCGAGCTGTTCAAGTCGGACGGAACCTCCGGCGGTACGGTGCTGGTCAAGGACATCAATCCAGGCACCCTGGGGTCCAGCGCCAACAACTTTCTGCGCATCGGCAGCCAGGTTTACTTTTCCGCCGCCACCGCCACCAACGGCAACGAGCTTTGGAAGACGGATGGCACCAGCGTTGGAACTGTGATGGTGGCGGACGCCGTCGCCGGCTCAGGAAGCGCGTCGCCGACCTCGCTGGTGCATCTCAACGGACTCGTCATCTACAGAGCCACGACCTCCGCCGCCGGAACCGAGGTCTGGCGCAGCGACGGCACCACCGAGGGCACATTCATGCTCAAGGACATCAATCCAGGCTCAGCGAGTTCCAGTCCCTTGCTGCAGCAGGCCGGAGTCGTCGGCAACACCTTGTTCTTCACCGCCACGACAGCCGCCGCAGGCGCGGAACTCTGGAAAACGGACGGAACCAGCGATGGAACGGTGCTGGTCAAGGACATCCGGCCGGGCAGTCTCAGCGCCAGTCCTGCCAGCTTCCTGAGCCATGGCGGAAGCGCGTACTTTTCCGCCACGGATGGCGTCAATGGCATCGAACTCTGGAAGTCTGACGGCACCGCCGACGGCACCGTCATGGTGGCAGACATCAATCCTGGATCGTCTGGTTCCAGCGCCAGTGGGCTCGCAAGCTTCGGCCCGCATGTTTATTTCTCCGCCACCAACGGCAGCCAAGGTCTTGAGCTATGGAAATCTGATGGCACCTCGGCCGGCACCACGATCGTGCGTGATTTGTTCCCCGGCCCCTCGTCCTCCAGTCCCGTCAGCCTCATCATGCATAATGGCGAGTTGTTCTTTCACGCCCAGAATGACACGGTTGGAGCCGAATTGTGGCGCACCGATGGCACGACGGAGGGCACCGTGCTGGTGGCCGACATTTTCCCAGGCCCAGGCTCCTCCACCCCTTCCTCACTCGTCTCGGTCGGATCACGATTGTTTTTCACCGCGGTTCACCCTTCCACCTCGAGCCAGTTGTTCAGCCTGGACACCGGCCCGCGCGCCAGGATCAGCGTGGAGCATCCGCTCGCTTCGGAGCTCGCCAACGGTCTTTCGCAGGTGGACTTCGGCACGGCGACCACCGGCACAGCAGGCTTCACGCGCACCTTTGCCATCAAAAACTCCGGCACGGGCGTCCTCTCTGGGCTGGCCGTCTCCCTGCCGACGGGCACGGGTTTCCAGATTGACAGCCCTCCCGCCGCCTCGGTCCCTCCAGACGGGCAGTCCACTTTTGCCATAGTGTTTTCACCCACCGCCGCAGGTTTCAGCAACGCCGCCCTGCAGATTTCCAGCAACGACCCAGCACACAGCCCGTTCGTCATTCATCTCACAGGTGAGGGAGTGACCGCGTCGCAGCTTTTCACCCAGGTGCTGGTTTCTGCGGGAGTCTCAGGCCCAGACCAAAGTCCGCAGGCCACGCCGCATCATGATGGCGTGGCCAATCTGCTGAAATACGCCTTCAGGATGAACCTCGGAGGGCCTGACAGCCGCGCCATGACTCCCGGCGGCAGCAATGGGCTGCCGGCCATCGCCCCGCAAAACTCGGGGCCGGAGCGGATCTTCCGGTTTGAATTCGTCCGCCGTGTCGGCAGCGGGCTGCAGTATGTGCCGCAGATGAGCGCGTCGCTGCTGCCTGGCTCCTGGAACACTCTGACCTCCTCCCCCCAGGTCACGCCTATCGACTCCGAGTGGGAAAGGGTTGTTTACGAGGAACCTGTGCCCTCCGGCAACCTCCAGCGGTTTGGCAGGGTCGAAGTGGTGCTGCCTTGAGGACTGGCTGGCTGGTAAAACTGTGACAAGCCAGCGGGCATGCTGGCACGCGGGATGCTTTGGAAAGGTGTCGGATGGAACCGACCCGCATCATTCCCATATCAAGCGCCCGCACCGCCTCTGGCGCGCAACCCAGCAACATCGTGCGCATGGAACCTGATCCCGGCCTCATCAAGATGGAGTCCGCCCAGGGACGCGAGTCCGTCTCCGGCGGCGACTCGGAATCCGCCCAGCGTTTCGCTGGCGAGGTGAAATACGTCGGCTACTACACGGACAAGCTGGTCGAGACGCTGGGCATGCGCCGTCTTGAAATCGCCATCGTTGAGGATCGTGAGGGGCAGACGGCCATCAGCGCCGGTCAGCAGGCCGGGAACTGGCACGGCGCGGTCAGCAGCAACCGCCGCTCCATCAAACAAGTGCGCGAGTCGCTGGCGCGCTGAGCTTTTCTTTGCCGCCACCATGAGTTTGAATTCTGCCATCACCGCAGCCGCCTCGCTTCAACGCCTCGACGGAGTCGCGGGCGTGATGCTCTTCAAGGGCCGCCACACCATCCACCGGCAGATGCCGTTCTCCGACACCCGTGCCGAGGAGCTGCGCGAGATCATCGGTCAGATGCTTGAAGGTTACCGTCAGGTGCGGCGGAAAATCCGCCAGATCTACCTGGAATTCGACGGCGGCGTGCTGCTGGCCGTGTTGCAGGACG
>DNXB01000542.1:0-266 GCA_003506995.1 Verrucomicrobiales bacterium
TGTTCTGGCATCTGCAAAAATCGCGACCCATCGTGGCGATGCGTGACGGCCCATGGTCGCTCACCGCTGATCCCGATTATGAACTCTCCACGGATAACATGTTCCGCGAGGAGTGGATTCCCGTCATCAAGTCCGGCGCTTACAAGAACTGGCAGCTCTACCACCTGGAAGACGATCCATCCCAAACCACCGACCTCACCGCGCAGCATCCCGAGGTGCTGGAGCGCCTGAAAGCGCAGCTCCTCAAGATCAACGCCAGCATCATG
>DNXB01000542.1:276-2551 GCA_003506995.1 Verrucomicrobiales bacterium
GTGTCGTTGCCGAAGATGTCGATCACCTTCACGGCCACGGTGTAGCGGCCGGGCTTGGTGTAGATGTTCTGGGCGGTGGTCAGTTCCAGATCACGATTCTGGCGGGTGCGGAAGCTCTGCCACTCGTTCTCGAAGATGTAGGCTCCGGTCCAGCGCTCTTCGAAGTCCAGCAGTTCCTCCCCGGCATGGACGATGCCGGGCAGCGCGCCTTCCACGCCCATCTGCTTGGCCACTTTCACGATCTCCTTGCGGCTCTCGTAGTGGAAATCCACGGCCCAGTAGTCCACCCAGTCCGTCCACTTCTTGGTCAGCACCTCGCGTTTGACGATGCCTTCCTTGTCCTTGGTGAATTTCACGAGCTGGCCGGCATCGCAGGCCACCTCGCTCTTCCCAGCCTTCATCTCGGCGGTGATGCTGTCCACCAGGCCCTGCGAGTAGTGGACGGAGAAATCCGTCAGCTCGATAGCGAGGGCGAGCGGGTTCTTGCTGTCATAGCGCGGTGTGGCCTCCACGTAGGCGATGTCGGCAAAGCGCACCTGGCCCTTTTCCACGGCGCGTTTGTCGAAGACCTCCGGCGGAATGGTCTTCGGGGCGATGTCGATACCTTTCTGCTTCGCCTCCTCCAGCACGGCGGGGAAGAGGCCCATCTCAAACTCAAAGGCCAGGATGTCCACGCGGGAGGCGCCGCGCTTGCGGCACTCGGTGATGACCTCCTCCACAAACAGGCGGCCCACGGGCCGGTTGATGGGGCCGACGACGACGAGGCGGCTGCCGTTCTTGCCGTGGAAAAAGGCGCGGTCAGGCAGGGCCTCGGCGCGGTAGGCTTTCAGGATCAGATCCCGGAACTCCTGCTCCTTCTTCGCCAGCGCCTGCTCCTTCTTCTTGCCGGTGAGACGACCGGAAATGTTCAGGTATGCCTGCCGCTCGTAGCGCCCCAGGTTCAGCACCTCAAAGGCGCGGAAGGGTTTGCCACCGGTTTTCAACTCCCGCTGCACCTGGATGAGCCGCTTCCGCGTGGTATGGACGCCGAACTTGCCCAGGTCCGTGGCGATCCACTTACGACCCAGCTTCTCGGCCACGGCGGCGGTCGTGCCGCTGCCGCAGAAGAAGTCGGCGACGAGGTCGCCTTCGTTGCTGCTGGCTGTAAGGATGCGTTCAATGAGCAACTCCGGCTTCTGCGTCGAGTAGCCGGTGTCCTCTTTCGCTTGTGAATTAACAGGTGAGAGGTCGGCCCATACTGTTCCAACAGGCACGCCTTTGCCCTCGTCCAAGAAACGGCGCAACTGTGGGCGTCCGCCTTCCTTTTTGGGCAGTTCGATGCGTCCGTCAGCAAACAGCTTCTCCATCGTTGCCAACTCGTAACGCCAGCCCATCGCAGGCGGCAAGCAACCCCGCCATTCATACATCATATTTGGACGTGGATTCGGGCTCGTGAGGTTGTCGAGCCGGTAGCGGCGACCGTCTGGCGTCGTGTTCGTGTATTTCGAGCCGAGATAACTTTCGTCGTATGGCTCATATTGAGGATTCCAGATGTAGTTGTCACCTTTCGTCCGCCAGAGGATAGCGTCGTGAATCACGCCCCAGCGTTGGCTGTCCCCGTGAGCAGTCACTCTTTTCCAAGTGATCATCGCATTCGCACCCGTTGAACCGAATACCTCGCGGATGGCTGCCTCAATTGCAGGAGCGACGTTCGGTCCCATATGCACATAGATACTTCCTTCATCGTGCATCAAATCCCGCATCAGGATCAGCCGCTCGTAGATCATGGCGATGAAGGAATCCGCGCCACGGCCCCAGGTGTCGCGGTAGGCGATTTGTTCGAGGAGGTTGGGCTCCTTGTGGAAGGTCTCGCCGCCGATCTCGATGTCCATGCTGAAGTCCGCGCCCACGTCAAAGGGCGGGTCGATGTAGATGAGCTTCAGCCCGCCCGCGTCCTCGATCTGGCGGCGGAGCGCGCCGCTTTTCAGGGAGGAGAGAATCAATTTGTTGTCTCCCCAGATGAGCTTGTTCGTCCAGCCCTTGATCTGCCGTCCGCCGGTGTCGAGGCCGAGTTCCTCGTCCTCCCGCTTCTCCCGGCGCGGCTCGTCGATGTGCTCCAGGGTCTGGAAGGGCAGGATGGCTGTGCAGACCTCCCGGGTCTTGCCATTCCACACCAGCTCCACCTCCCGCTTGTCGGCAAAGAGCATGAAGCGGTATTTGTCCGGCAGGGGTTTCCCCTGCTCGATGAGCTTGATGAGGTCGCGCTTCTCCTGCTCGGGCAGGTCGTAGTGTTCAG
>DNXB01000157.1 GCA_003506995.1 Verrucomicrobiales bacterium
GCTCAGCGAGGTGCTCGCGGGCCTCTGATGATTTGATCCAGACAAACAACCCCAGCCAACCCCAATCCAGCCATGAACCCACCCAGCCAAGCCCATCTCACTCGTCGTGATTTTTTTCAGCAAAGCGGCAAAGTCGTCGCCGCCTCCGCACTGGCCGGGATCGCCATACCGCACGTCCATGCGGCGGGCAGTGACACCATTCAGCTCGCCATCATCGGCAGCGGCGGGCGTGGCAGCGGTGCCATTGCCAATGCGATGGAAGCCACCGGCAGCACCACAAAGCTGGTCGCCATGGCCGATCTGTATGAAGACCGGCTGCAAAGGGCGCACACGGTTCTCTACGACAAGTTTCAGGAGCGCATTGATGTGCCCTCGGAACGCCAGTTCATCGGCTTCGATGCCTTCAAGAAGGCCATCGACTCGCTCCGTCCCGGCTCAGGCGACATCGCTCTGCTCACCGGTTATGCAGGCTTTCGACCGCAGCAGCTTGAGTATGCCGTGGAGCGTGGCGTGAATG
Source organism: Verrucomicrobiales bacterium (assembly GCA_003506995.1). Taxonomy (GTDB): domain Bacteria; phylum Verrucomicrobiota; class Verrucomicrobiia; order Verrucomicrobiales; family Verrucomicrobiaceae; genus Prosthecobacter. The sequence goes on from DNXB01000157.1 coordinate 518, forward strand.
TCTTCATGGAGAAATCCTTCGCCACCGATCCCGTCGGCGTGCGCCGCGTCATCGCCGCCGCAGAGGCTGCGGAGAAGAAGGGCGTGAAGATCGCCGCCGGTCTCATGTGCCGTCATTCGCCGAACCGCGAGGAACTCATCCGCCGCCTCCGCGCCGGTGAGCTAGGCGATCTGCAATACACCCGCGCCTATCGCATGGGGCCTGCGGGAGGGCTCGGACCGAAGCCAGCGGACAAGAGCGAACTGGAGTGGCAGTTACGCAACTTCACGAAGTTTTACTGGGTCTGCGGCGGTCTTTGGGCGGAGATGGACATCCATCAGATCGACGAACTCTGCTGGCTGCACGACGCTCTTCCCGTCTCCGCGCAAGGCGTGTGCGGGCGCGCCGCGAACAGCACGGATTGCAGCCAGAATCTTGATGCCTTCAATGTCGAGTGGACCTTTCCCAATGGCACCCGCGCCATGCACACCGTGCGCTACACCGCGAACACGCAGAGCCACTTCGCCACCTATGTGCATGGCAGCAAAAAGGCCGCGCAGTTCTCCGGCAACACGCACGCCGCCGATGTGGAGATCTACAAGGATCAGAACACCAATCGCAGGAACATCGAATGGCGCGCACCGAAGGAGAAGCACACCGTGTGGCAGAACCAGTGGAATGATTTCCTTGATGCGATCCGTACGAACAAGCCCTTCAACCAGGCGAAACGCGCCGCGCATTCCAACCTCGCCGCCATCATGGGCCGCGCCGCGATGCACATGGGTCGCAGCGTGACGTGGGACGAAGCGCTCGCGTCGAAGTTCGAATGGTTCCCCGGCATCGATCAACTCACACACGAGAGCGAACCGCCGATCAAGTCCGATGCCCAGGGCCGTTATCCTGTGCCCATTCCCGGCCAGTGGACGGAGATTTGATTGATCCTACACCAACCATTCATGAACCAAATCGACCTCAATAATCGCAACGCCATCGTCACCGGAGGCGCGCGTGGCATTGGCCGCGCCATCGCCGAACGCCTGCTCGCCTCCGGCGCTCGTGTCTCGCTCTGGGATGTGGATGCGGCGGCGCTCGCGCAGGCTTCGGCTGAAATGGGCACGCCGGACACGGTGCATACCGCCACCGTGAATCTCGCCGATCTTGCCTCCGTCCAAGCAGCGACCGAGGCCACGGTGAAGGCCTTTGGAAAACTCGACATCCTCGTGAACAACGCCGGCATCACCGGCGGCAATGCCAAGACGTGGGAGATCGATCCCGCCGACTGGCAGCGCGTGATGGACATCAATCTCAATGGGCCGTTCTACTGCTGCCGCAGCGTCGTCCCGCATCTGTTGAAGAATGGCTATGGTCGCATCGTCAGCATCGCCTCCATCGCCGGAAAAGAAGGCAACCCCAACGCCGCGCATTACAGCGCCTCGAAAGCAGGCGTCATCGCGCTCACCAAATCGCTCGGCAAGGAACTCGCCACTTCCAACATCACCGTCAACGCCGTCACGCCCGCCGTCATCGCCACGGACATCCTCGCGCAGATGCAGCAGTCGCACATCGACTACATGCTCTCGAAGATTCCCATGGGCCGCTTTGGCAAAAAGGAAGAAGCCGCCGCGCTCGTCGCCTGGCTCTGCTCAGAAGACTGCTCCTTCACCACCGCCGCCGTCTTCGATCTCTCCGGTGGTCGCGCCACTTACTGAACGCAAGCACTCGCGTGTAAAGCGAGCCACCGCCGCAAAGTGTGCGGTGCCCATCCGTATTCCAATCCTCCATGCACCGATCCCTTCTCCCTTTTCTCCTTCCGCTCGCCGCCTTCGCCCAATCCGGCCCGCCACCGAAAGCGCCCGATGTGCCCAAAGAACTGCCACCGCAGATCGAGACGTTGCAACCCGGCGTCAAACTCACTCTGCTGGCCGAGCATCCCGATCTCGTCACGCCCACGGGCATTGATGTGGATGCACAGGGGAACATTTATTCGATCTCATGCCACACGCATTTCCGGCCCGAAGGATATGTGGGACCTGCGCATGATGAGGTGGTGGTCTTCGACAAAGACGGTAAAAACCGCCGCGTCTTCTACAACAAGACCGACGCCACCATGCATGTCGAGTGCGGCCCCGATGGCTGGATCTACCTCGCCGAACGAGATCGCATCCTGCGCGTGAAGGACACGAACGGCGATGGCGTGGGCGACTTGGAAGAGAATCTCGCGACGATGAACACGCTCGCGGATTATCCGCACAACGGCCTCAGCGGCATGGCCTGGCATCCTGATGGCGGCCTCGTCTTCTCGCTCGGCGAGAACTTCGGCAAGGACTGGACGCTCACCGCGAAGGATGGCTCGAAAGTGAGCGGACGCGGTGAAGGCGGTGTCTTCCGCTGCACCGCCGATGGCAAACAGATGCGCCGCATCGCACGGGGCTTCTGGAATCCGTTTGGACTGCTCGTGCGCCAAGACGGCGAGATCTTCGCCGCTGAAAACGATCCCGGCAGCCGCCCGCCGTGCCGTTTGCTCAATGTCGTCGAAGGTGCGGACTACGGCTTTCAGTGGGTGTATGGCAGTGCGCCGGTGCATCCCTTCGTCGCATGGAATGGTGAGCTGCGCGGCACGCTCGGCATGGTGCATCCGAGTGGCGAAGGGCCGTGCGCAGTGGTCGAACTCGGCGGTGGCGTCATGATCCCGTCTTGGAGCGATCACAGCATCGACTACTTCCCGCTTACGCGAAAAGGCGCGGGCTACACCTCTGAACGCATCCCGCTGGTGCGCGGCAGCGACTTCTTCCGCCCCACCTGCATGGCCGTCGGCCCCGACGGTGCGTTCTACATGAACGACTGGGTGTTCAGCTCGTATCCGATCCACGGTCGCGGCCGCCTGTGGAAGGTGGAGATCGACAAATCGAAAGCGAGCTGGCTCAAAACCACACCAGACCCGCTCAACGATGACGCGCACCTCGCCCAAGAACTGCGCGAAGGCAAAGCGAAGCTCCCCACGCCAAAGCTGCTCGAACTCGCCCGTGGTGGTGACTCCTATCTCTCCGATGCGGCTTTGACCGCTCTCGCTCGTCAGCCATGGACCGTCGCTGAACTCAAAAAGCTCCCGGCAGCGGATCGCGTCTGGGCCTTCGTGGCGCTGCGACGCGCCGATTTGAACGACGAAAAGTGGGTGCGTGCTTTTGTGGCCGAAACCGATCCCGAAATGCGTTTCGAGTGCCTCCGCTGGATCGCCGATGCCGTTTTAACCAAGTTCATGCCCGAGGTCGAAGCGATGCTTTCCGATCCCAAACTCGACTTCCGTCTCTTCGAAGCCGTTCTCGCCACCTGGAATACCCTGCGCGGCGAACCCGGCGCGGGCGTGACCAATCCCGAGGTGCTCGTCGAGCGCATCACAAATCCGAAAACGCCCGCACGTCTCAAAGGCTACGCGTTGCGTCTCGCTCCGCCCACGCACAAAGCCCTGACGCTTGAAATGCTGCGTGAGTTTGCGAACAGCGACGACGACGTGCTCCAACTCGAAGCTGTGCGCACGCTTGCTGCCCGCAAAGCCTCCTCAGAAGTCGCCGCCGATGAAAAACGCAGCCCGCAACTCCGCGCCGAGGCCATTCTCGGCGTTGAGGACACCGCCTTGCTGCAAAAGCTCGTCAAGAGTGACAACACCACCATCCGTGATGAAGCCCGTCGCGGCCTGCGCTTCACCGAGCACGACAAGTCCTTCACCATGAGCACCGCTCGTCCCGCCTTCGACGACACCGCCGCGTGGTTGAAGATGCTGGACTCGCTTCCAGGCACTGCCGATGTCGAGGCGGGCCGCCGCCTCTTCTTCCATCCCAAAGTCGCGCTCTGCGCCTCCTGCCACCGCCACAGCGGTCGTGGCAATGTTGTCGGCCCCGACCTCACCCTTGTCGCGCACCAAGGCGACCGCGCCGCCATCCTCCGCTCCATCCTTGAGCCGCACCGCGAGGTCGCCCCGCAGTTCTATCCCTCGCTCGTGAAGCTCAAAGACGGCACGGAGTTCATGGGCATCCTCCTGCGTTCCTCCAGCAGCGAAGTCTTCCGCGACCTCACCGGCAAAGAGCGCGCCTTCCCCGAAGCCGACATCGTCAGCCGCACCGAGTTGAAGACCTCTCTCATGCCGCCAGGGCTCGTGATGTCGCTCACCGATGCGGAGCTGCGCAATCTGCTGGCGTTTTTGACTCAGTAGCCACATGGACTGCGGCAGCCTGCTGCCGCTTTCCCGAGGCCAGCCCTGCTGGCCGTCGCAGGCCGGAGGATGAGCTTTTTTCCAAAACGCCGTTCTCCCCCGGCAGCAGGGCTGCCACCACCGCAAAGCGGCAGCAGGCTGCCGCAGTCCATGTCTTGCCAACGATTGCTATGGAGCTTGCTCGATCCAGCGGTGTCTTGTCTTATAATTCCACCCATGATTCTTCAGATTCCAGATTCACTCGCCGTGCAGTCCGGGTGCAGCTCACAGGAGATGCTCTTTGGCCTCGCCGTCGGCTTGTTCATGGATGGCAGGCTGACGCTGGGACAGGCGGGCGATGCACTCGGCCTTTCCAAGCCGGATTTCATGGAGCTTCTCGGCCAGCGCGGCATTCCGATGCCTTATGACGAGGCGGATCTAGAAAGCGACCTGAAGACCCTGCGTCGGCTGTTCCCCAAGCAACTCGCCATGTCCGCGTGACCTGTGCGGATCGTCAGTGACACCCCCATGATATCGGTGTCTGATCAATGACCACCGAAATTGCAGTGTGAATCAAAGGTCCGCATGCCGTATGATCCATCATGATCGCAGCACTGCCCAACAAGAAGATTGTCTTCGACGAGCGGGGGAATCCTTTGGAGGTGATCCTGGCTTGGTCGGATTATCAGGATTTCGCAAAGCGGCTGGGATGGGATCTGGATGTTGAAGAGCGCGGCGAGGCAGCCCAAGCACTGGCAGACTGGAAGGCGGGCAAAAAAGAGGAATTTGTGAGCCTGAAGGGCAAGTGACCCCATGAAACCGCTGCTGTTTCTCCTCATTGCTGTCTTTGCCACAGCTCAAGAACCCGCCCAGCCAGCCGAGTTCGAGCACGCGGGCGTTCTCGCAGCCTGGAAGACCTACGCAGACGTTTTGACCTTCGGCAAAGGCCAGACGCTCGCCTTGCTCGACGATGGCTGCACGATGTCGCGACCCGAATGGCAGGGAGACAAGGTGAAGGTCGCCTACGACGCCGTGGATGGTGATTCGGACCCGAAACACGAGGGAAAAGGTTACCACGGCAGCACGATTGGCATTCCATCGTCCGTGAATCATGACGGCAAGCGTGGCGTGGCCTACAACAACCAGATCGCCATCGTCCGCAGCCTGGAATGCTGCCATTGCAAGATCAGCGATGCCGCATCGCTCGCCAAAGCGTTGCAATGGGTGATTGATCACCACGCCGAGCATTACATCACCACCGTGAATCTCGCTCCCGTCGATGACAAAGAACACGCAGAGCCTGTCCCGACTGAGATTGACCCCAAACTCGCGAAACTGCGCGAACTCGGCATCTGGGTGAGCGCTCCCGCAGGCAATCACGGCTTTACGAAAGGCATCTCCTGGCCTGCAAGCCAGCCGAACTGCTTCGCCATCGGCGCGGTGACACCGGGCAAAGACATCGCCACGCTTGATCGCAGCGCGAAGATCGATCTTCTCGTGCCCGCACGAGCCACCAGTTCCTCAAACGCCATTCTGTGCGGTTCGGTGATGCTCCTGCGCGAGGCCATCGAGAAAAGCGGTTACGATTGGAAACAACATGGTCCCGACATGGCCGGCGCGATGATGAAGCTCCTGCAAAATACCGGCGTGAAGGTCGAGGACAAGGCCAGCGGCCTGACGTTTCGCCGCCTTGATCTCATGGCGGCTTTGAAGCTTGTGATGGGGAAATAGATCGGGATTCCCGAACCGGAGCCATGCAATCCGCATGAATCGCGGTTTGAAACCCGCCGACTGCCGCCCTAAATGACGGCATGGCACGCATCGGCACCCCTCTTTCCTCCTCCGCTACCAAAGTCATGCTCCTCGGCTCCGGCGAGCTGGGCAAGGAGGTTGTCATCGAACTCCAGCGCCTCGGCTGCGAGGTGATCGCGGTGGACCGCTACGC
>DNXB01000488.1 GCA_003506995.1 Verrucomicrobiales bacterium
AGGGGCCGCAAAGGGTCTGCACACCGGCGTTGTGGGCGCATTCGAGGACGCGCTTGAGATGATCGATGGCTCCCTGGCGGTTCGCGGCGACCGGGCTGATGGCGTTGTGCGCTTCATCGGGCAGCACGGTCACGGCGGTGCATTCGAGGCCGTTGTCCTTCAGCACCTGGCCAATGCCTTTGAAGTGCGCCGGATTGCTGACANNTGGCCTTGAGTTTTTCGATGACTGGGTAGTTCGCCTCGGTGACGTGGCCGGTGTAGAGAAGGAGGTTGAAGCCGATTTTCATGGGGTGGGACGGCAAGCTAGGGAATGGCAGGCGAATTGGCAAGGTTTGTGTCGGGAGATTTGCCAGGGATGGCAGAACGTGGTTCGCAGAGTGCTATTTCCAGGATGTCGCAGAATCGCAAGACAGGGCGGATGACGGCAAATTAGGCATTGAAAAGGGTGTGTCCGATTTCATTAGTGACATGGCTTCGATCCCGCCGGTTGGAAAACCGAATCACCCCCATCTCATGACCGCCCTCCGCATCCTCGCGCTTTCCGCCATCTGCCTCGTGCTCGCTTCCTGCGAAACCTCGAAATCCAGCAGCAGCGACCCCTATGCCTCCAACTACGGCAACGACGGGCACTACAATCCGTATCCAGGCCAGAGCGGCTACGCGGCTGGTTCCACACNNCCGACCTATCAGAAGCCACCGATGCCTGTGGAACCTGAGCCGCCGGCCGATCCTTACGCCTTCAGCGCCACGAAAAAGACGACGCCTAGCAGCCCCGCCCCCTCCACGCCCAAAAAGACCGTCGCAACCACCAGCTCGCCGAAAAAAAAGTCCCCGGCGAAAAAATCCTCCGCCGGTTCACGATACACCGTTTCGAAGGGAGACACGCTCTACGGCATCGCTTTGAAAAAGAAAACCACCGTGGCAAAAATCAAAGCCGCCAACGGACTCAAGAGCGACCTGATCCGCCCCGGCCAGAGCCTCAAAATCCCCTGACTCAACATCCGGGCGCTTTTTGTGCTCCAATTTGCCACTGCGTCGAATTTTTCGCATCCCTGGCCGTCCATCCTCCGCATTTACAATCCATGCCTGCCTCAGCCACGACTGACCTTGGCGAAGTCTCCGACATCGACTTGGTCAAACTCAGCCAGGCGGGCGACACGCGAGCCTTTGACACCTTGGTGACAAAGTACCGTGGGAGGATCTACGCCATGACCTACCATTTGATCCAGAACGAGACGGAAGCCTGGGACCTCGCACAAGAGGCCTTTATCAAGGCGTGGCGTGCGCTGCCGAACTTCAAGCAGGACGCGGCCTTCTACACCTGGCTCTACCGCATCGCCCACAACGTGACCTACGACTGGCTGCGAAAGAAGAAAATCCAGGGGGATGGCGAATTCGACGATGAACGCACGGAGCATCGCGTCGCGGCTGGTGCTGAGGCAACTCCCAAAGGTGATGCCGCCCCAGACACCGCCCTGCGCAATGCCGAGCTCGGCCAGCGAATTCAAGAGGCGATCGCCAGGCTCTCGCCGGAACATCGGCAAGTCATCGTCCTGCGTGAAGTCGAAGGGCTCTCCTATGAAGAAATCGCCTCTCTTGTGCCCTGTTCGCTTGGCACGGTGATGTCACGCCTGTTTTACGCCCGCAAGAAACTACAGGAACAACTCAAAGACGTTTATGAAACCACCCTCTGAAGACCACGATCTCATCCGCTGGCTCGATGGCGAGATGAATGACACCGAGCGCGCCTCCTTTGAAGCGCGCCTCAATTCCGACCCCATGCTCGCGAAGGAAGCAGAAGAGCTTCGTGCGCTCAGTGCGGGCATTCAAGCCCATCTGCCCGTTGAGCTGAAGGTTCCGCACGCAGATTTCTTCAATTCGCAGATCCAAGTGCGGATCGCTCAGATGGATCTGGAAGAGAGTCGTCAAAGACAGGACGGAACCGCATCCTTGCGCGATTCCCTCCTAGCTTGGCTTCGTCAGCCTTGGTTCACGGCCGCTGGCGCTGTGGCGCTGGCCGTGCTGGGCTTCATCTGGATGCGGCCTCAGACGCAGGATCCCGGGCACAGCCTGATCTTGAGCTCCTACACCCCCAGCCTCGGTGTCGAGGCGAGCACCTACCACGACAATGATGCAGACGCGACCGTTCTCATGCTGGATGGTCTGGACGAAGTGCCTGCAGACCACAAAATCTCCGGTATCAGTGTCCACCGTAGCGAAACCGAGCCTGAGATTGCCGCCACGACGCTGTTTGACGCCACTGGAGCCCCCCTGCTCGTTATCACACGCGACGACGCCGGACATCCGCTGTTTATGCCCAACTATCCGCGCGGATGAAATCCCTTCTGCCAGCCCTGCTGCTCCTGATTTCTGGAACGAACCTGTTCGCCCAGGAGAAGGGCTCTCCACCGCCGCCTTCCGCCGTCAAACCGGCAACTGAGGGCAAGGTCTGGGGGGCGCTCATTTTCGCCACCAACGATGCCTCGCAACTGATCGGCTCGCAGGAGAAAGCGCCAGCGCATCTCGTGCTGCTCAACGACCGCCTCGCCAAGGTGTTTGCCTTCAAGCATTTTGAGATCCTTGGCCAGCATCAACAGGACATTTTCCGCGAATACGAGTCCTGGGTGGTGCCTTCACGCGACTTGTTCCTTAAAATCGACTCCAATGGACCTGCCGATAACGGCGGCGTCAAACTGCACCTTCAAGTCTGGCGGGAACAGCAGGTGCTCGTCAAAAGCGACGCCGTTTTACGCGCTGGCAGCCCACTGTTCATTGGCGGACCCAAATGGAAAGACGGCCGACTGATTTTTGTTCTCTCATTGGAGCAGAAATAAACCAACACGCGACTATTGCCGCTTTCTGGGTGAGTGCTCGCCGTCAGACGACGAGTCTGAACAATGTCGAGAAACTCTCCCTGCTCATCC
>DNXB01000564.1 GCA_003506995.1 Verrucomicrobiales bacterium
AACGCCCAGCCAAGATTACAAGCCAAGGTGGATTTGCCCTCGCCAGGGCGGGCGCTGGTGACCATGATGACCTGCTCCCCCTCTTTGCCGCTGGCATTGAGCAGGATGCTGCTGCGCACCAGGCGAAAGTTTTCAAGCAGGGCGTTTGGTACAATCCCTCCCACCGCAGGCGAACGGTTGATTTCATTCAACATTTCAGGATCGGTCCGAGGAATCAGCCCAATGCCAAGAATGCCCAGACTCGACTCGAACTCGGCAAGGCTGCTGACAGAGGTGTCCATTCGATGAAGGGCAAAGGGAATGCCAATAGCCATGCCAACACCGAGCAACAGGCCAAGGGTGGCAAGCTTGCTTTTGCTCGGGGAAATTGGAATGAAATTGCGCATTTCGGTGAAGCCTTTCATTTCCAGTCTCACCGCGCCGTCAATGCCGCCTAACTCGAAACCCTCAATCTGTTTGGCCAGTTTTTCATAGGCCATGTCCCAGGCGAGCTGGCTTCGATGCAGCAGGTCATAATCCAGCTTCTTCTCGTCATAATCCTTCACCACCTTGTGATACTCAGGCAGCTTCGACTCAAAAATCTGCAACTGCTCCCGCAACCGGGTCAGTTCCAGATCAAACGCCTTGTGCGCAACCTCAAGCTCCAGTTCAAGACCTGCCTCGGTTTTAAGGAGTTCCGCGCGCAGTGACTTGATGTTCTGGTGGTCCTCCAAATACTTCTCTCGGTCCAGACGGAGTTGCTCCTCCAACCCGCGCTTTCTCTTCTCCAGTGCCTTCCAGGGCATCAGGCCCTCCACCATGTTCGGCTGGATCACCACCTCGGTCTTCTGTTCCAAGGTCTTGTTCTGAAACGACACAGGCCCGGTGGTGCCTGCGGCGGAGGGGCGGACGAGCCGTCCGGTTTCCAGCCTGTCCTCATGATCATTCAAATGTACCGTGAGCAATGAGAGCTGCCCCACGGTGCCCAGGTTGGCTCCCTGCCCGCTGAGCACCTTGCGTGTTGCCTCCATGTCCTCAATCTGGTGCTTCAACCTGACAATCTGAACCGGCACAGCGCTCAGACGCTCAAGCTCAATTTGAGTGGTGGCCAGGGCGCTCTGCTCTTCAAAGCGCAACCGGTCATCAAGCTGTTCTGAAACGCGTTTCCGCATCACGGCGAGTTCGTCCATGTATTTCTGAATGGCTTTTTCCCTTTGTTCCATGCGCACCTTCTGCCGGCTCTCTTCAAAAGCCTCCAACAAGGCGGCGGGCAGACGTTCCACCGCCACTGTGGAGAATGCCTCGATGGAAACCTCGATCAGATCACCGTCCAGGTATCCCACCCGCACCTTGGGCACCACATAATCGCGCAGCTCCCGATAGGTGTCTTTCTCACCGGCAAGCCCCACCTTTTTGGCTGCTTCCAAAATGAGATAGGGCGTCGTCAGGACATTGCCAATGGAACGCGCCGTCTCCCAGGTGCCATCACGCCCCCCCTGACCAGACATGGCCACCTGAGTGGTGTCCACATACCGATAGACACGCACCACGGCCGTTGAGGCATAGACGGGGCGCGCGAAAACATACGCGACAACGCTTGCCAGAACGCCGAGCACGAATAGAAGGATCATCATCCTCCAGTATCGCTCATAGGCCAAAATCCCCCTCAAAATGGTGGAGAAATCCACTTTGCTCTTGTTTGGCTGGAGAGGCTGACGCATGGGAAAATGAGGTCGTCGTTAAAAAGATTGTACGGTGCTTCCAAGGTTGTTCATAGCGCGAGAAGACCACGCAGTACACCACGCGGACATTGATCAAAGTGGCGGAGGCCGGGTTAAAAGCCAAACACCTTCTCGCTCACATTTACAATATCTCCCTCCGAAAGCGGAGGATCATCCGCGTTGCCCTCGCGAATCGGACGCAGGTCCACGAGTGTGCGCGTGCGGCGCCCCGAGCTGTCCGGTCTCAGAACCTCAACCCGGCCGAGATGTCCAAAGCGGGATGCTCCGCCCGTGATCAACAAAGCCTCATAAAGTCCCATGGGCCGGCCTTTGATCAGGGGCAGCATGTGCATTCCTGGTTTGGCCACGCTGCCGGTGAAGTACACCATGATTTTCGGAACATCTGGGGATGTCAAAGCCCCCCTCCCTGCAATCTTGACATGCTCAACCAGCACCCGTGCCTTGGTGAGTTGATTTTTTTGCAGTGTCTTGGTGAGATGAATTTCTGCCTCATCGCGATCCAGGCCGCTTACTTGAACGCGGCCCATCCGAGGGATCAGGATGTACCCGCCCTCGCGAACCGGGAAAGTTCCATTGAACGACGGATCTTCCTCGACAAACAGCTCAAGGGAATCGCCAGGTTTGAACAAATCACGCTGCACGCTTGGCGCGTTTGCGGGAAGCTGGAATCGAGCGGGGGGAAGCACATTCTCCCTGCCGCCCAAACAACCCGTCAACACCATCACCGATCCAAGGCCAAGTCCCGCGAAAGTACACTTCATGATATAAACACTCCAGTCACAAATAGAAGTCAACCGCACATGCCCATTGCATCAGGTTAATACTTCCAGCCTGGCGGGGGAACCCAGGCTCCCTCGTTGTTGTTGTTGATAAACTCCTTCTTCAGAGGCTGCTTTTGCACGGTGAAAAGGATATGGTCAAAACTGGTGCGGAAGCTCTTGATGCCCAGTTTCTTTGCCTCCTCGGCAGTGATAGGCACAGGCTCCTTCGCCACTGTCACAGCCTGTTCCGCAACAGCCGCCACCCGCTGTTTTTCATGCGGGCTGCGGTGGGAGACCGTGGCCAGAAGTCGAACTTCCCCGGTAAATCTAGGCGAGGATTTGACCCCCTCCACGAACACAAAACGAGGAACAGTGATCGGAAGATTGTAGGGATAGGTTTTGTAGCTGGTGGTGAACTCCGCCACACGCTTGGCAGGATCCCGCGAGTCCAGGACCAATTGCTTTTTGGACGGATCCCGCCACACCCGGATGTGTCCCATGCCGGCCAGCTCATCTTCCAGCGTTTCAAACTCTCCAGTGCGCACGGAACGATTGATGCCGTCCACTTCAAGCGTCACCACCACCTCGCCGTCGAAATCCACTCGGTATGGAAGAAGACGAATCACAACGCGCGTCAATTCTCCCTCGCCAAGAATCATCCCTGGAGGGGTGGCCTCGAAAGCCCCACCATCAGCCGGATCAGTATTGCTCAAAACGCCGTCCTGGTTCATGTCAGCGTCCACATCAAGCTTGGCNNCCCGCCATGAATTGACGCGCTGGCCGAAGTACTTGTGGAAATCGGCGGGAATATCCTTGTTGGTCTGTCCGGTGTAGCTGTCCGACTGCGCAGGGGCGGCTGGTTGTTTGTCCTGTCCGCTTAGGGCAGTTGAGCAGAGCAGCAGGGCGAGGGCGGCCGCCCCCGTGGGAGCGAAAAATCGAAATGGGTCAGGAGTCAGATTTCTCATCGGTTTGATTTGGTTTGATTTGGTTTGACTGAAGAGGGAGGGATTGATGAAAATTGGTTAGAAATAACGACGCAGACCCAACTGAATCATGTGTTCGGTGAAGGATCCCCCCCTGCCATAACTCTCCTCGTATTGATAACTAATCGTACCGGTCAAACGCATCATCAACTGTTGAGAGATGGACAAGCGTGACACCCAACGGCTGTACAAATTGCTGGGTTTCAGGCTGGTGTCATGCAAAATGGAGGCGCTGATCGACGTAAAGTCCAGAGGCTGATAGGTCAGCGTTGCCCCACCTCCTGCTCGCTCTGAAGCGTCAGGAGTGTTCACACGACCAACAATGGCATTCTCGCGGTCTGAAACTTGAGCAAAAATCGAGAATTGCATGTTTCGCGCAAAATGGTGGCTAACGCCATAGCTTAAATAGCGAGAAGTGAGAGCCTCATTAGTCACGTCATTGGCAAAAAATGTTTCTCCAAAGGACAGGGTATGTCTGGTGCGAGCCGTTAGATTGTGAGTGAGGTTCATGTTCCACAAAAAACGCCCAAATTGAGTGGAATTGCCGGTGTTGAAAAGATAACCCGCATTGCCAGCCCAATTGATGTTTTCGGTCAGTCGCCCGGTCAAACCCAGCATGAACTGATGGTAAAGGGACTCAAAGCCGTCAAACGAGTACATGTCATAGGAAAGACGAGGGGCGAACGGGATGATGGAGCCCTCATAACCTAACACGAGGCTCAATTGCTCGCGTTTGCCGTGATTATCAAAATCAAAGCCCTGCCAAAAATCGGAGTGGCGCAGGCTTGACCAGAAGCGCCAGGAGCCTCCAAGCACCAGCCGACTCGCATTGAACGCCACGGTGTTGCCAAAAAAGGCACCTCTACCATCGTTGGCAAAGCGGCTGGTTGGATTCGCCCGGCGCTGCTGCATGCCAAACCAATAGCGCCCGGCGCGATCATTACCGTCATTGTATGTGTCCGTATAGAAGTTCAATCCCGGCCGCCCGAAGAAACTGCTGGTGAAACTCACATCCCATTCTCCCCAAGTGTCCCCGTAAAACAAATCGATCCCAA
>DNXB01000220.1 GCA_003506995.1 Verrucomicrobiales bacterium
GAGCAAGCTGGGCCGTTCGGAATGGGAGCCATGGAAGCCCGCACGTCAAAGTCGTTCTCCCGGTGGATCAATTCACGACCTGGCTGATTTTCTGGACAACAAACACCGCCACCTCGCCGCGCTCGGGATAGGTTTTCTTGCCGTGAGTACCGCTGACGGAGACAACGAGACCTTCCGCGATCCACGCAAACGCTTCGATGGGCAGCAGCAGCTCAACGCGCTGTTTCTCGCCATGACGCAGCACCCAGCCGGTGGTCTCGCCACCGATGGCGATCCGCCGTTCGAGCGTGCCCATGAGACTGACCACGGGGGCGGCTGCGGGTTTGGCTTTGGAGTCCGCTTGTGCGGGCAGGCTCAGAGGCAGGCCACAAAAGGAGACAAGGAGGAGAAGAGTGAAGAAGATGCTGTTTTTCATGGTATGTGGGTGGGGTGCATGAGGTGATTACCCAAAAAACAGCCAAGTCTGCATGACGGAGTGATTTTCCTGAAATGGACGCCCCCATGGCGAGCGCCTACGAGTGATTGGGCTGATGACTCTGTTCCAAGGGCGGTAGAAGCTGGCCGCAATGAACCTCGGCAAGATGCGAACCGCCAGGGCGGTATAAGATTCCGCCATGAAATCTCATCAACCATCCACCACCTCTCATCTTCATCAGTCAATCTGCCCGGAGTGCTCTGAGCACGCCTCTCCGTCTCCCCAGCGCGGACGACGCGATTTCATTCGTGCCCTGTCGGGCGGCGCCATAGGCGTCATGGGTGCCTCGTCGCTGGTTTCTACCGGCACGGGATGGGCGGCCCCGACGGAGGCCGCTCGCAAGGCGAAACCCGCCGAGGAACTCATCCGGGAACTGTTTGCCACGTTGACCGCCGAGCAGAGAACGGCGGTGGTGCGACCCTGGGCGGATGGCGCTGAATCGGGCCTTCCGACGCGTCTGAAGACGCACAACGCGGCCCCGCTGGGCAAGAAGCTGGGCGAGCAATTCACCAAACCGCAGCAGGATCTGATCCAGCAGACCTTCAGGGCGATCCTTTCGGGCGAGGAAGCCTATGACCGCATCAGCCGCCGTGGGAAATGGGACAACAGCGGGGCCTTTGAAAACAACGGCATCGCCATCTTCGGCGATCCTTCGGGTAAAGATCCCTTCTCCTGGGTCTTCGCCGGGCATCACCTGACGCTGCGCTGCGACGGCAACTCGCAGCCCAACACGGCCTTTGGCGGCCCGATGTATTACGGCCATTCGGCGAACGGACACAGTGACGTGAACGTTTACAATGACCAGACGAAGGAAGTCATGAGCGTGTTTGACATGCTCAACGAGCCGCAGCGCAAGCAGGCGGTCATTGTCGGCTCACCGGGTGACGGTGTGGGAGCGCTCAAGCCCAAGCTGGTGGACAAGCCCGCGACCGGCGTGGGCTACGGTGATCTGGATGAATCCCAGCGCGCGCTGGTGGCAGGCGTGATGCGGAAGCTGCTGAGTCCCTTCCGCCAGGAAGATGGCGACGAGGTGATGCAGCTCATCAAGACCAACGGCGGCATGGAGAAGCTACGCCTGGCGTTTTACAAGGACAACGCGGAAAAGGGCAATGACCGCTGGGACGCCTGGCGCATCGAAGGCCCCGGCTTCGTCTGGAACTACCGTGTTCTCCCGCATGTTCACTGCTTCGTGAACGTGGTGGGCCAGGCATGAGCTGACTGGTGAAGGTTCGGAGTCCAGCCTTCAGGCGGCAGAGCGTGAGAAATAGAACGATGTCCGAATTTCGCACAGGTTGCTTTTTGTCGTGGCTCTTTCCGGCTGAAGCCGGGACTCCGAACTCACGCTCAAGCACCGCATTGCTCTCGGGGCGCTGGCGGCGAAAGATGGTTCTCCTCGGCGGGCTGCTGATCGGCAGCCTCGCTCAGGGCCGTGTCCAGGCTGATGACAAACGTGAAGCCGCGCCTGATTTCCAAAGAGACGTGCGGCCGATCTTTGAGGAAAAATGCCTCCGCTGCCACGGTGCGAAGCGCCGAGGTGGCAAGCTGGACATGCGGACGCTGGAGGCGATGCTCACGGGTGGAGACACCGGACCCGCGATCAAGCAGGGCCATGCGGACAAAAGCCTGCTCATCGAGCTGATTCATCACCAGGAGATGCCGCCAAAGAAGGAGAAATCCGCTGTCACCAGCAGCGAACTCGACCTGCTGCGCCGCTGGATTGATTCGATGCCGGGCAAGAATCCCACGCGGGGTTAAGACGTGAGGTCGTGGGGTATGTGTGAAAAAGGCTGGTGTGACGCACCCATCGTGGGCCGGATGTGTTTGGCGGGGAACTGCCCGCCAAACTGCACGTCATCTTCGCCAAACTATCCGGCTTCTTCGACCGCCGCTGACTCCCACGATCCCGAACCAGCCGGATAGTTCGGCGAAGGAAATTCATCGTGTTGGCGATGTTTTTGCGCGCCGAACACAACCGGCCTACGACCAAGCAGCCGCGCTACTCGAAAGATGGCAATTCAGCGATCAAGAACCTTCTCCGAGCGGAAATAACTGCTTCATCCGCTTGTCGCGCAAAAAAGCGGGCCTGTTTCCAGGCCCGCTCTTGGGATCAAAAGACTTGTGGTGCGTCTGACTTACTTCGCCTCAGGCGCTTTCGCGCCTTCTTTGAAGCAGTAAAGGTGCGTGTGGGTGGTGATGTACACCGCACCGTTGGCGGCGACGACGCTGCTGAGCAGGGGGGATGGGAACTCGATGGTCTTGAGTTCCTTCAACTCCTTGCCTTCGGCGAGGATGAAGAGCTCGCCTTCCTCGTTGCCGATCCAGACCTTGCCGTCAGCGACGAGCGGGCTGGCCCAGATATGGCCCTTGGTGTCGAACTTCCAGTATTCCTTGCCGGTTTTGGCGTCGAGGCAGAAGAGGCGGCCGGTGTAGTCGGAGACATAGACGAGACCGTCTTTGACCGCCGGAGTGGAGATGGAGCGCTCGATGCCTTTGAAGGTCCACACGGCTTTGCCGGAGATGTCGCCACTGGCATTGGGGTCGATGCAACTGAGCATGCCGACGCCTTCGCCGTGCTCGGGATCCTGGCCGATGGGGACATAGATCAGGCCGTCGGCGATGGTGGGGGTGGCGATGATCTCGCTAGGACCGTCGTACTCGACGTACTTGATGGGTTCACCGGCGGAGTTCTTGCGATACTCGGGCGGATTGGCGTCATAGCGCCAGTGTTCGACGAGGATGTCGAGGTCTTCCTCGTTCTTCTTGGTTTCAGGGGCCATGGAATAGACCCAGCCGTCACCGGCGGCGAAGATGATCTGTTTTTTGCCGCCGGCCTCGATGTAGTTCGGGGAAGACCAGGAGCAATGCAGCACACGCTGGGAGGCGACGCTGTCCTGCTCGCCAAGTAGTTCGCCGGTTTCTGCATCCAGCATGATGAAGCTGGGGCTGTTCGGTGCGGGGATGTTCGTGTGAGTCCAATCGACGCCGTTGCAGGTGGGCACGAAGACCTTGCCATCGACGACGAGGGGGAAGCCGGCGGTGGCGTTGTGCTGGAAGACGCCGAGCTCTTTGTACATATCATACACCCAGAGGATGTCGGCGTCGGTGCCACCAGGGGCGATGGGGTCGGTTTGCTTGCCGTCTTTGTCGAGCGGGGCCATGAAGGATGCCTCGTCCTGCATGCCCTGGTTGCCGTCGCTGAGGCCCTTCACATCGAAGCAGATGATCTGGCAGCGGTTACCGGGAA
>DNXB01000048.1 GCA_003506995.1 Verrucomicrobiales bacterium
CCTCACCTACCCGCGTACGGACTCACGCCATCTGCCGGAAGATTATCTCGACACCGTCACCGACACGCTGAAGACCTTCGCCAGCCACGACAGCCGCAAACAGGACGCGCTGCCGCATGAGCTCGGCACGCATGCCGCCACCGCGCTCGACAACAAGTGGGTGAGGCTCAACAAGCGCATCTTTGACAGCAGCAAGGTCAGCGATCACTTCGCCATCATCCCCACCGGCCAGATTCCGCCGAAGGAACTGCCTGAGGCCGAGCAGAAGCTGTTCGACATGGTCGCCCGCCGCTTTGTGGCTGTGTTCTTCCCCGCCGCCGAGTTTGAGGTGACCACCCGCATCACCCGCGTGGGCCAGGATGCGTTCAAGAGCGATGGCAAAGTGCTCAAGGAAGCTGGCTGGCTCAGCGTCTATGGCAAAAAGGCCGCCGAAGAAACCGCCGAGAGCGGTGAAGACGCCGCCAAGCTGCTTGTCGCTGCAAATACCGGAGACACCGCGAAGACGCTGGATGTCGAGGTCAACGAGCACCAGACCAAACCGCCGCCGCGCTACACAGAAGCGACATTGCTGGGCACGATGGAGACCGCTGGTAAATTCGTCGAAGACGAGGAACTCGCCGAAGCGATGAGCGAACGCGGTCTCGGCACTCCCGCCACGCGTGCGGCCATCATTGAAGGTCTCATCATGGACCGCTACATCGAGCGTGTGCAGCGTGACATGCATGTGACCGCGAAAGGACTCGCGCTCATCGATCAAATCAGCGCCATCGGCATCGAGGCGCTCAGCTCGCCGGAAATGACCGGCCAGTGGGAGTACAAGCTTCGTCAGATGGAGCACCGTGAGCTCGACCGTGAGAGTTTCATGACCGAGATCCGCAAGGTCACCAGTCAGGTCGTGGAAAAGACCAAGGCATACTCCAAAGAGGCCAAGGACAAGGTTTATCCCGAGTTCAAGGCCACCTGTGGCGTTTGTGGCAGCATAGAGGGCTACAAGCAGACCGAGGAATTCTACGGCTGCAAAAATCCGAAGTGCAAGGTGCGCGTGTACAAAGCCGTGGCCGGTCGCACGATGTCCGAGGACGAGCTGCGCACGCTCATTGAAAAACGCTTCATCGGCCCGCTCGAAGGCTTCCGCAGCAAGAAGGGCAAGGACTTCACCGCCGCGCTCCAGATCAAGGACGACATGAAAATCGCCTTTGTCTTCGAGGGCAACGATCCCGACGCCATCAACTGGGACGAATGCCCGGTGATCACCGACTGCCCGGTCTGTGCGAAGAAAGGCCGTGCCGGGCAGAAGATTTACGACACGCCCGACGGCTACCAGTGCAAGATCGCCGCCACCGAGTCCACGAAGTGCAACGCCCGTATGCCGAAGAAACTCTGCCAGAAAGACATCACGCCCGAAAACGCGCGCGAGTTTTTCGCCGATGGCAAAACCTCGCTCATCACCGGCATGATCTCCAAACGCGGCCGTCCGTTCAGCACCTTCCTGGTCTGCACGCCCGGCGAAAAACGCATCATGAGCTGGGAATTCCCGCCGCGTGAAGCGAAGCCCAAGGCGGAAAAGAAGCCCAAGAAACCAGCGGGCGTCCGTGGGCGGGGTTAAACCGCCTCCTGCTTCACTTTGATCAGATGCTTGTATTTCACCTTCCACTCCTCGGGAAGGCGAGATGGCTTGCCCTCCGGCATCTGTACGAGCGCCAATGACTGGCGGCAGGTGATGAGCAGGGCGTTGTCCTCGGCACGACGCATCTCAAAGGCGCACCAGAAGCGCACTCTCTCGACGCTTTCGAGGCGTCCGTGGATGATCAGCTCATCCCCGAGCTTCGCAGGCTTCTTGTAATCAATCTCGGTGCGCACCACGACCGGATAAAGATGCGTCTGCGCCATCTCGCGCAGCTTCATGCCCATCAAGGCCGCGAGGCGGGTGCGCGCGGTCTCGATCATGCGCAGGTAGGCGATGTTGTGGACGACACCACCACAGTCGGTGTCGAAAAACATCACTTCTTCCCGGGTTTCGATGGTCGGCGTATGCATGACTCAGTTCAAGACGGCCCGCACGGAGGCCTCATCGACGCCACGCAGTTGAAACACGCCCAGCACGGTGTCCTCGATGAGATTGCTCGGGCAGGAGGCTCCGGCGGTGATGCCCACGATCACCGGCTCATCGCTGGCAAGCTTGGTGGAATAACTCTCCTTCTCCGCTTTCAGATGGAGGTCGAAATGCACGATTTGCTCCAGAGATTTGAGACAATCGGCGGTGCGGATGAAAAACGTGGGGAGCTGCTGCTCGCCTATCTCGACGAGATGCGTCGTGTTGGAACTGTTGTAGCCGCCGACGACGAGCAGCACATCCAACGGCTGCTGCAACAAGCCGAAGAGTGAATCCTGCCGCTCCTGGGTGGCACCGCAGATCGTGTCAAAGACCTGGAAATTCTGCTCACCTGCCACAGGCCCGTGGCGGTCGAGAACCGCTTGCTTCAGGCGGCGCTGTACTTCTTCCGTCTCCGATTTGAGCATCGTCGTCTGATTCGCGACACCGACACGCGTGAGGTGCAGTTCAGGATCGAAGCCGAACGAATGCGCTCCGGGTGGAAAGCGTTTCAAGAAGGCCTCCTTGTTACCCCCATGGCGGATGTAATCGCAGACGTAATCCACATCCGCCAGCGTGAGCACGACGAGATAGTTCCCCATGCCGTCATCGCCCATGGCTCGTGAGGAGGTTGCCCGGGTTTCCTCGTGCGAGGCCTTGCCATGGATGATCGAAGTAAAGCCCGTCTTCGCATACTGACGCACCCGCTTCCACACGCTCATCACATCCCCGCAGGTCGTATCGACCACGAGGCAGCCACGTTCGGAAATAAGCTTCATCAGCCGCGTTTCCGCGCCAAAAGCCGGCATGATGACGACGTCATCGCTCTTGAGTGTCGAAATGGTGGCCTCGTGCTCCGAGATGGGAATGCTGACGACTCCCATCTCAGTGAGCTGCCGGTTCACCTCCTGGTTGTGTATGATCTCGCCCAGGAGATAGACTTTGCGGTCGGCAAAGACCTTCCGCGCGGCGTAGGCCAGGTCGATGGCACGTTCCACGCCGTAACAAAATCCAAAATCACGGGCCAGACGCACCGTGGTGTTGCCCACCGTCAGCACGCTGCCCTGGGCGCGAATTTTTTCGACGATGATGCTGCGGTAGTGGGTCTCCACCTCCGCCTGCACACGCTCCATGACCTCCGGGGTGCGCACATTCACACGACGGGAGGCTGGAGCGGGGGCGGGAGCTGACATCGAAAAAGAATCCTGGGGCTGGGCAATGAAACAGCCGATCAATAGTACATTTTGCCCTTGGCGGCGTCTTCGAAGACCTTGTTGGTCAGCATGTAGGAGTCAGGCGGGTCGGCGAGGGTGCTGTCGTCAAGCACAGGCAGGGTCTTGCCGATGGTGGCGTCCTCGGGATGCGAGCTGGCGATGATGAGCGGCGTGCCGCTCCTGACCATGCTGAAGATTTTCTGGGCCGACTTGATCGGCAGACGCACGCAGCCGTGGGTGCAGGGGTAAGGCTTCACCCAGCCCCAGTGCATGCCATAGGCGGACTTGAACTCCATCCAGAAGGTCATCGGATAACCCGCGCCAGGGCTGCTGACACGGCGGCGGTTGGCCGTCTTGCTGTAAATGGAGAAGGTGCCATGGGGGGTCGGAGTGCTGGCGGTGCCCACGGAGCAGGGCGTGGCGAGAAGGACTTCATTGCCTTCCATGACATACACGCGCTGGGCGCCGGTGCTGAGTTTCACCTTCACGTTAGCGGGGTTTTTCACCGCTTTGGTGGGCGGATCAAAATGCACGGAGTAGCTGCCCTTCTTTTTCACAGCGGCACACTGGCTCATGGCCAGGGCAAGTCCGGTGAGGGCGATTAATTTGACAGAACAACGGAGAACGTGGGTGATGGTCT
>DNXB01000523.1 GCA_003506995.1 Verrucomicrobiales bacterium
ACATCCGCGAGGCCCGCCGCATGATCGGCCACTATGTCATGACCGAGAACGAGCTGCGCAAGAAGAAGCCCACGCCTGATTCCATCGGCATGGGCAGCTACACCATCGACAGCCACAACACGCAGCGCTACATCACGCCCGAGGGCTTTGTGCAGAACGAGGGCGACATCGGCGTGAGCACGAACGGCCCGTATGAGATCGCCTATGGCTCGCTGGTGCCAAAAAATGGGCAGGGGAGCAACCTGCTCGTTCCCGTGGCCATGTCCGCCACACACATCGCGTACGGCAGCATCCGCATGGAGCCGGTGTTCATGATCCTCGGCCAGTCTGCCGCGACGGCGGCCGTCTTTGCCATCGACGGCAATCTCGCCGTGCAGAAAGTGCCCTATGTGAAGCTGCGCGAGCAGTTGCTCAAGGACGGCCAGGTGCTGGAGTACAGCGGCCCGAAGAGTTCGCGGGGGGTGGAGGCGAAGAAGCTCAAAGGCATCGTCATGGATGACGCCGAGGCCAAAGTCACCGGCCACTGGCAGGAAAGCGGCGCGGCGAAGTCCTTCATCGGCGACGGCTACCGCCACGACGGCAACGCGAAGGACGGCCAGTCCAGCCTGCGTTTTGAGCCGAAGCTCGAAAAAACCGGCAAATTCCGCCTCCAGCTCGCCGCGCCGCCGAACAGCAACCGGGCCAGCAACGCGCCGGTGGAGGTGCAGCACCTCGGCGGCGTGAAGAAGCTCACCATCGACCTCCGGGCTCCGAAGGAGGCCGAAGGCGTGCATTGGATCGACCTCGGTGAATACGAATGCGCCAACGACACCGCCATCACCATCAGCAACACCGGCACGAACGGCTACGTCGTCGTCGATGGCGCACGCTGGCTGCCGGTGGAGGAATGAGTCCGGCGTTCGACCGTGGCAGGCCACGGGATGGCGACGACTCGTCGCCATCCAAAAACCTCATCGCCGTTCCATCATGAGCCGCTCCCCCCAGGTTGACGATGGTGATGCCTGCCCTTGCTGTGACAGCGCCGGTGATAGGGGATGCCGAACCACATTTGGTATTGGCATGTTACCAACGCTATGACGATGGCTTGCGGCGGCGGGCTGCGTTCTATTCGCACCCTCATGCATTCTATTCTCATCATCGGCTGCGGCAGCATCGGCGGGCGTCACCTGCGCGGCTTTCAGCATGCCGGACGCTGCGCCGTCTCCGCCTGCGGCACCAACCCGGCGCTGCTCGCCGCCCTGAAATCCGCCGAAACCGCTGCTGTTATCTCACTATGAACCGAGAACCGAGAACTGAGAACCGTGAACTAAAACTCGCCATGCTCGGCATGATCGAGGGCAACGGCCACCCCTATTCCTGGAGCGGCATCATCAATGGTTATAACCCGGCCGAGATGGCGAAGTGCCCGTATGCGGGCATCATCGCCTACATGGGCAGGCAGCCGCTGGAGTCCATCCGCATCCCCGGTGCGCGCGTGACACACATCTGGACAGATGATCCGGCGGACGCTCCGAAGGTCGCTGCCGCGAGCCTGATCGAGCATGTGGTGAGCCAGCCCGAGGACGTGATCGGCCACGTCGATGCCGTCATCATCGCCACGGACGATGGAACGGACCATGTGCGGCGTGCGCGACCCTTCATCGAAGCCGGATTGCCCGTCTTTATCGACAAACCGATGGCCTCCACGATCTCTGAGCTGCGGCAGTTTGTGCAATGGCATCGGGAAGGAAAAATCATCCTCTCCACCAGCGGCATGAGGTATGCCCCGGAGATGCGGGCGGACTTCTCCCACCTCGGTGAGCTGCGCTGGATCACCAGCTTCACCTGCAAGACCTGGGAACGCTACGGCATCCATGCGCTGGAGGCGGTGGAGCCTCTGCTCGGCCCCGGCTTCCTCACCGTGCAGGCTCACAGCGATGCCAGCGGCGATGTCATGCACCTCACCCATCGCAGCGGTGTGAAACTCACCCTCGGCGCCGTCCACGACGCCTACGGCAGCTTCGGCGCGGTGCATCTCTACGGCACGAAGGGCGATCTTGCCTTGAAGCACGCAGACACCTACCACGCTTTTCGCGGCCAGCTCGTCGCCTTCATCGACATGCTGCACACCGGCACCCGACCGCTGCCGTTCGATGAAACCGTCGAACTCATGGCCGTCATCATCGCAGGCATCCGCAGCCGTGAGCAGGGCGGCGCAGCCATCGCAGTGGCAGACATTCTTTCCGAAGCATTGAGGTAGGAAAATTGGGTGGGAGGAAAATCTTCCTGCCAACAAATTTTCCTACCTCCATCTCCCCCATCTCATGAAACGACTCCAATACTCACTCCTGCTCCTGACCTTGTTAGCCGACATCCACGCCGCCGATGACCCGCGCATCGCCGCCCGCAAACTCTCCCGAGAGGAGGCGGTGCAGGTGGCGGCCATCGACAAAGCCCTGTCCCGCGAGATGCCAGACGAACTGAAAGCCCTGCCGGTCTTCGGCGAGATCATCTGGACGGTGAAGGAGCTGCCCTTCATCGCAAAGGGACCGCACGCTGGCGTCAGTGGCGCTGGCATGGTCGTGGTGGATGGGAAGATCTACTTCGCAGGCGGCTTCATCCCGGAGGGCGATGGCACCCAGGACACCGCCTACCGCACCTCGCGCTGGGCGCACTGCTACGATCCGGCGACAGATCAGTGGACGCAGCTTCCTGATTTGCCCGCACGGCGTGAATACACGCGTGCCATCGCTGGAGACAACGAAGTCTATGTCATCGGGGGTGCCATTCAAAGCCGTCCGACCGTGCCTTCCGCCGATGTCTATCGGCTCGATGTCACCCAAACACCGCTGGCCTGGAAAACAGTCACGCCCTTGCAGGTTCCGCGCACGCATCAGTCCGTCGGAAAGGTCGGTGACCGGCTCATTGTCGCGGGCGGCAACAACTACAATGTGGCGGAGAAAGGCTACAGCGAGGCCACCGTTCAAGGCAGCACCGAGGTCTTTGACTTGCAAAAGCCGGACGCTGGCTGGGTGAAGCGCGCCCCTATTCCAGGCGCTCCGCGCGGCTGGTGCGCCACCTCGGTCGTGGGCGATCAATTTTACATCCTCGGCGGCGTGACCTTTCACGGCAGCGGCAAGGAGCAGCGCGCACCGAGGAGCCGGCTGCAAGAGACGCTGAGCTACGATTCCGCGAAGAATGAATGGAAACGTCACGCTGATTTCCCCTATCAGATCTCCGGCTGGGAGGGCGAGACTTATGCGGGCCGCTACATCATCACCATCGGCGGCGCGGGTGCGCGTTGGAATGATTTGCCCTTCGTCTATGACACGCAGGAAGATCGCTGGCTGCGCAGTCCCAGCGCGCTGCCACCGGGCGCGATGTTCAATGATCCCGGCGTCTGCATCATCGGCGACACGATTTATGTGGCCGGTGGCGAAGGCTCCGGCGGCAGCCACGTCAATCACTTCCTCATCGGCAAGATCAAGCCGCGCCCTGCGCCTCACCAACCCGGCCGCTAAACCCGAGGAACGCTACAAGGGACTCGGCGGTGTGAATGAACCCGGCAAGAGCTGGATGCACGGCGAAACACCGGTCGGACTCTATGCCTCCGCCTCCGCGTGAGGCTCAAAGACGCTGAGCTGTATGCGATGCGCTTTGCCGACTGTCTCCAAACTTTTGGGGTAGGAAAAATCGTTGGTAGAAAAATTTCCAAACCAGCCCTTCTGAAAATATTCCTACCTCCACCTCCCCGCGCAGCACTCCCTCAGGCTGCTCCGCTTTCGCCAAGTCGCGGGACGTGATCATCTCACGGCCCAGCGGAATCGGATCGCCCGCGATGGCGCGAATGACCTGCTCATGCGGACGCCAGTTCAGCTCACCCAGCTTGACGATTGTTCCCAAGCTCTGCCCGGTGGCGGCTTTGAAGCCTTTGTTGATCGGTTCTGAGCAGTCGATCGTTTCATCGTCCAGCTCGTGCTGGATGTCATACGGCAGCCCGATGAACTTCTTCGCGGCGGTGATCATCGCGCCCACCTTGGGCGAGAAAGCGGGCTTCATGCGGCAGACCGCAAACGCCTCATTTGCTGCCGATGAAGGCCAGCACATCGGCGACATCCTGGGCCGTGAGGACGCTCTCCAGCCCCTCGGGCATGATCGAGGTCGTCAGTGTCTTCATGGCCTGAATGTCCGCGCGCAAGACAACGATCTCCGCGCCTCCAGGCAGTCGAATCGTGAGGTTGCCGGGCGTTTCGGAGGCGAGCTGGCCGACCACGAGCGTCTTGTCCTTCTTCGTCACCTGGGTGGCCGCGTTGCGCTGCTCCACAGCGCGGTTCGGATCAAAGATGGCCTCAATGAGCTGCTCGCGCGGTTTGGTGGCCACCGTTTTCAGATCGGGGCCGACCTCGATGCCGAGTTCGCCCACTTTGTGGCAGACCATGCAGGCTTTTTGAAACACGGCGGCGCCGCGTTTGGCATCACCGCTGAGTTTGACGGCGTCCGTGGTGAATTTGGCGACGACCTTCTGGCGGTCCGGGTTGTGGTTCGTGATCACCGGCATCACAGCGGCCACTGCGGGGGCTTTCTGCGGCGATTGCTTCAGCATCGGCTTTTCCAATTCGATGAACACATCGTCGGACGAGGTTCCCGTCGCCGTGAGCGTGGCGGCACGAACCTGCGGAGCCAGTGGCATGATCGCCGCGTGCAACTCATCCGGTGTCAAGCCGCCGAGCTGCATGAGCGTGAATGCGGCCTGAATGCGCACCGCTGGCGCTGCCGTGAGCAGTTTTTTCAATCCGGCGACGGCAGCCGCATCACCGCGCTCAATCAACAAGCGTTGCGCGGTGTCACGCACCCACCCATTAGTTGAAGCCATCGCTGCGATTGGATCGCGCACTGGAGTCCCTCCTTGAGGCGGTCCGGTCCTCCCGATGCGATAAATCCGCCCGCGATCCTCACCTCCGCGCAAATCGAGCCCCTTCGCGATCTCCGCCGGAATCCACTCCGGGTGCTCCAGCACGAGGCGATACATGTCCACGACGTAAAGCGCTCCATCCGGGCCAGTGCGGGCCATGCTGGGGCGGAACCAGTTGTCCTCGCTGGCGATGAACTCGCTCTCGGCATCGCCAGGATGACGTTGGCTGGTGATGGAAGCGCCTTCGTAACTCAAAACCTCGCGATGCACGAGGTTGTTGGCCGGTTCGCAGATGAACATGACGTTTTCACCATCCGCGCCGAAGGTGGGGTCACGAAACGGCATGGGCGAGCAGCCGGAAGTGAGCGTGTTGACGGCGCTGGCCTGATTGAAGCGCCGCACCGGCGGACTCGCGGGAAACACACGCTTTTCGTCATTCAGATTGCCGCGTATCGACTTCACCACGATTTCGGGGTGGTGTTCCAGATGGCGAAACGGCAGCCAGTAATGCCAGCCGATGGTGCTGTTGTTGTTGCCGAACCAGTTGCCGTAGTCATCCCGCCACTTGCCATACTGGCTGCGGCCGCCTTCGAGGGCGAATTCGCCGGTGCGCGGATCAAAGCGGAAGTCATTCGTGCCGAGCGCGATTTTTTTTCCCGTCTTCACGCAGGTGATGTCACCGCCGCTGTCGCCATTCGCGCCGTAGAACCAGCCGTCGAGACCCCAGCAGAAGCCGTTCACGAGATGCTGTGGATTGCCTGCGGTGAAGCCGGTGAACCACGTTTCGCGTTTGTCGCACTTGCCATCGCCATCCGTGTCCTCGGCGTAGAAGATGTCCGGGATGTTGGCGATGAAGACGCCGTTTTTCCATGGCGCGAGGCCGGTGGGATGCTTCAGACCATCGAGAAACAGCGACGCCTTGTCGTAAACACCGTCGCCATCCGTGTCTTCGAGGATTTTCACGCGACCGGACTGCAAGTCAGAGACCTTGTCCTGCCCCATGCTGCCATCCTTGGTTTTCTCGCCGGGAGCGAAGGGGTAGTCGCCCATCTCGACGACCCACATGCGTCCTTTCGCATCCCAGTCGATGAAAACCGGATCTTGCACGAGCGGTTCATGCGCCACGAGCATGGCTTCAAAGCCGGGCTTCAGTTTGAGCGCCTTGAGCGAGTCCTGAGGCGATTTCGGAGCGGGTCCGGGCACTTTGAGCAGATCGGAGAAGGGAATGCGCTGCTTCGTCGATTCGATCCACATCGCACCATCGCGGAAAGCGACCCCTTGGTCCTTGCCATTTGCGTCCACGAACAGCGGCAGGCTGTTCGCATCGCCCGCTTTTCCTTCCCGCATCACCTGCGACCAGCCTTCGTCCCATTGCAGGTTCTTTTTGGCCCGCTCCTTCGGCACGAACAGGAACACGCCGTATTCGCGGGCATTGGAGACGACGATGTCTTCGAAGCCATCGCCGTTCAGATCCACAAAGCGCGCGCCGTTGTCGCCACCTTGGGCGTCCTTGAGGCTGGCCGTGCTGGGAAGCGAGTAATCACGCAGTTTTTCTGGCACTTCGACAGCGCCCAGGTGACTGAGGCAAAGCAGGAAAAGCAGGTGGATTCGGGGCATGGCGGCGGGAAGATTTTAAACCAACGCGCTGCGGGCTTGGCTTCCTTTGTGCAGCAAGCAAAAAATGTCCGCAAAATCCGGGCAGCATCAAGCAAGGCATGCCGAGCATGGAAAACAGGGGTGCGCTCTATTGCGCCAACAATGGAAGTTTTCGCTGTCACCATCTTCATGAGCCTCGCCTTCGCCGTGCTGTTTGCGGTGCTGTTTCTCGGGGAGCGCTCGCAGCGCAAGCACCGCAGCATCGAGCAGGACGCCCTGCTGCCGCTGGATGATGGCTCTCCGGCTCCTGTTCGTCCGCAAAACCCGCTTTCCTGATCTCACACTCCCTTCTCTATGACCACCACAGCCTCCAAGATCACGATCGAATTCGATGACGGCATTGTCCGGCGTTTCATGATTGCCTCCATCATCTGGGGCATCGTGGGCATGCTGGCGGGCGTCTTCATCGCATCGCAGTTGAACTTTCATCAGCTCAATCTGGCCTCCTGGCTGAGTTTTGGCCGCCTGCGCCCGCTGCACACGAACGCGGTGATCTTCGCCTTCGTGGGGAACATGATGTTTGCCGGCATTTACTACTCCACCCAGCGTCTGTGCAAGGCGCGCCTGGCGTCGGACCTGCTCTCCAACATCCACTTCTGGGGCTGGCAGCTCATCATTGTGGCGGCGGCGATCACGCTACCGCTGGGTTTGACCCGTGGTCAGGAATACGCAGAACTCATCTGGCCGATCAACATCGCCGTGGCGCTGATCTGGGTGGTGTTCTCGGTGAACTTCTTCTGGACGCTGGCGAAGCGCAACGAGCCCTCCCTCTACGTCGCGCTGTGGTTCTACATCGCCACCATTATCACCATCGCGATGCTCTACATCGTGAACCATCTCTCGATCCCGACGAGCTGGACGCACAGCTACACGATCTTTGCCGGGGTTCAGAACGGGCTCGTGCAGTGGTGGTACGGGCACAACGCCGTGGCCTTCTTTCTCACGACGCCGATTCTGGGCATCATGTACTACTTCCTGCCGAAGGCGGCGGAGCGTCCGGTGTATTCGTACCGCCTCTCCATCGTTCACTTCTGGTCGCTGGTGTTCATCTACATCTGGGCGGGTCCGCATCACCTGCTGAACACGGCCCTGCCGAAGTGGCTGCAGATGCTGGGCACCTTTTTCAGCCTCATGCTATGGGCGCCTAGCTGGGGCGGCATGCTCAACGGCCTGCTCACGCTGCGTGGCGCNNGGACAAGCTGCGCACCGATCCGGTGGTGAAGTTCTTCATCGCCGCCGTGACATTTTACGGCATGGCCACCTTTGAGGGGCCGCTGCTTTCCATCCGCGCGGTGAACGCGCTCTCGCATTACTCCGACTGGACCATCGGCCACGTCCACGCGGGTGCGATGGGCTGGAACGGCTTCATGGCGGCCGGGATGTTCTACTGGCTTACCCCCAGGCTCTATGGCACGAAGCTGCACTCGACGAGCTGGGCGAATTTCCACTTCTGGCTCGGTCTCATCGGTATCTTGATCTATGTCGGCGCCATGTGGGTGTCCGGCATCATGCAGGGCCTCATGCTGAACGCCACCACGCCTGACGGCACCGCGCTGGTGTATCCCAACTTCATCGACACGCTGACCTCCATCCGCGCCATGATGGGCTTCCGCATCATCGGTGGCGCGCTCTACCTCGTGGGCATGATCCTGATGGCCGCGAACATCTGGCTGACGATCCGCAAAGGCAGCCCGGTCAACGAGACGCGTGAGGTGGCGGTCATCGAGCGCAACCAGCGCGACACGATGGGCATGAAGGAAACCTTCCTCAATGATCCCATCGCCTGCTCGATGGGCGGCTTCATCCTCATCCTCGCCTGGCTTTTCCTGCCGCCGGGTGCGGACATCGCGGCGCTCATCTGCGCGGGCATTTTCTCGGTGCTGGCGGTGAAGCGCTTCCAGCGCGGCCACCACCGCTGGTCGCAGTGGTATGACAGCCTGCTGCACAACTGGCTGCCCTTCACCGTGCTCACTTTTGTGGCGGTGGCGCTTGGCGGACTCATCCAGATCATTCCTACCGTCATGGTGAACCGTGCCACCAACGTCGAGGACCGCGTCCAGCAGCCCTACACGCCGCTCGAACTCGCCGGACGCGACATTTACGTCAGCGAAGGCTGCTACAACTGCCACTCGCAGATGATCCGCAGCCTGCGCGATGAAGTCGAGCGTTACGGCCACTACTCGCTGGCGGCTGAAAGCATGTACGACCGCCCGTTCCAGTGGGGCTCGAAGCGCAATGGTCCCGACCTTGCGCGCGTCGGCGCAAAATACTCTGACGACTGGCACAGGCAGCATCTCGATAATCCCCGCCAAATGGTGCCGGGCTCGATCATGCCGGCCTATCCGTGGCTCGCAAAAACT
>DNXB01000643.1 GCA_003506995.1 Verrucomicrobiales bacterium
GACTTCAGCTACAACATCGTCAAAGACCCGCTCCACATCAGCGACTTCCACGCCACCGTGCTGCAACTCCTCGGCTTCCACGCTGACCGCTTCAGCTTCAAGTTCCAGGGCCTCGATAACAAACTCATCGGCATCAATCCGGCAAAACCGGTGAAGGCGCTGATGGCGTGACGCGGATCACACCTCAAACAGATGCAGCGGCGACGTGTTCGTTTTGTACACGCCGTCTTTGGTCAGCGATTTGCCGTTGCCATTGCTGTCGCGATTGGTCGAGGTGACAACGAAATGCTTTCCATCTGGGTGCAGCGCCAACGCGTGGCAGTTGGCCATCTTCTTGTTCTCGTGAAAAGCTTCCTTCTCCGCAGGATCAAGCAGGAAGAGCTGCCCGCTGCCCGGTGTGCCTGCGGTCACGGCCATCAGGCAGCCACTCGGATGCTGCACCAGATCGTGAACGTAGCCTTCCTTGTTCGTGCCATGCGTGACAGTCTTCGTGAGTTTGCCCGTGGCCGTGTCGAAAAACAAAATCGTCGGGATGCTCTGCGGCGTGGCTCCGTTCTGCGGCGTCGTGCCCGCCGCCAGCAGCGTCTTGCTGCCGTCGATGTGCAGCAGCACACGCAAACCGCCGAGGTCTTGAAGGCGATCTAGCTTGTAGAGAACGGAGGCATCGAAGGAGCGCTGTTTCTTCTTCAAATCGACATCCCAGGTCTCAAGCCGCCCGCGCATGTCACCAAAGGTGATGCTGTCCGTCATCGTCAGCGCATAGACATCTTCGCCAGCCTGATGCTCGGCCAGTTTTTTGCCCGTCGCCGCATCCCATACCCGCACAAAGCCATCCTTGCCACACGTCGCAATGCGGCTGCCATCAGGTGAAGCTGCGATCTGCCGCAGCCAGCCATCATGCGCCGCTTCGTGCTGCCAGAGTGTTTTTTCGTCCTCAATGCAGCGCAACTGGCCCCAAGAGTCCGCCGCAAACAAACGTGGCTGCTTCGGATGAAAGGCCAGCGCCGTGCTGTAGCCGTGAAAACCTTCGATGGAAGGCAGTGGGGTCAGCGCCTGGCCATCAAATTGCCAGCGTCGCACCACCGGCTCATAACCCACCGCCGCGAGCATGCTGCCATCGTGGCTGAACCGCGCGGCGCTGATCTGGCGCTCTGATTTGAACTCCGCGATCTGTTTCGGCTCCAGTTTCATCACGCGAGAGCCTCCTTGATCGGCAGCATGTCATCATGCGCGATGGGCAGTGGCTGCCCCGCGTTGTCGAACTCCACCTTGTGAGAGTCGATGCCCAGCGCCTGATACCAAGTGTGAAACGCTGCGCCAATGTCAAACGGCTGCGACTTCACCTCGGTGCCGCGCTCATCGGTCTCTCCCACGACCATGCCGTGCTTCACGCCATGGCCCGCCATCGCGATGCTCCATGCCTCCGGCCAGTGATCACGGCCCACATGGCCGTTGATGCGTGGCGTGCGGCCGAATTCGCTCAGGCAGATTACGAGTGTCGTTTTCAGCAGTCCGCTGGCTTCGAGGTCTTCGAGGATGGCACTGAATGCCTGGTCGAACTTCGGCACCATCGTGGTTTGAGAATTGAAGTGGTCG
Organism: Verrucomicrobiales bacterium; assembly: GCA_003506995.1. GTDB lineage: Bacteria > Verrucomicrobiota > Verrucomicrobiia > Verrucomicrobiales > Verrucomicrobiaceae > Prosthecobacter. Next base: position 1,597 of record DNXB01000643.1, read on the forward strand.
CCATGCGTGTCCCAGCCATAGCTGGTGACTTTGACGAACCTCACGCCTGCCTCAAGCATCTGCCGCGCCACGAGCATGTGCTGGCCGAGATCATGCCGCCCATAGCGGTCGCGATCACGCTCCGGCAGTTTGGAGGTGTCGAAAATGTCCGCGCGTGCCATCAGCTTCTCCGCCATGTCGAAAACCGACGCATTGGCTTCGACCACACGCTTCTCACGCTGTTTCGCGAAACGTTGATCAAGCATCTGACGTAGCTCGTTGCGCGCCGTGTCCTGCTCTGCGCTGATGTCGGGATGGCGCAGCAGATTGTCCGGTGGTTTGCCATCGCCAAAGGCCAGCGAGCCGTATTTCGGCCCCAGGAAGCCAGCGTCTTCCGCGCGGAAGCCGCCGCTGCCAGGCTTGATCCACACATACGGCGGCAGCCCGCTCGTGCCCGGTCCCAGCAGTTTCGCCACGCCCGCGCCAAAATGCGGATACGGCACGCCGCGATTTTTTGGATCGCCACGCTGGATGCGGTCCACGCCAGACGAATGCGCGTTGTCTTTGGTACACATGCTGCGCACCACGCAGAGTTTGTGCATCTGCTTCGCCAGCTTTGGCATGAGTTCACCAAAATGGATGCCGGGAACTGACGTCGGAATGCTGCGAAACGGACCGCCAAACTCCGTGTTCGGTTTCGGATCCCACGTTTCAAGCTGCGACATCCCGCCGTCCAGCCACACGAACAACACTTGTTTGTCCCGCTGCTTCATCGCTTCTGCGAACAGCGGCGACGCCAGCAAGCCCAGCCCGCCGCCAAGGAATGCGCGGCGGGAGAAGGTGTGATCGCGTGGCGTGCAGAGAGGGTTCATGGCGTCAGTGGTTCACGAAAAACTCTGTCGAGCTGAGCAAGGCCCATGCGAAATCGCCGAGCGCTTTCGATTTGTCGTCAGCATGAGCGGCAATCCACGACTTGAGTTGTGCTTTTTCTTCAGTGTCAGGCAGGCGGGCGAGGACAGTAAGATAAAGGTCTTCAGCAGGATCGCTTTGTTTGGCCAGGCGGTCGATCAGATTGCCCGTACGCGGTTTCAGCGCCCACTGAACGTGATCGCTGTTGCGGAAGAACAACGCACTGCGCAGGGAGGGATTCGCGGCGAGAACGGGCTCTTTGGCGGGATTCGCCAGCGCGGCGGCGAAGGCTTTTTCAAAGTCAGCGAGGCTGTATTTGATGGCATCGACGTTCACATCGGGCTTGCTGTTCTTTTCGAGGCGTTCGCGCTCGCCGGTGGCAATGAGGAAGGAGCGGAGTTGCTGTTCAGCGGTGAGATGGCGCTGATGCGCACCGGCGCGCTGATAGGTCTGCGTGAAGGCGATTTCGCGAATCAACCAGCGCAGGTCGAAGCGATGCTCAGTGAGTTCCTTGCCGAGAAGTTCAAGCAATGCGGGATGCGTGGGTGGATTCTCGGTGTGGTGCAGATCGAGCGGCTCGACGATGCCTTTGCCGGTGAGCAGGAACCACACGCGGTTGGCGATGTTTTTGGCAAACAGCGCGTTCTTCGGCGCTGGCACTCGTTGCGCGATCTCACGCAGCGGGCTGAACTTCGGCTGACCGACTTCCTTGGTTTTGCGGTCGGGTTTGACCAGCCAGGCTTCGTCGCCGGTGGAGGCGGGAATCATGACTTCCTCGCCAAAGGGGATGCGAGGCGCGGTTTGGGCCTTTTTGTCGGTGAGGACGGAAACGAACTCGTATTTGGCCGCGATGAGTCCCTCGCTGAGCCAGGGGGTCTTGTGTTTGTCGTCAGCGGGCTGAAGCTTGAGGTTCTGAAAGACGGCGTAGAGGCCGCTGAAGTCGATCTGCTTGTAGTCACTGACGCTCAGATGCCTGTGGCACTGGCAGCACTGCAAGTCGATGCCCATGAACATGCGTCCGACATCGCGCGTGAGGCCGGGATAGTCGGTGTCCTGCTGCCCCACCTTCTCCAACCGCCGTGTGATGAAGTAACCGGCCCCGCGTTGCTTCTCATCGAGGAAATCCGGCGCCAGCATCTCGCGCACCATTGCATCCCAGGGCTTGTTGGTTTTGAAACTCTCCACCAGCCACGCCTTCCAAGTCTCATTGTCGCCCCGGCGCTCCATGAGCATCACATGAAACGCGTCCGCCATCCGCACCGCGAATCGCGGGGCCGCGATAAGCTTGTCGATCAACTTCGTCCGTTTGTCCGCAGTCTTGTCCGCCAAAAACGCCCGCGCCTCGTCCGCTGTCGGAATTCCTCCATCAAAATCGAGCCACACACGCCGCAGGAACTCCGCATCATCGGCCTGCGAAGGCGCCTTCGCAAAAAGCAAGGCGTCGATCCTTTGAGCAAACGTCTCCGCCGACAAGGCGCTGCCTGTCAGCAGAAGAATGCTGAAGGCACCGAAGATGACGAATGTCCAAGTCTGACGCACGAGGCCACTACGCGGGCAAGGGCTGGTCTGTTGCAAGCGGGCCTCAAGTCCCGTTACGCACGGATGCTGCGGAACTTGCCCGGAGCCATCCCTGTGTAGCGGTTGAAGTGACGCGTGAAGGCACTTTGATCACACCAGCCCGTTTCGATGGCGATGTCGGCCAGCGACATATCCGTCTCGCGCAGCAATCGCGTGGCCTCGTCGAGGCGCAGCTTGTGCAGCAGTTGCAGCGGGCTCATCTGAAACAGCCGCTGCACACGTTGCTCAAACTGATACACGCTCAGCCCCGCTCTCTTCGCGATGTCCTCGATTCGCAGACTCTCCGTGTAACGCGTCTGCATCAGTTTCAAAGCCGTCGCCAGTTCTGCAAAGCCGCTCGCCTTGTCACTCGGGGCGTTCAAATCACGCGAGATGCCCGTCACGCCGGTGATTCTGCCACTCGTGTCGCACAGCGGATGCTTCGTTGTCAGACACCAGCCCGCCTTGCCGCCGGGATAGATGTGCAATTCGAGCTGATGATCGACTCGCTTCCCTGTTTTGAGCACCGTTTCGTCCTGACGTGCATAACTCGCCGCCAACGCCGCTGGAAACACCTCCGCAGGCCGTTTGCCGATCAGCTTCGCCTTGTCACCGCCCGCGCAACGATCCGCCAGCGTCTGATTCACCCGCACATAGCGTCCCACGGCGTCCTTGATGAAAAACACCACATCCGGCAACGCATCGAATAGCGCCTCCGTGACCGCATGCTCACTGAACTGGCCCTTGGAATCCATGTTTTGACTGAAATGACAGTTCGGCGGTCAAAAAGCAATCAAGACCACCATTACCTTTCGTTTCATCATCCAAAGATGAACCAATCTACATGGTCCGGCGTCTTCCCGGCAGTCCTTACTCAGTTGCATCAGGATCAGTCGCTCGATCTCTCGGCCTCCGCGCGGCACTGGCAGGCGCAGATCGACGTCGGTGTCTCCGGCTTGATCGTCTGCGGCTCCCTCGGTGAAAATCAGTGCCTCCAACCCGACGAAAAGCGCGCCGTCGTTAAGCACGCCATCGACGTCGCTGCTGGCCGCGTGCCAGTCATCAGTGGCGTGGCAGAGATGAGCACTCGTGCCGCCATCAGCTACATGCAGGACTGCGAGAAGCTCGGCGCTTCCGGCTTCATGATCATGCCGCCGATGGTTTATAAATCAGACCCGCGTGAAACGCAGCACTGGTTCCGCACACTCGCCAAGGCCACGCCGCTGAGCTGGATGCTCTACAACAACCCCGTGGGCTACCACACCGATGTCACGCCCGAGATCTTCGTCGAACTGGCCGACATCCCCAACCTGTACGCCATCAAGGAAAGCAGCGCCAACACCCGCCGCATCACCGAGTTGCGGAACCTCACCGGCGACCGCTACCGCATCTTCACCGGCGTGGATGATCTATTCCTGGAGTCCGCCATCCTCGGCATCGACGGATGGGTGTGCGGCAGCGGCATCGCCTTTCCGAAGGAAAACCAAAAACTCTGGGATCTCGCCCAAGCCGGCCGCTGGGACGAATGCCGTGCCCTCTACCGCTGGAGCCAGCCGCTCATGAAGCTCGACACGCACCTCCACTTTGTGCAATACATCAAGCTCCTCTGCCAGGAGACCGGCCTCGGCAAAGAGTGGGTGCGTGAGCCGCGCCTGCCCCTCGCCGGAGCCGAGCGCGAACAGGTGCTGAAAATCATCCGCGATGCGCTGGCGCAGCGGCCGTAAATTCAAGCACTGTGCTCGACATCAAAGGGACGTTGGCGGATCACGCGGGCATTCCTTGCGGTTTTTCTATGTGTTGATTATTCAACACATAAATCTTGACGTCCGCCCAATGTGCTGATATTTCAACACATCTATGTGGGACAACGAAGCCTCCAAAAATGTCAGCCGGCGCGAGCGCCAGGTGCTGGAAATCGTCATGCGTCGCGGCAAAGCCACGGCGCGGGAAATCGAAGAGGACATGCCGGATGCGCCGACGTATTCGGCGGTGCGGTCGATCCTGAGGCTGCTGATCGAAAAGGAGCTGCTTCTGAAGGCGCTGAACGGACGCACCGATGAATACACACTGACAATGCCTGCCGATAAGGCCCGCGTGAAGGCGCTGCACCAGATGGTGCGGGACTTTTTCTCCAACTCAGTCGGCGCTGCGGCGATGGCGCTGCTGGGAGACCGGAAATCGAAACTCTCCAAGGAGGACGCCGACAAGCTCATGAAACTCATCCAGGAGGCCCGTGAAAAGTGAGCACGTTTCTTCAATCCTGGCTGCTTGGCGGGCTTTCGTATCCGGCGCTGACCTTTGTGATCATGGCAGCGCTGAAGAGCACGACCATCGTGCTGCTCGCATGGAGTGTGTCATCGTTTCTGATGCGCAAACCAGCGCTGATGCGCCTTTGGCTCTGGCGGGCGTGCAGTGTGTCCTTGCTCAGCGTGTTGCTGTGGGCCCTGGCACCGCGCTTTGTGGAGCAATGGCGCATAAACGTGGTGCTGGAGCCATCTGCGACGATGATGCAGACGGTTGAGCAAGCGCAGCATCTCGATCTTTTGAACAAGGATGTGCCATCAGCGCCACCTGTGACGGCTACGGTGGCACCGCTGCTGGCTTACACGGCCCGATCCGAGGCCACGGTGCCACTGACGAAGATGCGGGTGTCATGGATGGAGCGTGTCGAGGGCGTGGTGTTTCACGCTTGGTGGAGCGTGGCGCTGCTGATGTTGGTGTGGCGGGTGTTTCGCGCGGTGTGCGGGCATTTTTGGTTGCGCAGGCAATGCATGGGAGTGCTAAGCGGCACGGAGCACCGGCTGGTGCGCGGGCTTTCGTCGCCAGTGGTCACGGGGTGGCGCAAGGCATGCATCTGGCTGCCGCTGGAGGCTGCGGAGTGGCCGGAGGCAAAGCTACGCGCAGTGTGCCTGCACGAGATGGCGCATCATGCGCGGCATGATGGCGCGTGGCAGTGGCTGGGCTGGCTGACGGCATCGGTGTGGTGGTGGAATCCGCTTGCTTGGCTGGCGCTGCGTCGTCTCACGGCGGAGGCGGAGCTGAGCGCGGATGAGAGCGCGCTTTCGCAGCAGATCGCGGCCACGGACTACGCACAGGTGCTCGTGGAAATCGCCGCTGGAGACGATTTGGGCACCCCAGTTGCCGGTGTGGCCATGCTAGGCCGCAGCGGGATCGAAAGTCGTGTGAAGGCGATTTTGAGCGGCGCGGGGCAAAGCGGCGTGTTTGGCCGCAAAACACGCCTCGCACTCGTTTTGAGCGCACTGGCCGGGGTAATGGCTGCGGGCGTGGAAGTGCGGCATGCTGCCCAGTCGCAAAAACTGTCCGAACCACTTTCCGAGGCCGAAAAGGCGCTCGCAGAGCGTGCTCTGGCAGTGCTTGAGCCACTGGTGGAGAAACTCCAGCGCGTGCATTTGAAGATGACGGAGACTTGGAGCATGGACGGCGTGGTCAGCCCGCGCCCGAGCGAGATCGAAGCGTGGGTGAATGAACCTGCACGACAAGCCCGCGTCGAATACCGCCCGCGGGTGACGCGGTGGACCAACGGGGCGGCACCGTGGGCCATCCGCGACGCTACCGAGGGCACGGACGGAACCCATAGCTGGAGCTGCGAACACGGAGAGCATGACGCGCGAATCAGCCCGGCATCAATGGATAGCCTGTTCCCTGTGTGTCTGTACCGGCCACGGGTGCGTGAGCTTATTGGCGGTTTGAAAGCGGCTTTGAAGGAAGCATACGGCTCCCCTGCGCAGCATGTTCTCCGACTGGAGGGAGATCGCATCGTGATCGAGCTGCAATGGGCAGGAGCAAGCAGGCTGGATCGGTGGGAGGTCGATATGAAGCATGGCGGCTTGTCGCTCTATCGATCCGCCTACCCAAAGAGCCCTGAGCCATTTTCGGTGCAATGGTCAGTGGAGAAGTGGGCGCAGTTTCCTGACGGCACGAGTTATCCAGCGCGAATGGACTGGAAGTATCATCTGAGTGACGGGCCGGGCACCCATACTTTTGAGGTCCAGTCTTTGGAGGTGATTGACGGCGTTTCGGCAGCGATGCTGGCTCCGCCGGAGAAAAAAACATCGCCCTTCGTCGCCACTGACGGTGTGGCGCGGCATGGGGAGTGGCTGGAAACGCGGTTCGTGCATGCGCAGACCGGCAAACCGGTGCCGGAGGTGAAGGTGCATTTTGGGATCAACGGCGAAGAGCGCACGGAGCTGGTCAGCGATGCGAATGGCGTGCTGCGCATTCCGCTGCCGAAGGAGGAAGTCCAATCCCTGCGCTATTGGGGCATGAAGTCGGGCTTTGTGATGCAGCGGGTGGGGTGGAGCCGACGTGGTGATCCGCTGAAGCTTCCCGAGGTGTATGAAACGAAGCTGTTTCAGGCTGGAAAACCGATTGGTGGCACCATCGTCGATCCTGCGGGCAATCCCGTGGTGGATGCAAAAGTGGAGGTCACCCACACGGGCCGTGCGACGCGTTTGGATGTGTTTTCCGACGTGCATGACCACGGCAACGGCACTGTGAAAACAAATGCGGAGGGCAAATGGTCGATGCGTGGCTTCGCGGAGGATTTGAGTGGCCTCATCGTTCGTGTGGAGCATCCGAAGTTTAAACGTGTGTCGATTGGCTACGAAATGGCGACCGGACAGCCGCTCGAATCGCTGCGCGATGGCACGAGCCGCGTGGTTTTGAAGTCGGTAGGTCTGGAGGTCAGCGGCGTGATGACGGACACGAATGGCAAACCGGTGCCGAACTGCTCGGTCACGCTCACGGAGGACCACTGGGGGCGGTTTGATGAGCCGAACACAAAATCGGACACGGAAGGCCGCTTTGCCGTGCCGGTGCATGAAACGGGCAAAGAGTGGTTCACCTTCGAGGCGCCCGGTTTTGCTCCGCAAATGGTGGAGCTCGATGTGAACGCCGAATCCGTGAAGAAGCAGGTTGTGGTCACTTTGCGGCCGGGTGCAGTTTTTAAAGCCCAGGTGGTCGATGAAGCCGGGAAACCGCTTCCAGGCGTGCGGATGATCGCGGACCGCTGGCAGGAGAAGCGGACGCTGTGGTTCGAGGGCGTGACGGATGCGCAGGGACGTCTGGAGTGGCGTGGTGCGCCGCCGGATGCGGTGAAGTGGACCTTTTTGGGCCAGAATCACGTGCTGCGTGATCTGCCACTGACTGCGGACGGCACGGAGCAGGTGGTGCTGCTGCGTTCGGCGCTGCGCTTCACCGGCACGGTGGTGGATGCGCAGACGGGACTGCCGCTGAAGCATTTCAAAATCACTCCCGGTGACACCCGGCGCTCTGCAACGGACATTTACTGGCATGACGGAAGCACGCAGACCTTTAGCGATGGAGAGTTCACCGTTGAGGAAGAAGGCATGCGCTTCGTGCACAAGCTGCGCATCACCGCGAAGGGCTACGAGCCATTTGAGACGGCGCTTTTCACGCCGCGACAGCAGACGGAGACGCTGACTATCCGACTCAAGCCCCAGCGCTGAGGCATCTGCAAATCTGGGGCTAGAAAAGCCCTCAGCCTTGCTCATTGCATCCTGCCCGGCTTTCCCTTAAACCTCGGACAATTATGGTCCGCCCGCGAAAAAAATACACCGTCCACGATCTCCGTAAGCTCAAAGGCAAACGCTGCCTCACGCACATCCATGTGAAGTCGCCCGAGGAGGCCATGGCGGCTGAGGCGGCGGGGATCGACCTCATGAGCTGCAGCTTTGACTCGCCGGAGGCTCAGGCACGTCTGCCGCTGCTCGTCGCCGCCGCGCCCACGGCCTTCCTTTCCGGCTCCACGCCGCATGGCATGGCTACTCAGGAGGAGGCCATCCGCACGGGCTTCCGCGCTCTCGAAATGGGAGCCAGCTCCGTTTATTGCTCGTGCAGTCCTTTCATCATTGAAGCGATGGCTCGCGAGGGCATCCCGGTCGTCGGTCACATCGGCATGGTGCCGCGTCATGTCACCTGGACCGGCTACCGCAGCATCGGCAAGACCGTAGATGAGGCGAAGGCGCTCTACCGCAAGATGAAGGAACTCGAAAGCGCCGGCGCGTATGCCGCCGAGATCGAGATCGTGCCGCACAATCTCGCGTCGTGGCTTTGCAAGCAGACGAGCATGCTGCTCATGTCCCTCGGCTCCGGCACGGGCTGCGACACGCAGTTCCTTTTCTCCTGCGACATCCTCGGCGACTACGACGAGCGCATCCCGCGCCACGCCAAGTCCTACCGCAACTTCGCCGAAGAAAACCGCCGCCTGCAAAACGAGCGAATCGCCGCCTTCAGCGAATACATCGCCGATGTGAATGAAGGCCGCTTCCCCGAGCGCTGCCACCTCACCGAGATGGATGCGCAGTTGCTCGACGAGGTGGTGAAATCCGTCGGCTGAACATGTTCGGAGTCCCGGCTTCAGCCGG
>DNXB01000017.1 GCA_003506995.1 Verrucomicrobiales bacterium
TCAAAGTGATGAACGAGCCAATGCTTCACGCACGGGCTCAACCCCGTGAATCAGAAGATTTTCGCATTCTACTTTCCTGACGGAGTCGCATGCGTTCAAGGCTGCCTCTCTTTTCCCGAGACTCGTTCACAATCCCGGCCACAAGGCCACAGGCCGTTAACACGGCCAATATGCGACTGAAGCGTGGCCCTATGATGAGAAAAAGAAGACATGGCAAAAGCGGAGCCACAAAAAACGGTGTGCCAGAGCCAGGTCCAGTGGGTGCAATCAAGGCGGACCCCAGCACCGCAAAAAGAAGGAGCCCCAGTGAAAACGTCACTGTCTGTTGGTCGGCAGCAGGAGCGCATGTTTGAATTCCGCTAGCTTCAGCGGCTGCTTCAGCCCCAGCAACTCGATCTCATGCCGCAGCACATCCAAAGTCTGCGGCTGCGTCTCTTGCGCTCAGGCCAGAACATCCGCCGGGAAAAGCGTCCGCGCCCGGTCATACGCGGCCACATCTTCTTCAGCATACAGCCAGCCATGCGCGGCAAGGTGCTCGCAGATGTCGGTTTCGAAGCGGTGTTCTTTGTGCAGGCTCATGGGCAGGGGGGCATTCATCGACACCGGCGGATGGCCTGCAGCTTGGTGTTCTCGCTCTCAAGCTGCGGTCGGACCGCGAAGCAGAAGGGACGGAGTTTGATCGTGCCACCCAGGTTCAGCTCCTGTTCATCTTGATCCATCTCACGACGCAGTTTTTCGACCTCCGCCAAGGTGATCGGCCGGCCGCATGGCTGGAGAGCACCCAGAATCGCGGCTTTTCGTAGCGCGGTCAGTTCCCTGTGATCCAAACCGAGGCGGCGGATGGTTTCCTCGGCCGCTGGATCGTTTCGTTGAGCCGCCGAGATCTGGCCTTGCCTGCCAAACTGAAACCGGGCCGTGCAGTCCGCCCGCAGTGGTGAGACAAACAAATGTTCTTCGGCAGGCGAGGGCCAGTTGCCTTTCAAGACGGCACCGTCGGTTGCGCTTTCCTTCGAGTTTGGTTCAGGCCAGCAGGCCACCAAGTTGTTGTAATCGGTGTCTTCACCTTCTTCGCAGTGCTGCTGCGGCTTCAAATGCTCCAGATGGAATCCCACTTTCCGTGGTGGTCCGGCGCGGAGCTGGATGCGACGCCCGGTGTAGGCGCAGAGCGCACCTTGTTCACCATGGAGAGCATCTTCCACGTCCTCCACGACCGCATCGTCACGGCGCATCGCCTCATAAGTGAACTCTAAACCATCGGCCCCATGCGCGGCGATGCGTTGCTGCCGCCAGGTGACGAGGCTGGCAGGGGCGGGGCGTTTTTTAATCGTCCGCACGGGCCAGCGTGTTGAGGGTTGCCAGGCTGCTCTCCAGCCGGGTGAGTTCTCCATCCTCCCCGCCCATCGTTTCACGGGCTTTCTCGAGGTTGGCTTCCGCACCTTTAAGATCACCTCCCGCCAGTCCATTTTCGGCCGCTTCCAGGAGCTTTTTCACCTCCGCATTGCGTGAGGCTGCTTCCTTGCCCATGAAGTGCTCCAGCACCCAGTTGCTGTCCGCATAGGACACGGAAGGGTGTCTGGGGGCCGTTTCGCCGAGAATCCACACCTGACCGGCCGGCACCTCGCCCACCACCTGCGCGGAGTGTGACGAGCAGATGAACTGGACCTTGGGAAAGGTGCTCATCAGGTCCTTCACCACGCTGCGCTGCCATTCAGGGTGCAGATGCACATCCACCTCGTCGATCAGCACTACGCCGGGGGTCTCATCGAGCACCCGCTCCGGGTGTGTTCCCCCGTTGCCATTGCCCAGCAGGTGGGCGTTCAGGGCCACCGCGCGGATGGCCATGTCGGCCAGAGTCGATGCCATCGTCCTCTGACCGTCGCTCAGGTTCGAGAAGGGCTGGGCCTTTCCTTCAATGCTCACCACCACCTCCCCTTTCATATGGTCCCAGTAAATCTCATCCACTCCCGGAATGCCTCGCTGGAGGGCCAGCCTCACAGCCTCGAAGGCAGGTTTGAACTGCCCCTTTTCATCGCGTTTCGCGGCTTGTAGCACAAACCACTTCAGCACGTCCTTGATGCGGATGCGCTCGTTCAGGCAGTCGTAGTAGCCATCCTCGGGCCTGCTTTTCAGATCGCCGGACAAATCGACCAGTTCACGCTCATTGGATGGCAGCCAGGCTCTTCCGGCTCCGTAATAGGCCAGCAGGGGCAGCGGCATCGCCTGTTTATCGCGCTTAACGACGATCTCACTGATGTCATACGTCACGCCCATGTTGGGGAGGTCAACGGTCTTGGATTTGCGTGCGCGCTTCTGCCGTGTCCATGTTTGAGATTTCCCGTCCAATATCCGGCCGCTGGCTGTGATTTGCACCGGGCCGGCGGCTGCGAAGACCCGCTCGCCGTTCTCATCACTCTTGAGCACCTCCCGCACCTCATGGTCCACGATGTTGCGCCACTGCTTAGCCCCACGAACGATGTCGCTGACGTGCCAGATGCCCAGCGCCACGGAAACCGCGCTCAGGATGCTGGTCTTCCCGGAACCGTTGTCGCCGACGAGCAGCGTGAAGCGGGGATCGAACGTTAGGTCCAGGTGCTCGATGCCCCGGAAGTTGTCGATCTGGATGGAGTCAATTCTCATGTGTGGTCCAAGACTAGGTCTAGTGAGTGAAAATGGCAATCTTCCAGGCCGTGTTTGAAACGGCAGGCAGGTTGTTCACGCTTCAGCGTACCGGGCGCTTCCCCAAGCTAAAGCGTGAACAACGTGCTCCCAGCCCTCTTGGTGGAGCCGCTCTACAAGGGCTTTCAAACACCCCCCAGAGCCTGACTCACCCACCCCGCATCCGGCAGCGCAAAGGGCCGGAAGGTTTCCAGCCGCGACTCGTGCTCGGAGTAGAATAAGGCGCGGTGCAGGCCGAGGGAACCGGCTTTCGGGGAATCGATCAGGCTGGCGCTGTCGTTGGCGCTCATCTGGAAGAGCACGCGCATGCCCAGCTCGCTCACCGCCTTGCGGCTGAGGCTGCGGTTGAGGTTGTTGAGCGTGTCGAGGCTGGTGATGAGATGAATCCCCAGCGGCGGGCCTTCGGCGATGATCTCGTTGAGCTGGTTGCCGGGCTTCGGCGTGTCATCGCCGCCGAAGGAGAAATCCTCCTCGTAGCGCAGCTTGCGGAACTTTTGCAGGCCATGCACGAGCAGGAAGACCGGCGGATCGCCCGCGCTGCCCTCGTCGGCGCGGCGCTTCATCTCGGCGTGGATTTCAGCGATGAATTCGGCGGCCTCATGGCCTTGCGAGACCTTGGCTCGGCCTTGAGCGGCGCTTTCGAGGAACTCACACTCCGCCGTGCCCGCGAGAGCACCGTGGATGAGGTAAAACTTCGGCAGGCGCTCACGCGGATGCTGTGCCGCAAGCGCGAGGATGCCCAGGCCCATGATCGCGGCGATGGCCTCGTCGTTTTGACCGATGAGCAGCAAGTGGCGACCGCTCTGACGCGGGAACAGCGCCTCGGTGGGGCCTTTGATCGCGTTGGGCAGCCCCAGCCAGCATTTCGGGTCGGCAGGAACTTTGGTGGCTGGTGTGGCGAGCACGTTGGCCAGCAGCGCGTTGTCGCGCACATCGGCGGGCATGTTGCCCTCGAAGACAATCGGCTTTTTCGCGCCGAAACCGCGCTCCTGGGCCAGTTGCGCGACTTTGGCGAGATGCGCGTCGCGCTCCTCATCCTTGAGCCACACGACTTGGAAGGGACTGTTCCCTTCGATGGCGCCTGCCGCGTCGTTGTAGATGCCTTCACCTGGCCGGGAGAGCAATCGCGCCGCTGTGTTGCCGTCGTCCATGATGAGCGCGGCGTCGGCCTCGTTGCACTGCAAGGCGATGCGGATGACCATCTGCCCCAAGGTCGTGCGGGCCAGCGTGTAAGCGCCGCCAAGCGTCTGTGAACCGAGGAAGACATGAATGCCAAAGGCGCGGCCCTGACGCACGATGCGGTCCAGCAGCAGCGCCGCGCCCTGCGCCACGGCATCGTCCTCGACGAAGAACTCCTGAAACTCGTCGATGAGGAGCAGGCTGCGCGGCATCGGCTCCGTGCCGCCTGCTTTCTTGTAACCAGCCAGATCCTGCACACCAAGCTTGCGGAACATCTCGCCACGGCGGCGCAGTTCCTCGTCGATGCGTTGCAGCACGCTGAGCGCGAACTCGCGGTCACTCTCAATGGCGATGACCCTGGCGTGCGGCAGCTTCGCGTCGGCGTAGCACTTGAACTCCACGCCTTTTTTGAAGTCGATGAGGTAGAACTCGACCTCGTCCGGGCTGCAAGTAAGCGCGAGATTGGTGATGATGATGTGCAGCAGCGTGGATTTACCGGAGCCGGTCTTGCCCGCGAGCAGCGCGTGCTGCCGCGTGCCTTTGCCGATGGCGAGGTATTGCAGCTTCGTGGCTCCGGTGCGGCCCACCGCGATGCGCAGCTCGTTGGTGGTGCTTTCCGTCCACAGCTCCTTCGGCGCGACGACGCTGAACGGCACCTGAACGCGGTTCGAGTCGATGCTGGCCTGGCCGATCTGATGCGCCAGCTCGGCGGCGATGGCGGCCGACGGCGGCGCATCAAGAACGAGGCTGGTGATGCCATTGAAACTGACAACCCCCTTTTCCCGCACGAGCCGAAGGCAGTTTTTGCGCAGGTCATCCGCCGCGAGACCTTCTGGCAGCGGCTGGCGGCGGTCCCAATGAATGAGCGTGAAGACGCCGCAGCGCGCGCCGCTCATCACGATGCTCTTGAGCCGGGCCATGGCGGATTCACTGAAAGCCGCGGGCAGTCCGGCGATGACGAGGAAGTGGTATTTTTCCGCCACACTGCCGGCCTGCTCATTGTACTCGGTGATCGACGCGTATTCGTTGCGCAGATACATCTGGATGACCTTCTCGACGTGCTCGTTCAGCTCGGCGAGGCGCTCCTCGATGTGATCCCGCTGCGTCCAGATGCGGCGGTTGATGAGCGCGGGCTCGTAATCGGACAGATGCATCAAGCCGGCGAAGTTCTGGCCGAGACCCACGGCGTCGATGATGGTGAACTGAACCTTCCCAGGCGGCGCTTGGGAGAGCAGCCGGAAGACAGCACCGTTCATCACCTCGGCCACCCATTTGCCGCCGTCGTCATCGGTTTCGATGAGCAACGAGCCTTCTTGAGGGAAAGCGAGCGCCAGCGGCAGTGTGATGTGCTCATGGCTGGCAAGACTGAGCGGCGTTTCCTTCGCAAACAAGGCTGCCGACACGCTCAAATCGAGTTCCAGCCGGCCGAGGCGGCAGGCATGGGGAAACACAGCGGGCGGTTGATAATCCGCGCTCCACGGCACGCAATGGGAGGCGGTGCTGCGACTGATCTCGTCCACAGCGGCCAGCAGCGGTGGAATTTTCTGCTGCCATTCGTCCAGCAGATCGCTCCAGCGTTTTTCTGCGGCCGCATGCATCGCCAGCATCGCCGCCGCATGCTGGTCGATGTGCTGCTGGCGCTGCTCGGCCGCAGGACCGCTCACCGCCGCGAGAGCGGCGCTTTTTTGAGCCTCAAAGCGTTGCAGGCTGCGGGCGAGGAGACGTTCGTTGCGTGAGCGGCAGGCGGGAATCTGCGTGGCGAGCCGCTTGAGCATCGCCGCGCGGTATTTTTCAGCCACTTCTTCAGCACGATTCCAGTCGGCGGTGACTTGCGCGTCAATGGCCTCGTACTCGGCCTGAAGCCGGGCCGCCTCCGTTTCCCGGGCGATGTTCAACTCCTCCAAGCAGGCTTCGTAATCCGACACCGCCTGGTTTAATTGCCGCATATCCACGCTGGGCTTGGAAAACATTTTGAGCAGTCCGGAGCTTTTGCCGGAGGCAAGCTGGTCCTCCAGGCTCTGCGCCTGCGTCTCGACGGCCTCGACCCGGGCGGGAATGTCCGCCAGCGTGAGCCCGCCCTCGGCGCGGGGCGCGCTCTTGCGGCTGAGACGCCCCCCCGAAGCCTTCAAAACAGCCAGCAGGCGGTCCTTGGCGGCGGTGAGTCGTTCCAGCAGAACATTGGCGGTGTGCTCAGTCTGCTGCAGGCCGCGTTTGCGAATCGAATCCGCATGCACGCGCCGCATCTGCTGTTTGCCGAGCCAGCGCTCGCGCTCATTCTGTGTCATGGCGGGAAGATCACGCTTGATGCGGTCCTCGTAGCGTTTGAAGGCGGCGCCACGCGCCGCATGCCGTGCATGGATGGATTGTGCGTACTCATCCCACTGAGCCGCGGTTTCGTTGAGATGGTTGTGGTTCTCTGCATCGAGAACCTCCAAATGCTGGATGTGCTTCTGCTCCGCCGTGTAGCGCTTGGAGCGGATTTCACGGGCAGTCTGCTCGCTGCGACGGGCGAAATCGCCGACCGCATCGCGTAACGAGGTATGAAGCGTGTGAATGCGCGAGGCGCGTAAATCAAGGGAGCTGGTCACAGTCTTTGCGGATCTTTTTCAGGATGGTTTCGAGCTCATTCATGACCGCGCCGGTGCGGCTGACAAGCCCAGGGAGCGGCTCCAGGTAACGTTTTTCAAACTCCAGCGCCTTGGCATCGCGCCAGTGCGCCTTCGTGGCATGCCACTGCTCGGAGAGTTCGCGGGCGGTTTGGATGAGGTTCATTTTTGTTCGCTGTTCTCGATTCTCAGTTCGCGGTTTCTGAACTCGCGGCGGGCGGCGGGGTTTCGTTGTAGGCGTCGAGGATTTTCTGGATCTCCACGAGGTGGGCGTTGGCGAGGGCGAGATCGTTCTCGATGAAGTCGCGGAAGGAGTCCAGCTTGCGGGCCAGCGGATCGACCGTGCGGTCGTAGTCACGC
>DNXB01000641.1 GCA_003506995.1 Verrucomicrobiales bacterium
GGCGAATGGCAGACGCGGGCGCAGCAGTCGATGTTGTTCGTGCCCATCACATGGCGGATGAACTTCTGCATGAGGTAGTTCTCCTCATTGGTGCAGCGTGCGGACGAGATGCCCGCGACGGCATTGCCGCCATGATCATCACGGATGCGCGTGAGATTGGCGACGATGTGATCATACGCCTCGTCCCAGGTGGCTTCCTTGAACTGGCCGTCGGCCTGCTTGATGAGCGGTTTGCGCAGGCGGTCACGATGATTGTAGAACTTGAAGGCAAAGCGGCCCTTGAGGCAGGTGTGCGCGTGATTCACCTCCGCATCGGCGGGTGCCTGGATGCTGAGCACCTGATCGCCCTTCGTCGCCACGTTGAGATTGCAGCCGACGCCGCAGTAGGTGCAGATGGTGCGCGTCTTCTTGGTCGCTTCGATGGATTTGGAGAAGAACACGTCGCTGATCGCCGAGGTCGGGCAGGCCTGGGCACAAGCGCCGCAGGAAACGCACTCCGAGTCCGCGAAGGACTGGTCGAGGCCCTTGATGATCTTCGCGTTGAAGCCGCGTCCATGCATGGAGAGCACATGCTGGCCCTGGATTTCATCGCAGGCACGCACGCAGCGGGAGCAGTTGATGCACTTCGCCAGCTCGGAGGTCATGTAGGCGTGCGAATGGTCCTTCGCACGATCGAGGTGGTTCGCCCCCGCCGGATAACGCACGCCACGGATGCCCACCTTCGCCGCCACGGTTTGGAGTTCGCAGTTGCCGCTCACTTCGCAGGTCAGGCAGTCCAGCGGATGGTCCGTGAGCACGAGCTCGACGATGTTTTTGCGCAAACGCCGCACCTTCGGCGATTCTGTGAAGACATGCATGCCCGCCGCCAAAGGCGTGTGGCAAGACGCCACGACACGGCGCGGCCCGTCGGGCTGCAAAGCGACCTCCACCGAGCAAACACGGCATGCGCCATAAGGCTCGAGCTGCGGCGCATCACAAAGCGTCGGCACAAAGCCACGCCCGCGATGACGGTCGATGAAAGTGAGCAGTGTGTCGCCGGACTCGAAGCGGAGCGGTTCGCCGTCGATGAAGGCGGTGAGGGTGGAGAGATCCTGGACCATGGTAAGTGAACGTTAAGCGGGATGGGTTTCTGGCGGAAGGACGGAGAGCACGAAATCGTAGATACGACGGGCGGCGGCGAGGGCTTCGGTGAACTCTTCACGCTCGGGGTCTGGCAAGGAAGGATCAGGATAGCGGTATTTCACCCCCATCGGATTGAGCATCTCAGCATCGGTGCGGAACGTCGGCAGCGTGGCATCAAAGGCACTGCCCATCGTGACGAGCAGGCGTAGGTCATGCGTTTTCTGAATGGGCTCGTTTTGGGCCGCAAGGAAGCCCTTCAATGCCTTCTCGGCACACTGCTGGCAGTGATAGATCGCGGCATCCAGCACTTTATCGCCGTTGCTGGCGAGCAACTCGGCTGCCTGGAGGTCATGCGACGCTTTGACCAGCCATGCCTTGGTAATTCTGGCGACCAGCTCATCCATGCAACAGCCTCCCTTCACGCACGATCTTGTAGGTGAGGGATGGCCGCACATCCCGATAGAGATCGAATTCTTGACGGGTCTTCACCAGCACATCCTTGGGCATATCGAGTTGTCCCAGGCAGCGATGCGCCCGCTGGTCGCGTGCCAGGGGGCGTTCGTCACTCTCTTTGACCACCACCACCAAATCCAGATCACTGTCCTCCGTCGGTTCACCCCAGGCATAGGAGCCGAAGAGCCAGACTTGTTCAGGCTGAAACTCCTCCACCAAGCGACGCGTCGCCTCCGCGATGACAGGCTGCGCCCTCTCGCGGAGCGAGGCGGCGGTAACCGAGCTGTCGGAGGCGATGACCATGATGGAAAGGCATTTAAAGGCACGAACCGCCGCCAGGGAGGCGTTTGCGAAGGAAATTCATGCGTTTTTCGATGGGCATGGCGAGGCGGCGGCGGATGAGATCAGTGAGGTGCTGGTCGCTTTCGGCTTTGAGAGCGGCGAGGACTTCCTGCCGTGTCGGACGGCGGCTTTTTTTCGGAACTGGCTTGGCTTTGCTCATGCAGGGTGCGTTGGAGGACTTCCATCACGGCGACATCACGCGGACGCGCGGCGGCTTGCTTGCTGGTGACAATATCCGCCAGCGAGGCGAGCAGCAACGGCGCGTTTTCGAGCATTACGCGGGAAGCTCTTGAACGGAGGCTGTTGAATGACTTCACCCCATCAATCACCGGCATGAAATCCACCTGGAGGCCGAGATCGTCGTCCACCATGCGGTAGAGCTTCGAAACCGGATAATAGGGACGCAGGATGACGGCCTTGAGTTCCTTCGCCACGGCCTTGAGCTTGCGCATGTTCACCGGCGTGTCGCGAAACATGAAATCGAAGTCGATGGTGGTCACCGGGGCACCGTGGATGGCCGCGCCCGCGTTGCCGATGAGAACGGCCTCAAGCCCATGCTTGTGCAGGGCTTGCAGGACCGCTCTTAGCAAAGGGGTGGCGCTCATGGATCAAGCCGTGAAGTAATCCTTCAGCTCCGCATCGAAATGCTCCAGCGCGTTCTTGATCGGCAGTGGCACGCCGCCACCGAGGGCACACAAGGAAGTTTGCTCCATGGTGTCGAGCAGGTCGGTGATG
>DNXB01000620.1 GCA_003506995.1 Verrucomicrobiales bacterium
CCGCCGAGACGTCGGTGAACACATACGAGTGCAGTCCGCGTTCAAGCAGCGGCAGCAACTGCGAGGTGAGGCCACCGGTTCCGGCGCCGATCTCCAGAATCCGCAGCCCACGTCCTTCAGGAAGGTGCCGTGCTGCTTCTTCCACCGCGCTGGCGATGGCTGCCAGCCAAGGACTGGTGAAAAGTCCGTCGCCGTAGAATTGATCCAGCAGATCCGCGCCGCCGCTGGTGAAAAGAACCTGCACAGCGTCTTTTTCCCCACGCAAAATGGGGCCGAGTTCGGCGCTCGCTGCCTCGCCGAGCAACGCATCCGGCAAATGACCGGGATGGGTGGCAATCGTGGAGCGAAGCATTTCAGGCGCGGTGTCCGCGACCTGCGTGAACAACGCCGTTGGCCGGTAGCCGTCAGCTTCTTCTGCCAGCAGCTGACGTTGTACGAAATCAGCCATCAATTGCGCAAACGCGGGCCGCATGGGAAGAGCCACACCGAGCGATTCTGCGGTGAAGATTTCGCGGGCTCCCATCTCACGCAACGCGCGTGCTGTCTGCGCTGCCATGAGCTCGTCACCAGCGGCACTGGCGGCCTGGAGGTTCTCTCGTCCGCGCATGCCCAGAGCTTCATCCAGCGACCGACGGGCCGCATCATGCATGCGGTTCAATGGCGCAGGGGCACGAGGCACAGGCTTCGCAGGTGCCGGAGTTCTTTCCCAGGCGATGTGATAGACGAGGTCACGGCCTTTTCCTGTCCTGCCAGTGCGGCGCGCGCCTTCCACACTGATGGCACGGAAACCATCGATGCGGACACACGGCTTGCCTGTTTCATCATGCAAATCAATGCACCCCTCGACCAATTCATCATTGGCCTGCGTCACACCGGCGCGCACGAGACTTGAGGCACCCGGAGAACGCAGGAAGGTGATTTTGGCAAAGCGTACCGGCAGTCTCAGACCGGCGGTCCGTCCTTCGATGGTCTTTGCTCCGGCGGAAAAGATTTGGAGAGCGCCATCGAAGAGCACGGGATGCAGCGGATACTCGCTGGCACGGTGTGAGATCGTGTCTGACAAGGAAACGCGGCCTGCTGACTTGCCTGCGCCTGCCGACAACTCGCGGATGGGACGGAACTCTTCGCCATAGCGAAGTCCCATGTCGCTCATGTGGCCGTAGAAAGCGTCCACCTCCACGGTTTGCAGATCAGGTGCCGTTGTGGTGTCCAACGACGAAGCTGAAAAAGCCGACTCGGTGCGTTCGCTGCGCATTGATCCGACCACATGCACGGACCACGAGGAGGCGCTTTCCAGCCGGCTCTGGAGGCTGAAGGTGCGCTCGTTGGGATCGTAGGATAGTTCCATGAGCAATCCAGAAGGCGGGTCAGGCACGATGAGAGGCTTGCGGATTTCAAAATCTTCCACGACAAACGGCCTGCCCTCGAACAACTGCACTCCCGCTTCGAGCACCATCGCCACGTAGCCTGCGGCAGGGAAGATTGTGAGATTTTCGACACGATGGTCTTTGAGGAACGCCATGTGACGGTTGTCCAGGCGGGCGTTCCAGGTGGGAATGGCCCGCGCCGTGCGCACATCGAGCAATCCCCGTCCACCCGTGGCCAGCCGCCCCTCGCGCAGCTCGCTGGACTCATGCCACCAACGGCTCTTGTCCCAGGAGTAGGCTGGCAATGCGAGGATGCGCCGCGAGGGTGTCATGGCGGCGAAATTCAGTGTCACGCCATTGAGGTGGAGCTCCATCGCCGTTTCCAGCACCGACTCGTGTTCGCGTTCACGCCTGGCGGAGGCGAGAATGGCGGTCTTCGTGCCGCTTTCTGCCAGACATTCCTGAATGGAACGAGTCAGAGCAGGATGAGCGCCGATTTCCAACCAGACATCCGCGTTCATGCCGGCCAGCGCCGAGATCGCTGAGGCGAACTGCACCGGCTGCCGCACGCCGCCTGACCAGTGATCCGCATTACACGATTCACCTTCCAATGGCTGGCCTGTGACTGTGCTGAAAAACGGAATCGTGGCAGTCTTGGGTTTGAGATCGCCCAACACCTCCTTGAGAGCGTCCGCAGCGGGTTGCATCATCGCGTGATGAAACGGATGACTCACCTGGAGGAAGCGCGCGAAGATGCCTTGAGCTTCCAAATCCGCAGCAATGGCTTCCAGCGAATGTTTCATGCCCGAGAGCGTCAGCGAACGCGGGCCGTTGAATGCGGCGATGCTCACCGTCCTGTCATGACGTGCGATCACTGCGTGAGCTTCCTCGGGGCTCATGCCAACAGCGAGCATGGTGCCTCCTGGCGCGGCGCATTCATCCATGAACCGCCCACGATGCACGATGACCTTTGCCGCTTCTTCCAGTGTGAGAATGCCTGCCACACATGCTGCGGCGATTTCGCCGACACTGTGACCAACGACGGCGGCCGGCTGCACGCCCCACGACTTCCACAGTTCCGCGAGCCCCATCTGCATGGCAAAAATGGCCGCCTGCGAGATCTCGGTGCGTTGCATCTGCGAAGTTTCCTCCGTGCGCGTCAGCTCTTCGAGCAGCGAGAACCGCGCCCAGGGACGCATGGCCGCTTCGCAGGCCTCAATCATGCGCCGGAAGACCGGTTCATGCTGCATGAGTTCACGTCCCATGCCCCACCACTGTGGGCCTTGGCCACTCATGACGAAGACCACACGCGCCGTCTGTTCACGACGCGGTGTGAAAGCTGTGCGCAGCTTTGGCCCCGGCTGTCCGCTGGAAAATGAGCCGAGTTCTTGAACTGCTTCAGCCATCGTGCGGGCCACGAGCGTGAGCCGATGAGAGTGATGATTACGCCGTGCTCCGAGCATGTAGGTGGCATCTGGCAGCAGTGGCGAACTGCCGTTTAGTTTCGAGTGGTCATCCAGCCAGGTGCCCAAGCGCCATGCGGCCGCGCGCAACGACTCCTCGGAACGTGCGGAAAGCACCAGAGGCCACGCACGGTCCGTGTGAGGGGTCAACAAGGCAGGCTGCGGAGGAACGGGTGCTTCCGTGAGAATGACATGGGCATTGGCGCCGCCAAAACCGAATGAATTGACGCCGACGAGGCGGCCACCCGGTTTTTCAGCCAGGGGTTCCACTGCCGTGGGCACGCGGAGCTTCAGCGCATCAAAGTCAATGTGCGGGTTGGGCGTCTTGAAATGCAGGCTGGGAGGAATCTGCCCATGCTTGAGAATCAGCGCCGCCTTGACCAGACCGGCGACGCCTGCGGCGGTCTCCAGATGGCCGAGGTTTGTTTTGGCTGATCCGATGATGAGCGCATTCTCGGTGGTGCGTGCTGCGCAAAGCGCGTCGGCCAGCGCATGGGCCTCAATGGGATCGCCAACGGCCGTGCCGGTGCCGTGCGCCTCGACATAACCAATCTGTGACGGATCAACGCCTGCGCTGAGGCAGGCTTCGCGCACGAGAGACGCCTGCGCCTCGCCGCTGGGCAACGAGATGCCGTTGGTGTGCCCGTCCTGATTCAAGGCGGATCCTTTGATCACCGCATGGATCGGATCACCATCCGCGATGGCATCCGAGAGCTTTTTCAACAGAACCATGCCCGCGCCTTCACCACGCACAAAGCCGTTGGCCGAGGCGTCGAATGCCTTGCAGTGACCATCGGGGGAAAGCATGCCCGCTTGAGAGAAGCCAATGAATCCATCAGGCGTGATCATCACGGTCACACCACCTGCCATCGCCGTTTTGCAGTGTCCGGCCAGGATGTGTTCACATGCCGCATGCACGGCGGTCAGTGCGGATGAGCAGGCGGTGTCCAGCGCCACACTCGGGCCTCGCAGATTGAGGCAGTAGGAAATGCGGTTGGCGGCGATGCTGTGCGCGGTGCCCGTGGGTGTGTGTGCGCTGATGCCGGCCCGATCTGTGGGAGTGTGCTGAAGCCCCTGGTAGTCATTGTGTGAAATCCCCACGAAAACGCCGATGTCCGTGCCCTTTTCGAAGTCCAGCACCAGTCCAGCGTCTTCAATCGCCTCCCAGGCGGTTTCGAGCATCAGACGTTGCTGCGGATCGATGTAGGGCGCCTCTCGCGGCGAGATGCCAAAAAATTGCGGATCAAACTGGTCTATCCCTTCCACAAAGCCGCCCCACTTGGCGATGGTTTTCCCCACCAAGCCCGGCTCAGCATCATAGAACCGATCCACACTCCAGCGGTCTGGCGGAACTTCTGACACCACGTCACGTCCCTCGACGAGCACTTTCCAAAATGCTTCCGTGTCATTCACCCCGCCTGGGAAACGGCATCCGATGCCGATGATCGCAATACCTTCGTTACGATTTGTGTCCATAAGTGTGCTCCTTTGCTCCGAGGCTATTCGGAATTGAGAAGCGCGTTGGTCTTGACGGAGTCACAATCTCCCCAAAAAAATGAGGCTTTCGCCTTAGCCGGACATCAGACAGGCGCGCTTTTGCCATTTTTTCATAATGACGTCATGGTTTCTCCGATATGGCGCTGTCCTTGAATCAGGTTGGGGCCGCTCTTGGAGGTAAGGTGCCCCGTCAAACAGACGCTTTTCTTGACGGGCCTGCGCATTCCCCGCAGTGTTGTGCCATGTGCGGCATAGCTGGAGTGATGGATCTCGCCGGACGGCGAACAATTCCGCACGATGTGGTGCGGCGGATGTCGCGGGCGTTGATTCATCGTGGTCCTGACGAAGAAGGCTTTCTGCATCGACCGGGCGTGGCTTTGGCCTCACGCAGGCTGAGCATTGTCGGCGTGTCAGACGGCCAGCAGCCGATGACCAATGAGGATCAAAGCGCGTTCGTGGTTTTCAATGGCGAGCTGTTTGACCATGTCGAGAAGAGAGCGGAACTCGCATCTCGCGGGCACCGCCTCGTCACTCACTGCGACACGGAAATCCTCCCGCACCTTTGGGAAGAAAGCCAGGAGGGCATGTTCGCACGTCTGCGCGGCCAGTTTGCCGTGGCCTTGTACGATGCGCGCCGACATCAATTGATCCTGGCGCGCGACCGCTTCGGCATCAGTCCGTTGTATTGGACGCGGCAAGGCGACTGGCTGCTCTTTGCGTCAGAGATCAAAGGCCTTCTTGCTTCGGGCATGGTGCCGGCCAAGCCGAATCTGCGTGGCATCGATCACGTTTTCACCTTTGCCGCCATGCCCGCGCCGGTGACGTGTTTCGAAGGCGTGCAACTCCTGCTTCCCGGCCACTATTTGCAGATCACCCCGGGCCACGACAGCGGCATCGCTCCCATCATCCATGACAGCGCGTACTGGGAGATGGATTTTCCCGATGTGGGCGATGAGCACCCGGAAGGAGACGCGCGCAAGCTGGTGGATGAGTTTGAGCGGCTGCTGCTGGCCGCGGTGGAGAGGCGCTTGCGCGCGGATGTGCCGGTGGGCGCGTATCTCTCCGGCGGCCTTGATTCCAGCATGATTGTGGCCATGGCGTGCAAGCTCCGAGGACCGGCGATCAATACCTACACCATTCGCGTGGACGATCCAGCGCTCGATGAACTCAGCGCGGCCAATCTCTCCGCACGCCACATCGGCGCCAAGCCGCCCAACGTGCAGGAGTTCGGACACAGTGATGCGCTGGAGAATTATCCACAGCTTATTCACGCTGCCGAGGCGCCGGTCATCGACACCTCATGCGCGGCATTGATGCAACTGGCCAGGCGCGTGCATGCCTGCGGTCAAAAAGTGGTTCTCACCGGCGAGGGCGCCGACGAATGGCTGGCCGGCTATCCTTGGTACAAAGCGGCCAAGCTCCTTGGCCTGCTGGACCTCGTTCCTGGGGTGCGATTGAGTAACCTGGCTCGCCGTGCCTATCTTCGCATCAGCGGTGTCCCCCAGTATCCGGCCGAGTTTAGACGCGGCCTGGAAAAATCCATCGGCGGCCCCAATGCCTGGATTGATTCGTATGGTGTGCTCGGGATCGCCAAGCTGCGCTTCTATGGCGGGCCGATGCGCCAGGTGCTGGCAGAAACCAGCCCATGGGCGGATCTCGGGCTCAATCTGGAACGTGCCAGCCGCTGGCATCCGCTTCATCGCGGTCTTTGGATTGGCGCGCGCGTCACGCTGGCCGGACACTTGCTTCAGGCCAAGGGAGACCGCGTGGCCATGAAGTCCTCCGTGGAGGTCCGCTATCCCTTCCTTGATGAAGATGTTTTCGACTTCACCGCACGGCTCCATCCACGCTGGAAGCTGCGCGGCTTCCGCGACAAGCATCTGCTGCGCCTTCTCGCCGAGCGCTGGCTGCCGCCGGAAATTTACAGCCGCCGCAAGGTCATCTTCCGCGCACCGCTCGACAGTTTCCACATCGACCCGGAACCGAAGTTCGTTGGCGAGCTTTTGAGCGAGGAATCCCTGCGCCGCACGGGCTACTTCGATTTCGCTGCTGTGTCCCACTGGCGCAAAGCCTTCCGTGAGATGCGCCCGGGCTCCCTGCCGCGTCTCTCCGTTGAAATGGGGCTCGTCGCTGTCGTTGCCACGCAATTGTGGCATCACACTTTCATCGACGGATCGCTGGCCGACCTGCCCGCTTGGACGCAGACCTCGTGAGAAAGTAATACTGGCGCGCGTCAGGGCAGTTTTGCCAGCGCCTCTTTGCCTTTCGCCTTCAATTCCGGGTCGTCATACTCTAGGTCTGGCATGGAAAGACCTCTTTGCAGATAACGCCGGGCCTCCTCGCTGCGTCCCATCTGCGCATAGGTGCGGCCCAGTTCAATGTAGTGCCGAAGCCGGTGGGGATTGATGGCGATGGCACGGTCAAAGCAAGCCACCGCGGCTTCATTGCTGGTGACCGGCAGTTTGCCGTAAATGAGCGATCCCAGGGTGCGCTTGAGTGTGCCGATCCCGGCGAGCACCTGATGCCAGCGCCCGAGCACATGCCAGGCGTTGTCGTTGCGCGGATCAAGCTTGATTGCCATGTCGGCAGCTTTCTTGATGTGCGGAGTGGCTTCCACCTGCGCCTTGCTGCCTTGATAGGGCAACATCTTCCCGTAGGTGATCGCGGGCGAAAGCTGCGCTTCAGAGTTGTGAGGCGCGAGTGCCGCAGCGCGCTGGCCATACCCGAGGGCGGCGGCCCCGTGCTTGAGCCTGTCCTCATTACTTCTGGCCTCGGACATCAGATAGCGGTACTGCCGTGCGATACGCAGCAGCAGGGGGACGTTCTTTGGTTCCAGTTCCACCGCTTGCAGATAGTAGTTCAGCGCCCGGCTGGCCTGGAACTTCAGATCATGGACGTCGCCCTTCTCAATGAGCGTCGCTGCCGCGGACTTGGCGCCGGGTCCGCCTGCCGGTTGCGCATGGTTGTTGATGTTGGCCAGTTGCAGCGTCGTAACGACACCGCAAGTAAGGATGAATGATGAGAGTTGCATGGTGTGGTCAGGATTTGGATTCGATCAAGCGGCCTGCATTCAGCAGTTCGGCCTCGCTTAACGGCCGCCCGATCAGTTGCAGGCTGGTCACGGGAGTGGTTTGCCGCTTGGCGGCATCGGGATGGGAAGTGCGAGCGCTGGGATTCCTGCGTAATTGACGCCCACGGTGTTCTGCATGTTGAACACCCGCAGCTCAAACACGACGGTGGAACCCCAGAAGGGAAACTTGGGTGGCAGGTTTTGCAGCGTTGGCATGGCGATGAAATCCACCTTCTTGAAAACCTCGCGCAAGGATCTCTGCCATGCGGCCCGTCTTTTGAGCGCGGCATCATAGTTGAGCTTGTACTCTAGCTTTCATTGTGCTTGCTGGCATGACGCTGCCTGCTGAAAGAGCGCTTCGGGGCCAGGTTAATGGCGTCCATGATGAAGGTGGTGGCCATGATGGGTGCCGCCATACAGGTATCGTCCGTTGTAGAAGTAGCGGCCCGCGTATGGATGGCCTTGATATGTGTAGTGTCCCGGTTCCCAGCGCCCGCCGTAGTAGTAGCGGTTGCCGTAGTAATAGTAGGGGGAGGAGAAGCCGGGCGGCAGCGTGGAAAAATATCCCGTGCCAATGCCGACACCCACACGGGCCACAGGAGGGCCTGGGGGCGGATACACGCATGAGGATAACCCCAGGGTGAAGGGGAGGCTGATGAACAGGAAAGCTTTCATGGTTCAATAGTATCCGTCATGCATGTCCCCATGGGGTTGGGGTTGACGGCGGTGGCTAGGTGGTCACGGCGAGCTTCCGTGCTTTTGCGTCGCGGCGCTCGGCCGCCCACGCCTTGGGGGTGAGGCGGTGGACGGTTTGGTTCGTCTCGGTGGGCAGGCGGGTG
>DNXB01000505.1 GCA_003506995.1 Verrucomicrobiales bacterium
CGAGCTTCGGCAACCTCGCCCCGCGTGACATTTCCTCCCGTGCGGCCAAAGAAGCCTGCGACGACGGTCGCGGCGTCGGCCCTGGTGGACGCGGCGTGTATCTCGACTTCGCAGAAGCCATCGGTCTGTTCGGTCAGAAGACCATCGCCGAGCGCTATGGCAATCTTTTCGAAATGTACGAGAAGATCACTGGCGAGAACGGCTACAAGCAGCCGATGCGCATCTATCCCGCCGTGCATTACACCATGGGCGGCCTGTGGGTGGACTACAACCTCATGAGCAACCTCCCCGGCCTGCATGTGCTCGGCGAGGCGAACTTCTCCGACCACGGCGCGAACCGCCTCGGCGCCAGCGCGCTCATGCAGGGTCTCGCGGACGGCTATTTCGTCATTCCGACGACCATCGCCAACTACCTCGTGCATCAGAAGCCCGGCAGCGTCACCACCGAGCATCCTGAGTTCAAGAAAGCCGTCGCCGACTGCGCCGCGCAGACCAAGCGCTTCCTCAGCATCAAGGGCAAGCGCAGCGTGGACAGCTTCCACCGCGAGCTGGGCCTGCTCATCTGGGACAAGTGCGGCATGGCGCGCGACCAAGCGGGCCTCACCGAGGCCATCAAGCGCATCCCCGAGCTGCGTGAGGAATTCTGGCAAAACGTTACTGTTCCAGGCAGCGGCGACTTCACCAATCCCGAGCTCGAAAAAGCCGGGCGCGTGGCCGACTTCATGGAATTCGGCGAACTCCTCTGCCTCGACGCCCGCCATCGCGAGGAAAGCTGCGGCGGCCACTTCCGCAGCGAGCATCAATACCCCGATGGCGAGGCGAAGCGCGACGACGAAAACTTCAGCTACGCCGCCGCCTGGGAATACACCGGCGACTTTGGCAAACCCACGCTCAACAAGGAGCCGCTGGCCTTTGAAGAAGTCCACCTCGCCGTCCGCAGCTACAAGTAACCAACGCCCACGTCATGCCCGCCATCAATTACGCCGAGATCGAAAGCGTCGTCCTGGAACTCCCGGTCGAGTCACGATGCCGCCTGACGCATGCCTTGATTCGCAGCATTGATGAAGGCACGTCCATGGAAACGGAGCACGAGTCCCGCTGGGCGGATTTCGCTGAAAAAGTCAACACGGCCATCCACGAAGGCCGCATGGGCACCGTGGATGCCTTTGAGGCCATCGCGCGAATCCGGCACAGCATCGCCGGACAGTCCTCATGAGAGTCGTTCTCTCCAGCCTTGCCGAACTCCAGATCGCCGAAGCCGCCGCCGACTATGAGAAGAAACAAAAACAGCTTGGACTCAGGTTCCTCGATTGCGTCGAGGATGCCATGCTGGACATCGCCCG
Organism: Verrucomicrobiales bacterium; assembly: GCA_003506995.1. Lineage (GTDB taxonomy): Bacteria > Verrucomicrobiota > Verrucomicrobiia > Verrucomicrobiales > Verrucomicrobiaceae > Prosthecobacter. The sequence goes on from DNXB01000505.1 coordinate 1,344, forward strand.
TCATCCTGAGGCTTTCCGCCGCCTCCGAGGAGACATCCGCCGCATCATGCTGGATGACTTCCCTTGGGGGCTTCTCTACACCCGTGTGCCGGACGGCATCCGCATCCTGACTTTGATCCATCTCCACTCCGATCCCGAAACTTGGGAAAACCACCTCGACTGAAATTCCCCCATGTCCCAACTCAATCTGCACCTCAAAGTCTGGCGTCAGAACGGCTCGCAGCCCGGCCATTTCCAAGACATCGACGCGCCTGACATTCCCGATCATGCCTCATTCCTGGAGATGATGGACATCATCAACGAGCGTCTCATCTCCAAAGGCCAGGATCCTGTCGCGTTCGATCACGACTGCCGCGAAGGCATCTGCGGCGCCTGTTCCATGCAGATCAACGGCGTGCCGCATGGCCCGGCGAAGGCCACGACGACCTGCCAGCTTCACATGCGCAAGTTCCAAACGGGCGACACGATCTGGATCGAGCCCTTCCGTGCGCGTGCTTTCCCGGTGCTCAAAGACCTCATGATCGACCGTGGTGCGTTTGACCGCATCCAGCAGGCCGGAGGTTTCGTCACCGTGCGCACCGGTGCGCCACAGGACGCGAACGCCCTGCCCATCGGCAAAGAAGTCGCCGATGCCGCGATGGATGCCGCCGAATGCATCGGCTGCGGTGCCTGCGTGGCTGCGTGCAAAAACGCCAGCGCCATGCTCTTCGTCTCCGCCAAGGCCGGCCAGCTCAATTCACTTCCCCAAGGTCAGCCTGAGAAAGACCGCCGCACACTCGGCATGGTACGCCAAATGGACAAAGAAGGCTTCGGCAACTGCACCAACCAGTACGAGTGCGAAGCCGCCTGCCCGAAGGAGATCAGCGTGCGCTGGATCACCAAGCTCAACCGCGACTACGCGATTGCTGCTGTCAAAGATGCCTTTGGCAACTCGTCGAAGGTCGCGGGCGGCGGGGACTAAAGTTGGGCAGTTGCGCCGCAACTGCTCTCCTGATCCAGTTGCAGCGCAACTGGCCTACTTTATCGCACCTCAAAGAACTCAAAGAAGAACAGCACCGCCGCCTGTTCCTTCGTCATGCCCTCGGCGCGACCGATGATGCTGCCGCGCTCGCGGACATCCCCGTTCGCCTCGATTTTTCCGATGATGCTGCCGCTTTTGCGCACATCGCCGTTGGATTCGACCTCGCCGACGAGGCTGCCGCCTTTGCGAATGCGTCCGCCGCTCTCGATCTGGCCCTCGATGCTGCCGTTGACGCGAATGTTGCCGTTCTTCTCAAACTCACCCACGATGCTGCCCTTGAGGCGCACCTTGCCGCTGTTTTCCACCTGGCCGACCACGGAGCCTCTCACACGAATGTCACCAGCCAGGCAACTGGTGCAGATGATCAGAAACAGGACGAGATAACGCATGGTCATAAGCTGTGATGTTTACTTTTTTTCGGTCTCTGACGCCCCGGTGCTTTCCGGCGGTCTGCGGAAGCCGCCTTCCTTGCCGTCGAATTTCTCCCGCACCTTTTTGAACTCCTCGCCAGCAACCTCGCGATAAACATCCCGCAGACGCTGGAAAGCGGCCATGCGCTGGTCCGGCGGCAGTTGTTCCAGCTTTTCGAGCGCCTCTTTCACACGCGGGAGCTGCATGAGGCGGTCGTGAAAGCGCCGTGTTTCCTCGCGGCGTTCCGGTTTCGACACAGACATCATCTCGGCCCCCAGACGAATCGCCGCCATGCGCCCGAATTCGGGTGAATCCGGCTTTGGCAGCTCCGGCAGACCGCGCTGGTCCATCGGGAACGGCGGTTTGATTTTCTCCAGTATGCCCACGACCTCGGGATCAATTTCCTTGAGCGCCTTGTGCAGCGTGTTGCGCATCTCCTCGTTCGCCTTCATCGCCTCGTCGCGCGATGCGATGACCTCCGGCCGCTGCCAGGCTTTTTCAAAGGCCGCGCGCACTTTGCCACGCTCCGCCTCGGACAGCTTTTCAAAACCATCGAATCCTCGCGACGGCTTCCCGCCCATCCCTGGCATCATGCCAGGAGGTCCGCGCCGTTCCCCATCGCGCTGCGGCGGACCCTCGCCCGGTTTCGGCGGAGGTGGTTTGGTGTTTTCCGACTGGGCAACAGCAGTCGTGACGAGGGCTAAAAACAAGGCCAGAGGGCGCATGGCGGGCATGTTCCGCCGCTGTGTTGGTTTGGCAACTTCATAGCTGGGCTCGGTTTTCATCTCTCCACTAAAACTGGCCTCGAACCCAAAAGTTGCGCTCACTTGAGCCGCTCCAGTTTCAGCAGCGGGGCCGCAGGCGAGGCAAACTGGGCCACATACAGGTTCCCATTTGCGTCCACCGCCACGCCATGCGGATGGATGAATGTCTTCCCGTCGCTTCTCATCGGCTGCAGCACACCGTTTTCATACACGGCAGGCGGGCCGCCGATATTGGAGACGATTTTCCACTGCGAATCCACAATCGAGATGAATCCGGGCGCGTTTTTGTCCTTCGGCCAGTTGTCGCCGAGATGCGGGATGATCGTGTGCTGGCCGAACAGCACGATGTCGCGCGGATTCCCGCCTGGAAACGGTATCTGATCCACAAACCGGCCCTCCGGCGTGAAACGGCGGATTTCCTGCTGGTCACTCATGCCGATGACCACACGCGGTGTCCCATCGCGATCATCAAACGCGCCACCATGCGGCCCCCAGTGCTTCAATTGGTCCTGCGGATCGCCCATGTTGCCACCCCAGGCACGCAGCAGCGATCCATCAGCTTTGTAGTGGAAGATGTAATCCTTCCCGTAGCCGTCGAAGACCGCGAACTCGCCGTTCGGAAAGTGAATCGTCTTCGAGGGCCGGTATTCCTTCGCATCGGCATGCAGCTTCGCCTTTTCCGGCCACGGATAGACCGCCAGCTCCTCGCCTTCGAGCGTCAGCTTGCGCACCTCATGCAGTTGCGTGTCCGTGATGAACAGCAACTCGCGCTCTCCCTCTCTCACGAGACTCATGCCATGTGCTCCTGGCATGCGTGCCGTCCAGTGCTTGATCAACGCGCCCGTCTTCGAGTCGAGAATGATCACATTGTTCCGTGCATCGTCAGTGAGGAAAAACAGCCGCCCTTGCGAGTCGATGATGACCGCGTGGCCGTTTTTCACATTCACCTGCGCCAAAGCCTCGCGTCCCCAGTTTGGAACGGCACGATAGCGAAACTCGCCCTGACCAAGGATGTCCTCAGCCAGAACGGTGGTGTTCATGAGGCAAACGACAAACAGGATGGCGAAACGGATCATGCGGCCATCCAATCATGCCGCCGCGCCTCCTGCAAGAACGCCGCACACACGATTTGCCTGCCGCTCGATTGGCTGTCAGTGTCACGCATGCCGTTTCTGCTCATTGGTGTCGCTCTCTTCGCTGGTCTCGCCCTCGTCCGCTGGGCGCAGGCGCGGCATGCAGGCATGATGCTCAAAGGCTCACGCGTGAACGCGCCCACGGCACACAATGCGGGCGAGATCGCCCTCGTCTTCCTCAAATCGGAGGGCATTGAGGATGTGCAGATCGTCGAGCACAACGCCCTCGTCACCAATTACTTCGATCCCGCCCGCCGCCGACTGTTCCTGCGCAGTGATGTGGCCCAGGGCACGACTTTGACCGCTTGGGCCATCGCCCTGCACGAGGCCGCGCACGCCCTGCAAACTGGCGACAGCCTGGGCGAGCTCAAATGGCGGCAAAGCTGCATCCGCATGAGCCGCTATCTGCCCACGCTGGCCGTGCTGGTCATCACCGGAATGACGCTCTTCAAAGTGCTCATGCCACGCAACGCCCTCTTCATCGCCGCCGGTGTTCTGCTGCTCCTTTTGCTGCTGAACCTCGGCAGCGTGCCCACGGAATTAAACGCCAACAAGCGCCTGCGCCGCTTCCTGGAAGAACACCTCAAAAATCACGGCCAGGCGCACGAACGCCTCAACGAGCTGCTCTTCTGCATGGCCATCCGCGAAACCGGCGACCTGCTCAGCTCCCCGCGCTACTTCTTCCTCAGCGCCCTGCCCGGCACAGGAAAATCGCGGCCGGGCTGACGTAGGCCGGATATGTTCGGCGCATTGAGCCTCGCCAACACGCGTGGCGTGTTCGCCGAACTATCCGGCTCTTCGACGCGCTTCACCACTCCACGCTCCCGAACCAGCCGGATAGTTGGGCGTCGCGCACACAGGACGTTGCGGTGACATGTCCGCCCAACACATCCGGCCTGCGTCACGCTGTCACCGGATGTACACGAACTCGCTGCTGTTGAAGAGCACATTCGCGAGATCGGCGAGGGCTTGCTCGCGTGTGCTGGCGGCTTCGCGGGCTTGGACAAAGTCGAGTGACTGCTGCAAACGCTCTTTTGAAGGTTCGTGGCTCAGCGTGAGCATGAACATGCGCTGGATGGTCTTTTCGAGTGAGTCGGAGGCGGCGCGTTGGGCGAGGAAGGCGGCCTGTTCCTCGACGAACTCGTCATTCATGAGCACGAGAGCCTGGGTGGGCACGGTGCTGTCGAGCCGCATGGCGCAACTGTCGGTGGTGGTGGGCGCGTCGAAGAGTTCCATGCTCGGCATGAGGAGCTGGCGCTTGATGTAGATGTAAATGCTCCGCCGCCATTGCTCGGGGCCTTCTTGTTGCAGCACCGGCCATTTGTTGCGCTGGCTGACCGGCAGGAGATCGGGCCGCAAGCGGGGTTTGATGCCTGGGCCGCCGAGTTTTTCGTTCAGCTTGCCGCTGGCGGTGAGAATACTGTCGCGGATGACTTCGGCTTCCATGCGGAGGAGCTGAGGGCGAAGAGCCAAGGGCGAAGAGTTTTCAGTGCTCAGTGCCGAGTGCTCAGTTTTGCCGGACTGAGCACTGAGAACTGAGCACTTGCTACTTTGCCGGTAGGCCGCCGACATCAAGATCATCTTGTGCAGCGCCTTGAAGTGACCGCCGTTTTGAATGAGCTGTTGCGCGAGGTAGTCGAGCAGTTCGGGATGCGTGGGCTTGGCGCCGGTGAAGCCGAAGTTGCTTGGCGAGGCGACGATGCCCTGGCCGAAGTGATGCTGCCAGATTCGATTGGCGATGACACGCCACGCGAGGGCGTTGTCGGGCGCGGTGATCCATTCGGCGAGGGTTCTGCGGCGCAGAGATGTTTTGGCGGCAGGTGTGGGGAACGAGATGGGCTTGAAGAGGGTGGGAATGGCGGGAGGGACTTCATCGCCGAGGTTCAAGGCGCTGCCGCGAAGCATGATGCGTGTGGTGGGCACCTGCGGGCTGGTTTCGATGAGGGCGTGGACTTTGGCGGTTTCGTCGATTTTGACGCGCTTGTCGTCTTTGTTCTGGGTGCCGGGGACGAGGCCGTATTTTTCGGTGCCGTTGAAGATGGCGAGCAGGCTGTAGTAATCGCGTTGCAGCAGAGGATCAGTTTTGTGATCGTGACAGCGGGCGCAGCCGACGGTGAGGCCGAGAAAGACGCTGCTCGTCGTGGAGATGACATCGTCGAGCTGGTCGGCGCGGTATTGGGCGAGCGCGTCGTCGTTTTTGCCCATGTTGTCGTCGTTGCTCGTGCCGTTGCGGCAGAAACCGGTGGCGATGAGACTTTGCTCATCTGCGCCGTCGATTTCATCGCCCGCGATCTGCTCGGCGACGAAGCGGGCGTAGGGTTTGTCGTCGTTGAAGCTGCGGATGACGTAGTCGCGGTATTTCCAGGCGTGGGGACGGTCGAGGTCGTTGTGCGTGCCGCTGGTGTCGGCGTAACGCGCGAGATCAAGCCAGTGGCGGCCCCAGCGCTCGCCGTAGTGCGGGCTTTGGAGCAGACGGTCGATGAGGGCTTCGTAGGCCGGGCTGTTTGCGGGAGAGGCAGTGCTCAGTGCCGAGTGCTCAGTTTCCGGGACTGAGAACTGAGAACTGAGCACTGAGAACTGAGCACTTTTTTCCTTCTCCACGGCGCTCTCAAACGCCTCTACCTCCTCAGGCGCCGGCAATAGACCGATGAGGTCGAGTGTCACGCGGCGGATCAGCGTGGGCGGATCAGCTTCGGGGGCGGGGGATTGGCCGTTTTTCTCCAACGCGGCGAGGATGAAGCGATCCAGGTCGTTTTTCGGCCACGCGGTGTTTTTCACGGCGGGCGGCTTCGCGGTGCTCAGCGGCTGAAAGGCCCAATGCTGCCGTCCCGCCTCAATGGTGGGCGGTTTGGCGAGGATCGGGGCGCTGAGCGCGATGAAGACGAGAAACCGCATGAATGGTATGAACCAACGAATGGTGCGGCGCGGTTCTTGTGCGTTGACACCTGGAAGCCAGAGGCGCAAACTCACCCATGAGCGCCGCCGCAGCCATTTTCACGCAGCAAGACCTCGTCGCGCAGGCGGCGAAGGTATTTGACGCCGTGCGCCAGTTTGGCCGCGCGGAAATCCGCACGCAGGAAGGGGAGACGTTTGTGATGGCAAAAGCCGGGAATGAATCTGAGCAACCTCCGGCGCGTGAGGAGGTGCTTGCCCGAATGAAGGCTCATTACCAAAAACTCAAGGAACTGGGCCATATCCCGCCTGCTGCCGCAGATCAGGAGCGCATCAATCAGATCATCGCCGGTGAAATATGAGCTGCTACGCGGACGCCAATCTGCTGATCCGGTACTTTTTGAACCTGGATGACGGAGTGTCGCGAGAATTGCTGACCGACCCTGAGGTCATGGCCGCATGGCCGCTGCCGGTGACAGATGTGCTCCGGCTTGAGGTGCGGAACGGGATCGAACGCATGGTTTATGACGGGCAGCACATGGGCGGCCAGCGTGTGTCACGCGGGGTGGCGGACGCCGCGCATGCCGCCTTTGACGAAGAACTGCGACTTGGAAATCTGCTGGTGAGAAATCCGCTCACCTTGCGGGAGGTGGAGGGCGAGTTTGACACGCTGGCTCTTCGCCACACCGCCCGGCACGGCTTCCGCACCTATGACATTTTGCACGTCGCCTCGGCGCTGACGCTCCAGTGCGGGCGCTTTTACAGTTTTGATCGAAAGGCTGTCGAACTGGCAAAACTCGAAGGAATCCCAACCAACCTCATCCCATGACAAACATCGAACCCGACCTGAAACGCCGTTCCTTCCTTCGCGCCGCATTTTCCGGGGCGCTCGTCACACCGGGGGTGATGAACGCGGCGGAGGTGGAGAAGGCGATTGCGGGTCAGTTTCATGAGGAAGCGCGTGATTTGCCGATGGTTGAGGACGCGGACGTGATCGTGTGTGGCGCGGGTCCGGCGGGCATCGCGGCGGCGATCACGGCGGCGCGTGCGGGGGCGAAGGTGCGGGTGTTTGAATGGCGTGGCTGTCTTGGTGGTGTGTGGACGGCGGGTTTGCTGGGCTACCTGCTGGATTTCGACAAGCCGGGCTTCAATCAAGAGCTGCTGAAGCGCCTCGACGAGCGCGACATGCGACGCGGCACGAGCAAGGGCAGCGTCGTATATGAGCCGGAGGGCATGAAGCTGTTGCTGGAGGAGATGTTTGTGGAGGCGGGTGTGAAATTTCAGCTCCACACGCGGGTGTGCGCCGCGTATCGCGAAGGGAAACGACTCACGACGATCGTGACGGAATCGAAATCGGGCAGGCAGGCGTGGCGAGCGCCGGTTTTCATCGACACGACGGGCGATGGCGATCTCGGAGCGCTCGCGGGATGCAGTTTCGAGTATGGCGAGGCGGATTCCTGCCCGTGCCAGCCGATGTCGCTCAATGCGCTGCTGGTTTGCAAGGATGTGGCGGCGTTGCAGCCGTTCATCCATGGCTCCGATCCCAGCAGGGCCGACGGCATCGCCAAAGACGTGTTTTTGAAGGAGATCCAGCGCGGGGAGCACTTCCCCTCGTATTCCAAGCCGACGCTGTGGCAGGTGCGGGACAATCTGCTGCTGGTGATGATGAACCATCAATACGGCGTGCCGTGTTTCGATGCCGCGAAGATCACCGAGGCCACGGTGCAGGCGCGCGCGGAGCTGCACAAAATCGTGAACGGCCTGCGCAAGCTCGGCGGGCCATGGGAGGGCCTGCAAATTGCCGCCACCGCCGAGCAGATCGGTGTGCGCGACGGACGTCGCATCGCGGGACGTTACACGGTGAACAAGGCGGATGTGATCGCCGGTGCGCGGTATGATGATGCGGTGGTGAGGCCGACTTTCAGTGTGGATATCCACGCACTGACAGCGGAGAGCAACAAGAAGGCCGCCTACAGCAACGCGGGCATCAAGGTGAAGCCGTATGACATTCCGCTGCGGGCGCTGATCGCGAAGGATGTGGATGGCCTGATGATGGCCGGCCGCAACATCAGCGGCGATTTCATCGCGCATGCGAGCTATCGCGTGACTGGCAACTCGGTGGCGATGGGGGAGGCGGCAGGCGTGACGGCCGCGCTGGCTGCTCTGTCCAAACGAATGCCGCATGACATCGAGTGGAAGGATAGCTCGGCGAAGCTGGAGTCCATTCGGGCATCAAATGCCTGAGGTTTTGCCGCGGAGAGGCAGAGGAGCAAAGAAGGCAGAGTTTTTCTGAGTTCATCATCTCTGCCACCTCTGCCTCTTTGCCCCTCTGC
>DNXB01000504.1 GCA_003506995.1 Verrucomicrobiales bacterium
CCGCTGCGCGGCGGCAAGGCGACGATGTTTGAAGGCGGTGTGCGTGTGCCTGCGGTCATTGTCTGGCCCGGCATCACCACTGCCGGCACACGCAGCGATGCGATCATTCAGAGCGAAGATTTCTATCCCACCCTGCTGGAAGCGCTCGCTTTAAAGCCTGCCGAGGGGCAGCGCTTCGACGGCCACAGCATCCTCCCCGCGCTGAAAGGCGATGCGCTTGCTGGCAAAGCGGTCTTTCAATACTTCCCGCACAATCCCGGCGTGCCCGACTGGCTGCCGCCGAGCGTTTCGGTGCATCGCGATGACTGGAAGCTCATCCGCATCTTCCACGGCGGCGAAAAGGGGGCGCATCGTCATCTGCTCTTCAATCTGCGCGATGATCTCGGTGAAAAGAACAACCTCGCGGCGCAGAAGCCCGAGTTGGTGGCTGAACTCGATGCTTTGATCGAGACCTTCCTCACAGACACGAAGGCCGTCGTGCCAGTGCCGAACCCGGCGTTTGATCCGGCGAAGTATCGCCCTGAACTCGAAGGTAAGCAGCAGCCGAAAGGCAAAGCTAAAGCCCCCAACAAAGGCAAGGACGATGGCGATCCCGCCCTGCAAGGCTGGAAGGCCCGTGACTGCAAAGCATCCGTCAAAGACGGCTTCCTGCGCATCACGAACATCGGCTCCGAAGGCTTCCTCGGTTTCTCGGCTGGCAAACATAGCGGCCCGACGACTGCCAAGTTCCGCATCAAGGCCAAAGCCGGCACCAGCCACTTCGACTGGCTGCCTGGCGGAGTCGGCGGCAAACAGCAGCGAACCGATTTCACACTTAAAGGTGGCGACTGGGAAGAAATCACCGTCGAACTCCCCGCCGAAGGCCCGCTGGGCATCGTTCGTCTCTACTTGCCGATGCAGGAGCAACCGGTGGAGATCGACTGGATCGAACTTGCTTCAAAAAACGGCAGCAAACCGACACGAACGGGGTTTTGATGGCGGCACCATGCATCGCTTGATCATCGTCCCGCTCCTCTGCCTCCTCGCCAGTTGCTCCACACAACCGGGCAGCACTCCGGGCAGTCCGCCGCCGTCTTCGGGAGGCATGCCGCAGATCATCAATGTGTCGGCGTATGATCCGAAGGAGCGGCAGCGTGAAGGCCGTGGCTACTCGGAGCATGATGTCTCCGCGCTGCGGGCGAATGGAGCGAGCGGCTTGATCGCCCGTGCGGGCAAGGGCGGGAACCTTGATGAGAAGTGCTCGAGCTTTGTGGCCTCGGCGGATCGGGCGGGGATGCTGCCGGGATTGTATTACCGCGTGCAGCGGCATGTGGATGCGGTGGCGCAGGCGGATCAGTTTGTGAACCGGGCACAGGCTCTGGCTCGTGGTCGCTCGTGGAATGCACCGGCGCTGCTGCTGTGCGGCGACTTCGATGGTGATCTGCCGCTTTCGGCGATTCTGCGCTTCATGGATCGCGTGGAAGCACGCACCGGCGTTGTTCCGGTGGCGTATCTGGAAAACAGCACGCAGCTCAAGCAAACACTCAGCGGAGCCGATGCCGCCACGAAGGCCAAACTGCGCCGCATGCCTTACTGGCTGGCTTTGTATGCTCACGACAGCGGCGCGGGCCCTGTGTATCCGGCGCCGGGCAATCCGAACGGCTTGCTCAAACAATACGAAGTGTGGTCGGACTGGGCGCTGTGGCAATACGGCGGCGTGGATTGGCAGGGTGGGCGCTCACGGCCCAAGGTTTACAACCACGATCGCTACCGCTTCCCGCCTTACTTTGGCAATCTCGACCGCCCGACGGAGCGAAACGTTTTTCACGGCTCACACGACTCCTTGCAGTCTTTCTGGCAACGTCATGGCCTGCCGCTTCGTTGAGGGCGGAGCATGAGAAACACCATATCACTCTCTTTCCTACTTTTCTCGGTCTGCTTTGCCGCCGACACGCCTCAATCCGCTGGAACGAGGGGCAAGGCCGGCACGCTGGAAAATCCGAAACTCGTCCATCGGCTGGAGATCACGAAACCGGGCGTGTATGAAAACTTCCGCGTCGATGCGCAGGGGAAGGGCGGCAACATCGTCAAAATCACGGCGGATGATGTCACGCTGCGGAACTGCGAGATCTTCAACGGCAGCGGCAATGGCGTCGGTGTGTTTGGCACGCGGGTGGTGATTGAGAACTGCCGCATTCATCATCTGCTCAGCGGCACCTTTGAGGAGCAGCACGACGCGCATGGCATCACCGGCCGCTGGGGCGATGTGACGATCAGCAACTGCGACATCTCGCACATCTCCGGTGATTGCGTTCAATTCGATCCTGATCGCAAATCACGCGGCAGCCTCACGATTGAGCATTGCCATCTGTGGGCCGGGCCGCTGGAGGCGGACGCGCCTGGATTCAAGGTTGGCCAGAGTCCGGGGGAGAACGCCTTTGACTCCAAAACGATGCCCGATGGCGAGCGCAACAAGCTCATCATACGCCACTGCCACATGCACGGCTGGAGCCAGCCCTCGCAGATTCAGAACCGCGCTGCTTTGAACCTTAAGGAGCACATCGACGCGCAGGTAAGCCACTGCGTCTTCGATGACAATGAGATCGCGATCCGGGCGCGTGGCCCTGGTGGTCGAGGTGATGCGCGTGTCACGGTCGAGGACTGCGCCATCTACCGCTCGGAGGTCGGAGTGCGCGTGGAGGACAAGATCGAAAACTTGAAGCTTCTCCGCACGGGCTGGGGCGAGGGAGTGAAATCGCGAGTCGAGTTTCATGGCGGCAAGAATCCGCCGGGCTTCGAGAACACTGGCGAGCATGAAGCGCCACGGCTCTCCCCGTAGCTTCGGTTGGCAACCGAAGCCGAACTCCCCAACCGGTTCGATGGCCAGTCGAATCGACATCGGCTGAAAATCGCCCGCTTGTCCGGCGTTCCCAAGGCGTATGACCACCAAGCTCACCCGTCGCCACAGTCTCAAACTCATCACCGCCGGAACGTTCGCAGGCATCGCGGGCCGCGAGCATGCCGGAGCGCAAACACCCGTCTCGAAGCCCGTGTCGGATGCCTGGGCGCAAACGCATGATCGTGTGTGGCTCGGTGGTGAGTTTTGGGCGAATCCGATGGAGGACTGGCGTGTGAGCGAGGGCGGCGCGGAGTGCCTGAACGTCGGCCCTGGCCGCAGCGTGCATTCGCTGACGCATCAGATCACGCAAAACGGCGCGTTCACGATGTCCGTGACGCCGACACGGCTTGAGGTGCTCAAAAACGACGGCGGAGCGGGCTTCCGCATCGGGGTGCGCAGCGAGATCAACGAGCACCGCAGCAACTGCTTTGTGCAGCGCGGCCTCAATGCCGGCTGGCAGGGTGATCAACTCGTGCTCGGGCCGAAGACGGTCGCGCTCAAAGATGGTGCGGCATTGAAGCAGGTGCGGCTGACCTTGAAAGGAGCGCCACAGGGCGAGAAATGCGCGTTAACGCTCATCGCAACGGATGCCGCGTCAGGCGCGGAGCTGGCAGCGCTCACGCATGAGGTCGCGGCGGATCAAATTCTCGGCAACGTGTCGCTCGCGAACAACTTCGCTGCTGGAGCAGCCGGTGCCGCGAAGAAGGGCAAGGGCAAAGGAGCGGCGACAGGCGGTGGACGGTATCGGTTTCAAAACTGGACATTGGAAGGCGCGGCTTTCACTGTCTCACCGCAGCAGAAGTTCGGCCCCATTTTGTGGTCCATGTATTCGTTGAGCGATTCACGCACGAAAGAGGGCTTTGTGATGAAGATCAGCGCCCTCACCGGGCCGCTCGGCGCGCTGGACAATCACGAGGTTGAGCTCCACATCGAAAAAGACGGCGCGTGGAAAACTCACGGCACCGCAAAGCTCGATCCTGACGCCTGGGTGGCGACTTTTCGCGTTCCGAACTGGGATGAGAAAAAAGCCGCACCCTACAAGCTCGTGTATCGCGAGAAGCACAAGGATGGCAGCGAAACACCGAATGAATGGACGGGCACCATCAAGGCCAATCCCGAAGGCCGTCCGCTGCGCATGGCCGCGTTGACCTGCCAGAACGATTACGGCTTTCCCTACGCGCCCGTGGCCGAAAACGTGCGCAAGCTCAACCCCGACCTCGTCTTTTTCTCCGGCGACCAGATTTACGAGAACCACGGCGGCTTCGGCATCATCCGTGAACCGGCGGAGCCTGCGATCCTGAATTATCTCCGCAAATTTTACCAGCACGGCTGGGCCTTCCGCGAGGTCATGCGCAACGCGCCCACGCTCTGCCTGCCTGACGACCACGATGTCTTCCAGGGCAACATCTGGGGCGAGGGCGGCAAGAAGATGGACGTGGGCGACACGGGCGCTTCGTCGAAGGGCGGCTACCTCGAGCCGGCGCGCATGGTGAACGTGGTCCACAAAACCAACGTCGCGCATCATCCCGATGCGTTTGATCCCAAGCCCGTGCTCCAGGACATCAGCGTGTATTACGGCGACATGGTCTATGGCGGCGTCAGCTTTGCCATCCTCGCCGACCGGCAGTGGAAAAGCGGCCCTGAGCATGTCGATACCGGCGGCGGCGGGCGTGCCGATCATGTCCCGGATGCGAACTTCGACACCGCCACGCTCGACAAACCCGGCCTCATCCTGCTCGGCGAGCGTCAGGAGGCATTTTTGCAGCAGTGGGCCAATGACTGGCGCGGGCACAAGCTTAAGGCCGTGCTCAGCCAGACTGTCTTTGCCAACGTGGCCACACATCACGGTGGTCCCGATGGTTATCTCAAAGCCGATCTCGATTCCGGCGGCTGGCCGCAGACGCCGCGCAATCGCGCCATCGAGCTGATGCGCCCCGCCATGGCCCTGCACATCAATGGCGACCAGCATCTCACCACGCTGGTGCAATACGGCGTGGAGAAGCAGCGCGACTCGAACTGGTCCTTCTGCACACCAGCCATTTCCGCCGGTTATCCGCGCTGGTGGCGGCCTGATGAGCTGAAAATGCCGCACACCAACCGCCCGAAGCACGGCCTGCCGGACACGGGCGAGTTCATCGAAGGTCTTGGCAACAAGGCTTACGTCTATGCCGTCGGCAATCCCGTGGTCGGCCAGGCGCCTAACCGCTACGACAAGGCGCACGAGAAAGGCAGCGGCTTTGGATTTGTGACCTTCGACACGGAGAAGAAGACCTACTTCATTGAGTCCTTCCGCTTCCTCATTGATGCCACGGACGGCAAGGCCACCAACCAGTTCCCCGGCTGGCCGGTGACGATCCAGCAGGCGGAGAACCGCGGCGAGAACGTGCTCGACTGATTTTTGTAGCTTCGGTTGGCAACCGAAGCCGAACGTCCCCAACCGATTCGATGGCCAATCGAATCTACTTTTCCAACCATGCGTCTCGTCCTTACCACCCTGCTGCTCTCATCGTTTGTCACCCTCAGCGCTCAAGAGCCTGTGCCGAAGGCGAAGGGCAAAGGGAAAGCTGCGGCTGTGCGTCAGCCGCAGTTTCAGGTGCCGCTTTCCCAGCATCTGACCTCCCGCGATGCGATGCTGCATCGTGACTTCCCGGACTTCGTCATCGCGAAGAATCTGAGCCTGTGGGCGACTTACATCGAGCATGATGGCAAGGCGGACACGCTGCATCTCGCCACGCGTGAAGGGGGTGGCTGGAAACCCGTGGCGGCGCTGTCGAAGCCCGGTGTGATTCATCAACCGGCCATTGCAGCCGATGGCGCGGGCGTCTGGTGTTTTTGGGGGCAGGTGAATGATAAGGATGTCATGACGTTGCGGGTGCGACGTTTTGCGGATGGCAAGGCGGAGGATGAAATCGAACTCGCTGCCGCAGCCGACGCGGGCAGCACGTTTGTGGATGCGGGCACCGATGCATCTGGTCGTGTGTGGGTGACGTGGCAGGAGGTGCGGCCTGGAGCCTCGCAAATCTGGGCGCGGCACTGGAGCGCGGAGAAGAAAGCGTGGTCGGAGGCCATTCGTGTCTCCACCCAAAAAGAAGGTGGCAACTGGGAGCCGCGTCTCGCTTGCACCGACACCGCAGGCGCGTGGATCGTCTATGATTCGTCTGCCGGGAGCGAGTTCAACCTGCGTCTCGCGTGTGTGAAGATCGACGGCAGCGTGGAGGACAAGGTGCTGGTGCAAACGCCCGATTATGAGGCACGCGCCAGCATCGCGGCGGATGGCCACGGTGGTCTGTGGATCGCCGCCGAGCGCGGAAGACAGCAGTGGGGACTGGATTCACGCGGTCATGAGAATGACATCGGCCTCAACGCGCAAAAGCGTCTCTTGGTCGGCCGCTACGACATCGCCAGCGGCCAGTTCACCGAGGTGCCTGTGCCGCACAACGGCCGCCCCACGCCCGCGCCTGATCCGAGTCCAGGGTTCGCTGTGAACGTGCCCTCCGTGGCTGTGCGTGAGGATGGTCAGGTGTGGCTGAGCTATCGCTATTTCGCGAATGCTTTCTGGCGTGCCGCTGTCACGCGCTACGATCCGAAAACGCAGCGCTGGGCCGAGCCTGCGGCGCTGCCAGACAGCACGATGGGACAAGATCGCCATCAAGAACTGCATGTCGGCCCCAAAGGCGGCGTCTGGATCACCTGGGCCACCGACAAACGCAGCACCAAGGCCAGCGGCATCGCGGAAATTCACTCGGCCTTGATCCAACACGACGCCGAGTGGCCGCTCATGCCCGAGGAGCCGGAGGCGGCCATCGCACGCGGAGCGGAACCGGAGCCGTACTTCAACGAACCCACACCACCGCGCCCGCTCACCGAGCATCACACCTGGAAGATCGGCGGAAAGACGTATCGCCTCGTGTGGGGCGATCTGCATCGTCACACCGACATCTCGAACTGCCGCACCGGCTTCGACGGCTGCATCGTGGAGCACTACCGCTACGCCTACGACCTCGCCGGTCTCGATTTCCTCGGCACTTCCGATCACACCGACATCGGCAAGATTTACTCGCCCTACGAATGGTGGCACACGCAACGTCAGGTGGACGCGTTTCACGCGCCGGGGAGCTTTGCGTCGCTCTACGCTTACGAGCGCGAGCAGCGTTTCCCCTGGGGACACCGCAACATCGTCTTTGCGAAGCGCGGCGGGCCGATTGTTTACATCCAGCGGCAAAATTACCGCCAGTCGCAGTGGCAGGAGTCATGGCCCGTCGCGCCTGGCATTGGTGAGATTCAACCAACCGAGCTGTGGGATGTTTTGAAGCGCTACGATCAATCCGTCGCCATCATCAGCCATACCGGCGCCACCGGCATGGGCACGGACTGGACGAAGTATGCGCAAGGCATCGACAACACCTATGAAAACACCGTCGAGATCTTCCAGGGCGCCCGCGTGAGCTACGAGGGGCTCGGCACACCGCAGCCCACCGTCGGCCTGCGCAAAACGGAAAACTACACGCCACACAAGCTCGCCGGTGACGAGCATCCCAAGCCGCCCGGTGTCATCACCGACTTCGACGCGGGATTCCCGAAACAGCCCGGCTACAACAACGGCGTGTATCAAAAGGCGCTCGAAACCGGCCACAAGCTCAGCGTCTTCGCCTCCAGCGACCACATCGCCACGCACACCTCGTTTGGCGGTGTGTATGTCGAGGACTTCACCCGCGAGGGCATCATTCAGGGTTTCAAAGCCCGCCGCACCTGCGCTGCCACGGACAAGATCTTCGTCGAGCTCAGCAGCGGCGCTCATCTCATGGGCGAGGTCATTGAAACGACGGACAACCCTATGCTCACCTTCCGCATCGAAGGCACCGCGCCGGTGAAACGCCTCACCATCGTGCGCAACGAGCAGGATCATCACATCATCGAGCCAAACGCGAAGTCCGTGGGCCAAACCTGGACCGACAGCGCTCCGCTGAAGGGCGAAAACCGCTACTACCTCCGTATTGAGCAAAGCGACGGCAACATGGCCTGGTCCTCGCCGCTTTGGGTCACGGTGAAGTAGCGAGCGCTCTTGATTGAAGGATTGGCGCGTCCGCCCTCGTTCCAGACGCCCCATGAAGCTCCTGAGCCTTGTCCTTTCGTCATTCGTCATTCTACATTCGTCATTGGCCGCCGGCCGCCCCAACATCCTGTGGCTCACCAGCGAGGACCACGGCCCGCACATGGGCTGCTACGGCGACACTTACGCCACCACACCGAATGTCGATGCCCTGGCCGCCAAGGGCATGCTCTTCAAGCATGTGTGGTCAAACGCCCCCGTCTGCGCCGCCGCGCGCACCACCATCATCGCGGGCATGTACGGTCCTTCCACGGGCGGTGAGCACATGCGCAGCATGGTGCCGATGCCGCAGGGCACGAAGATGTACCCGCAGTTCCTGCGCGAATCCGGCTACTACTGCACGAACAACAGCAAGGAGGACTACAACCTCGCGAAACCCGAAGGCACCTGGGACGAGTCCTCCGGCAATGCGAGCTGGAAGAACCGCAAGGACGGCCAGCCCTTCTTCGCGATCTTCAACGAGACGTGCAGCCATGAGAGCCAGCTCCGCAAACGCCCGCACACCGCCATCCATGACCCCGCCAAGGTACGCGTGCCCGCTTATCATCCCGACACGCCCGAAGTCCGGCAGGATTGGGCGCAGTATTATGACAAAGTGACCGAAGCCGATGCCTCCGCAGGCAAACGCCTCGCCGAACTCGAAGAAGCCGGTCTCGCCGCCGACACGATCATCTTTTTTTACGCGGACCACGGCAGCGGCATGTCCCGCAACAAGCGCTGGCCTTGCAACTCCGGCCTCCAGGTGCCGATGGTCGTGTATTTCCCGCCGAACTGGAAACACCTCGCGCCGAAGGAATACGGCGCGGGTGTGAAGTCCGACCGCCTCGTCAGCTTCGTCGATCTCGCGCCCACGCTGCTCAGCATCATCGGCGTGCAGCCACCGGAGTGGATGCAGGGCCACGCCTTCGCTGGGAAGTATCAAACCGAGCCGCAGCCCTTCGTTTATGGCTTCCGCGGTCGCATGGACGAGCGCATCGACACGGTGCGCAGCGTCACCGACGGACGCTTCGTCTATCTGCGCAATTACATGCCCCATCTCTCGCAGGCGCAGCACGTCAGTTATCAGTTTGAAACGCCCAGCACGCGTGTCTGGCGTAAACTCTTCGATGAAGGGAAGCTCACGCCTGAGCAATCCATCTTCTGGAAAGAGCCGAAAGACGCCGAAGAACTCTACGATCTTCAAAGCGATCCCGACGAAGTCCACAACCTCGCCGCCAAGCCCGAACACGCCGAGACGCTCGCCAAGATGCGTTCCGCGCAGGAAAGCCTCGCATTGAAGATCCGCGATGCCGGCCTGCTGCCCGAAGGCGAGATACATCAGCGCTCCGAAGGCACCACGCCCTACGACATGGGCCATGATGACAAGCTCTATCCCGTCGCCCGCGTCCTCAAAGCGGCTGGCAGCGCCTCCTCCATGAAGCCCGATGCCATCGCCGATCTCAAAGCCGGTTTCAGCGATAGTGACAACGCCATCCGCTACTGGAGCGCCATGGGCATCCTCATGCGTGGCAAGGACGGAGTCGCCGCCGCGCACGACGAAATGGTCAACGCTGCCAAGGACACCTCCACCCACGTCCAAGTCGCCGCCAACTGGGCGCTCGCCAAACACGGCAGCGATGCCGAACGCGCCGCCGCATTGCCCGAACTCGTCAAACTCGCCAACTGGAGCCAGCACAACGTCTTCACCTCCATGAGCGCTTTGAATGCCATCGGCGATCTCGGCGACAAGGCCAAACCCATCGCCGAACAGCTCAAAGCCCTGCCCGCCAAAGGTGAGTCGCCTGACGGTCGCTTCAGCGGTTACGTCGCGCGCCTTCTCGCTGATTTGAACGGCACCAAGCCTCCTGTTGGCGAGGCACCCGCGAAGAAAAAGAAGAAGGGTAAGAAGTAACCGGGCATCATCCAGGCAACGACTTGGCCCTCGATTGGGCTGCAGAGGGGCGGAGGAGCAGAGAGGCGAAGTTTCTGTGCCTACTGAACACGCGGAAAGCATGAGTTTGGATCTAAGCTGAATCCGATTCCGCGTGTTCCGTAGGCCATCCCTTTCCGCACCTCTGCCTCTTTGCCCCTCTGCGGCAAAAACGAACGTCTCCAGGCTGCCGCATGTGCATTTCCGATAGTGCGCCGTGCGAAAACGGGCTTCACAGCGGGCGTTGGTTCTGCCTACCATCGCGCCAACCATGAAACGCCTTCTCCTCAGCCTTACCCTGGCTTCGTCATTTGCTTCGCTTCGCTCACTCCTTCGGAGCAGCACACGCTACGCGGTGCTGGCTGTCTCGCTTTGCTCGGCTGTCATTCCGCATTCGTCATTCGCGGCGGAGCCGCTCCGCGTCTTCATACGCGCCGGCGCGAAGTCCCACGGCCCCGGCGCTCATGACTTCCCGCAGTTTTTGAAGGAATGGGTGCCCATGCTCAATGAGCGCGGTGCCAAGGCCGATGGCGGCATGGAATTCCCCACGAAGGAGCAGCTCGACAAGACCGACGTGCTCATCCTCCACGCGCAGGAGGCAGGAAACATCAAGATCGGCGACGAGCGGAAGAATTTGATGGAGTTCCTCGCGCGTGGCGGCGGCTTGGTCGTCATCCACGCGGCGGCGGTGTCGCGGGACCACGATTGGTTCAAGACGATCATCGGCGGCTCGTGGAAGTTTGGGCAGACGAAGTGGCTGGAGGCACCCATGAGCCTCTATTTCACCGACCGTGAGAATCCGATCACGAAGGACATCTCGAATTTCGACATCGACGACGAGATCTACTACGACATGGATTTGCTGCCCGAGGCCAAGATCCTCGCCGCCGCCTACACGCCCAAAGCTGCTGACACGGGTGGCAAAGGCAACAAGGAAGCCCAGCAGCGTGCCGCCGAGGCTGTGGCGAAGAAGAAGGCGGTCAATATTTACGACATCCAGCCGCAGATGTGGACTTATGAGCGTAGGGCAGGCATTCTGCCCGGTTCGGAAAAGGCGGGCAAAATGCCCGCAACACAGGAGTCAGGCGGGACGCCCGACATACCCACCTACCGCGCCTTCACCTGCATCCCCGGCCATTATCATCGCAACTTCAGCCACAACGGCATCCGCACTGCCATCCTGCGCGGCATTGCCTGGGCCGGAAAGCGTGAGAACATCGACGAACTCTGCAAACCCGCCGAGCTGGGCGATGCGCTGCGCTACGTCGATGGCGGCTGCCCCAGCCCGCAGGGCATCGTGAAGGATCTGGAGGTGCATCCTGAGTTCAATCTTTCGCTCGTCGCCGCCGAGCCGCTGATCAACAAGCCCATGAACATCGACTGGGATGAAAAAGGCCGCCTGTGGGTCGTCGAGACGCCGGAGTATCCGAACGGCCTGCGTCAGGCCAATGTGGATGCCTGGAAGGACAGTGGCAGCATCAAACCCGGCCAGTATGAGCGCAAACCGCTCGACCGCGTCTCCATCCTCTCCGACACGAACGGCGACGGCGTCATGGACAAGAAAACCGTCTTTGCCGACGAGATCGAGCTCGCCACGAGCAGCGTGTTTTACAAAAACGGCGTCATCGTCTGCGCCGCACCGGACGTGTGGTTCTTCGAGGACACCAACGGCGATGACAAAGCCGACAAACGCACCAAGCTCTACACGAACCTCGGCAACCGCGACACCCACGCCGTCATCAACAACATGCGCTGGGGACTCGATGGGTGGATCTATGCCACGCATGGGTATTCGAGCAGTGACAACGTGCAGTGCCTCGGAGTTTCAGGTTCCAAGTCTCAAGTTTCAAGTTCACCAGAGCGGAGCGGCAGCTCCAACTTGAAACCTGAAACTTTAAACTCCCCAACTGGAGTCTCGATCGGCGCGGGCGTCGTCCGCTTCAAGCCCGACGGCACCGCGTTCGAACAGTATGCTTCGAGAGGCGGCAACACCTGGGGCCTCGACATCACCTGGGACGGCCAGGTTTTCTACACGCAGCCGACCAGCGGCAATCACTTCATCCACGTCGTCTTGCCGGAGTATGTGCTGGCCAAAGGCAAGCTGCCCGGCGTCAGCGGCACGAACGGCCTCCTGCCGCGCGAGCCCACGTATCCCGCCATGCATTGGGAGCAGCAGGCCTATGTGCAGATCGATCAGGTCGGCAGCTACACCGCCGCCGCCGGTTGCGCCATCTATGAAGGCGGTGCCTGGCCCGCGAAGTGGAACTACGGCTATTTCACCACCGAGCCCACTCTCAATATCGTCAGCCACTTCATGGTCGAGCCCGATGGCGTCACTTATAAAGCGATGCGCGAGCCTGGACGCGAGCAGACCGAGTTCATCCGCAGCAAGAACCTCTGGTTCCGCCCCATTGAGGTGCGCGTCGGCCCCGATGGCGCGCTGTATGTCGTCGATTTCTGCAATCAGGCCATCATCCACAACGACACCCGCGGCCCCACCCACGGCCCCGCCAACGCCGCCGTCCGCCCCGACCGCGACCACTACTACGGCCGCATCTGGAAAGTGCAGCACAAGGAGGCGAAGAAGATGGAGGTGGTGAAGTTAAGCCGCGACAAAGACAAAGCCCTCGAAGCTCTGACAGAAAGCCGCAATGCGCACCAAGCTAAGACAGCGCTCCGGCTCTACATGCAGGATGGTGGAGAATTTCCGGCCGATCTCCATCAAGCGCAAGGAAGCCGAGCATTAGACGCCTACGACACTGTGCACGCCGTCCCCTCAGCTGTCCCTGATGCATTTTTACAGGCTGAAGATGACTGGACAAAGAGTGCTATAATTGCCGCAAGCGCAGATATGCCACTAGATGTGATTAATTCTGCGATGGGGAGTAAAAAGGCTGCGCAATTAGGACCTCTCGTTAGAGCCTTGGCACCAGCTATAGCACGCTATCCCTCCTTGCTTAAACTTGCTGCTGAAGCCAATCCAGCGGCGGACGAATTAAAGGTTATTGTCCTTCAGAGCATTGTCGCGAGCGTGGTTGAGCCTCCCTTCATGTCACGCACACTCGTCGAGTCACTGAAGAAGCTTCTCGGCCAGCCCTCGCTCGCCGCCGCCACGCTCCCGCTCGTGACGAAGTGGGACAAAGGCGGAGCGCTCGCTGCGGAGGTTAAAGCGCAGCTCGACAAGCTCAGCGCCACGCTTTCTGACAACGCCGCACCTGTCGAAGCTCGCATCAGCGCCGCGAAAGGTCTGATCGCGGTGGATGGAACGCTCGGAGTCCCGGCTTTAGCCGGAAAAGATACCCCCGAAGCCTTACAGTCCGCGATCATCTCAGCGATGGATGAGCAGGGTTCGGTCACGCAGCTTGTGGCGACGTTTAGCCGCCTGAAGGCGGGACTCCAAACTCAAGCCTTCGAGGCCATCCTCAAGCGCCCCGAGGCCACGAACGCGCTGCTCAACGCCGTGAAGGACGGCGGCATCGACCGCGCGATTTTTGCCCCCGGCGATGTCGCACGCCTGCGCTCGCATCCGAACAAGCCCATCGCCAAACGCGCGAACGACCTCTTCAAGGTCAACAATGCCGCGAAGGACGCCATCATCGCCAAACTCGTGCCGGAGGTCGAGAAGCCCGGCAATGTGGCGAATGGCAAAATGCTCTTCACTGCTGCTTGCGCGGTTTGTCACAAGCTGGGCGACATCGGCGTCGCCGTCGGCCCGCCGCTCGATGGCATGGGTGCCCATGGACCGGCCGAATTGCTCATCCACATCGTCGATCCGAACCGCGAGGTCGATCCGAGCTTCTGGGCCTTCAATGTGACCACGAAGAAGGGCGAGGTGCTCGTCGGCGTCGTCACCAGTGAAAACAACGCCACCGTCACGCTCGCCACGCAGGTCGGCCTGCGCGAGATCGCGAAGAGCGACATCGACAAGCGCGAAAACACCCGCCGCAGCCTCATGCCGGAAGGTTTGGACGCTCTTGGCCCCGATGCCTTGCGTGATGTCCTCGCCTTCATCTGCGGCGATGCGATGAAGCAGTTCCGCATCCTCCATCTCGCCGACGCTTTCACCGCCGACAGCCGCGAAGGCGTCTTCGCCAGCGCGAAACCCGAAGGTGGTCGTGTGAAGCTCAGCAAGTTCGGCAACGTGCAGGTCGAAGGCGTGCCGTTCTTCATCCAAGACGCCGCGAAAGCCTCCAACGGGGCCAATTTGATCGTCCTCAAAGGCGGTCCTGCGCCCAACAACCACAGCCAGACCTTCCCCGCGAAGGTCGAAGTGGCTGTCAACGTCGCCGCGAAGCGTCTGCAACTCCTCAGCGGCATCTCCGGCTGGGGTTTCCCGGCGGTGCGTGATGAAGCACCCGCGCTCAAGGCCACCGTCGTGTATGAAGGCGGTGAGAAAGAAGAATTCACCTTCCTCAACGGCGTCCACTTCTCCGATTACATCCGCCCCGTCGAGGTGCCCGGCTCGAAGTATGTCGAAGGCCTCACCGACGGCCAGCAGATGCGTCTGCTCACGCTCGAACTCACGAAGAAAGGCATCGCGAAGACCTTGATCCTCGAAAGTCCCGCTGGAAACAAAACCGCGCCGGTTATCGTGGCCGTCACGGCGGATATTGAAGGTAGGGCGGGCTTCCAGCCTGCCACGAGTGGCCCGGGCATCCTGCCCGGTTCCGGGAAAGCGGGCAGAATGCCCGCCACACCCGAGTCAGGCGGGACGCCTGACCCACAGCCCAAAGAAGGTGGCAAAGGCGATGGCCCGCTCGTTCCTGCCGCGCCCGTGAACTGGGAAGCCGGCAAAACACGCGTCCTCGTCATCGGCGGCGGTTCCTCGCACAACTTCAAAGACTTCTTCGGCACCACCGATGTCGCCACGCTCAAAGCCGCCGGCTTCACCGTCCACTACACCGAAGACCGCGACCAAGCCGCGA
>DNXB01000244.1 GCA_003506995.1 Verrucomicrobiales bacterium
CTGTTCATCGGCAGCGAAGGCACGCTCGGCATCATCACCGAGGTCATCCTGAAGGTGCTGCCGCGTCCGAAGGCGCGCAAAACGATGCTGGCGCTCTACGATTCGATGGATGCTGCCGCGAAGACGATCTCTGCCATCATCGCCGCCAAGATTATTCCCTGCACGCTGGAGTTTCTCGACCGCGTCACGGTGCAGTGCGTCGAGGATTACGCCAAGATCGGCCTGCCCACCGATGTGGAAGCGCTCGTGCTCATGGAAACCGACGGACATCCCGTCGTCGTTGAAGAAGAGGCCGCGCAGATGATGGCGCTCGCCAAAGCCAACGGTGCCCGCGATGTCCGTGCCGCCGCCGATGAAGCCGAGGGAGCGAAACTCGCCGCCGCGCGCCGCAACGCCTTCTCCGCCCTCGCGCGAGTGCGTCCCACCACGATTCTCGAAGACGTGACCGTCCCGCGCAGTGAACTCGCCACGATGGTCGCCTTCATCGACAGCGTGGCGAAGAAGCACAAGCTCCAGATCGGCACCTTCGGCCATCTGGGTGATGGCAACCTGCATCCGACCTTCCTCACCAACGAACGCGATCATGAGGAGATGCACCGCGTTGAAGTCGCGCTGGCGGAGATTGTGGAAGAAACCATCCGCCTCGGCGGCACCGTCACCGGTGAGCACGGTGTCGGTCTTGCCAAGAAAGCCTTCCTCAAACGCCAGCTCGGCGAAGGCAGCTACGAACTCATGCGCAGCATCAAACGCGCTCTCGATCCCCAAGGGTTGCTAAATCCGGGGAAGATTTTTGACTGAGTTGCTGTTTTGTTTCCTCTCTTGCCGCCTCTTCGGCGAAATGATACAACTACGCCATGACCATCACACCCGACATTCTTATGAACCATATCCGAACTCAGCCGGAGCCGGTGCTTCGCGAGATCTGGCATTATATGAAGTTCATCGAGCTAAAGCACCAGGAAGAGGACAATGCGGACATCCTGCTTGGTCGTGAAATCGAGCAAGAAAACTTGGACATCCTTGACGGAGATGCAGCCGCGACACGGTGAAGTCTGGATTGCCGATCTCGGCATGACTGCAAAGATTCGACCTGTTGTTGTCTTGATGGATGACCAGGTCGAGGTGCCGCGTTCTGTGATTGTTTTTGTGCCGGTGACTTCACAAAGCCGCGGCAGTGAGTTTGAGATTCCTCTGGGTCACCTGCATTTTTTGCAAAAGGATTCTGCCGCCAACGTGCAGGGCATTGGTATCGTGGCCAATGCTCGGTTTGAGAGAAGGCTTGGTATTCTGCCTGCCGATGACCTGCTCAAAATCAAACTCGCTCTGAAAAAACTCTGCGCCCTCCCATAATTTGCCGCGCATGACCGCCAATCTCCTCAAATCTCTCGATTACTCCGTGCTCCAGCAGTGCATGCACTGCGGCATGTGCCTGCCGACGTGTCCGACGTATGTGGAGACAAAAATGGAGAAGAACAGCCCGCGTGGCCGCATCGCGCTCCTGCGCGCGGTGGCGGATGGCGATCTCGAAGTCTCACGGGCGCTCTCGGACGAGATGTATTACTGCCTTGGCTGTCTCGCGTGCCAGACGGCCTGCCCGGCCGGTGTGAACTACGCGGAGCTGTTTGAAACGGCCCGTGCCGAGGTGGAGCAGGCGGAGGTGAACGACGGCATGCAGCGCGGCTTCTGGCGCTGGCTCACGCTGAACGTCATTTTCATGCGCCCATGGCTGCTGCGGTTGATCGGTCGTGTGCTGCGGGTTTATCAAAGCACCGGACTCGACAAGCTGATGCGCAAAGTCCGCTTCTTCGGCCTCATGCCGCGTTCGTTGGCGAAGTTGGAGCCGCAGACGCCGCAAATCTCGGAGCATTTCTCGGATGTTTTAATCTGGCCAGAGGAATCGCCCACGACAGGGCAGGGGAGCCGTGTGGGCCTGCTCACGGGCTGCATTCAGGATCTCGCCTTCTCGAACATCAATCGCGATACAGCCGATGTGTTGCTCGCAAACGGCTGTGAGGTGATCACGCCGCGCTCGCAGAGCTGTTGCGGTTCTTTGCACGCGCACAATGGCGAACTCGAACTGGCGCGTGAGCTGGCGCGGAGGCAAATCGACAGCTTTGATCTCGATTCACTCGATGCCATCATCACCAACGCGGGCGGCTGCGGCTCGCATTTGAAGACTTACGGCCATCTGCTGCACGATGATCCGTTCTACGCCGCCAAGGCGAAGGTTTGGGACGCGAAGGCGAAGGACATCTACGAATGGCTCGTGCAGATCGGCTTCCGCAAGCCGACCGCAGGCGCGGGCGTCAGCGAAGTCACGTATCACGAAAGCTGCCACCTCTGCCACGGCCAGAAAGTCGTCTCACAGCCGCGTCAGGTGCTCGCCAGCATCCCCGGACTCGTGTTCAAGGAACTGCCGGAGTCGAACTGGTGCTGCGGCAGCGCCGGCATCTACAACATCACCCAGCCCGAGCAGAGTCAGAAGCTGCTGGATCGCAAAGTCGCCAACTTGAGGCAGGCAAACGCGCCCGTCGTCGCCACCAGCAATCCCGGCTGCCATTTGCAGCTCGCCAACGGCCTCCGCTCCTGCGGTGATCATCCCTGCCAGGAAGTCACGCAGCCTGTGACTTTGCTGGCACGGGCTTATCGGGCGGAAAATGTCGAATGACGAATTTACGAATGACGAAATAATGACGAAGCTCGAATGCCGAAAAGCTTCCGTCATCGGACTTTGGGGCTTCATTCGTCATTCGGATTTACTCATTCGTCATTTTGATTCTCATGGAACTCGATCTCACAGGCCCGCTTCGCGAAGACGCTTATATGATCCTCGCCGGACTCGTCACGCCGCGTCCCATCGCGTTGACGACCACGGTTGATCCCGACGGACGCGTGAATGCGGCTCCGTTCAGCTTTTTCAACGTGCTGGGAGATTCCCCGCCCATCGTCGGCCTGTGTCCGGGAGATCGTTCGCCCGGCGTGCCGAAGGACACGGCGCGAAACATCCGTCTGACGCATGAGTTCGTCGTGAACCTCGTCGATGAGGCGATTGCGGAGAAGATGAACCTCTGCGCCGCCTCCTTGCCGGCTGGCGAGAATGAACTGCTGCATGCCGGACTCACCGCCGTGGCGAGCAGCGTCGTCAAACCGCCGCGCATCGCCGAATCTCCCGCCAGCCTCGAATGCCGTAGCCACAGCATCCTTGAGATCGGCGACAACCGCCTCATCATCGGCGAAGTCCTCCGCATTCATGTGCGCGATGACATCTTCGATCCAGAAACCTGGCTGGTGAAGCCGGAGAACTACCATCCCATCGGCCGCATGCAGAGCCCTCACTGGTATTGCCACACGCGGGACATGTTTGAGCTGAGAAGGCCGAGGTGAGAAATTGAATAATAAGGAAGGCAGGAATACAGGAATTTTATGCTGGATGCAGGAGGTGTGTTTCTGCTTTGCTGGCTGCTTCAACCCAATAGCATCATGCCACTCGAACTCGCCTCACTCACGAAACAAGTCATCGGAGCCTGCATTGCGGTCCACAAGGACAAAGGCCCAGGATTCCTTGAATCCATCTATGAGAACTGCCTGAAGATTGAATTCCGCAAACGCGGCATCGTGGCCGAGTTTCAGAAGGATGTGAGCATCTACTACGACGGGGAGCTGGTAGGCACTCACAAGCTGGACATTCTGGTCAATGGGGAACTGGTGGTTGAACTCAAAGCGATCAAAGCGCTGGAGGATGTGCATTTCGCCCAGGTGCGTAGCTATCTGCGGGCCACGAACATCAAGCATGGACTGCTGATCAACTTTGCTTCGGTCCTGTTGGTGGCGAAACGTGTGATCTGACCAGAGATTGTTTAATGAGGAAGGCAGGAATGTAGGAATCAGATTTCCTTTCTAAATTTCCTGCCTTCCTCATTAAACAATCCGTCTCATTTCGCCAGCCACTGCGCGGCGTCGATGAGGACGTGACCCGTGGTGCCTTCGTTGCGGATTTCGAGCCAGCCGGTTTTGCCTTTTTCGAAGCGGAAAGTGCCGAGGGGAAGGAGCACATCCTTCTCGGGGGCTTTTTTCTTCTGGTTCACGATCACCTTCTCCTCTCCGTCGGCGTGGTGGATGATGACGGGGACGGCTTCGGCGCGATTGGCGAGGGCGGTGTAGGTGATGGCGACGCGATACTGGCCTGCGGCGGGCAGATTGGGCGTGAAACGGGCTTTTTGCTCGCCTTTGAGGCTGTCGCTGTCGTGGCGGTAGCCTTCGCCGACGAAGCCGGGGGTGGTGTGGCCTTCGGAAGTAAAGCCGGTGAGTTCGGCCTCGCTGTCATCGACGACGATGCCGCCGAGTTTTTCTTTGCTGATGGAAACATGCTCGGGCATGGGCGGGGACTCGAAGTCGAGCATCTGGCCGTCGGCGAGGAGGCGCTCCTTGAGCTTGGTGTAGTCGATCTGCTGGAGGTCTTTTTTGGAATCAATCGCGATGACGGCGGCGGTGGCGGCGCTTTGGCCCATGACCATGAAGACGGGCTCCATGCGGATGCTGCCATACGAGATGTGGCTGGCGCTGAGGCACACGGGCACGAGCAGGTTGGTGCATTCTGCGGCCTTCGGCGTGATGCTGCGGTAGCTGATGGGGTAGGGGCGCACACCGATCTGGATGTCGCCCTCGTTGCGGGCGAATCCTTCCTTGGTGACGTAGCGCTGCGTGTGGTGGCTGTCCATGTTGTAGGCACCCATGCCGACGCTGTCCTCGACAATGACGTGGCGCTTGCAGTTCTTTTCGCTCATGACGTAGCCGCCGATCATGCGGCGTGCCTCGCGGACATACATCTGGCGCGGCCAGTGGCCGTTGTCGGTGAACTCATCCTTTGCCAAGCCCCACTGTGAATAGTAAGCGCGGATTTTCTCCGGCACACGCGGATGATTGGCGAGCGTCCACAGGAGGCCTTTTTGATAATCCTCATGCGCTTTCCAGATCTTCGCCCGCGTGGCGTAGTCGGCGTCCGGGTAGTCGTAGTTCATGCCGATCATGTCGGTGCTGAAGGCGAAGTTGTTGTTCGTGTCTGTTTTGCGGTTTGGCATCGGCGTGGGCGCCCAAGGGTGGCGTGGATCACCGGCCTCGCAGTTGAGCAGGAGCAGTTCGAACTGCCTTTCGTCGTAGTTTTCCGGTTTCGCGAATGGGACGCGGTTGGAGTCGTCGTCCGTGTTGCACATGCGGAAGTTGTAGGCCTGGATGCGGTGGTCGCCGTCGCCATCCTTGCCCTCCGGCATGGGCGTGACGCCCCAAACGAGGCCGCTGGAGGGATCGCCGGGCTTCACATACGGATCGACGTTCTTGATGAACTGGTGGTGCTTTGCCCCGGCCATCTGGACGCCGTTGATGGTCTCGCCGTAGAGCGAATTGGCCTCGCGACCGACGTGGTAGCTCACGCCCGCCTTTGCCATGAGATCGCCCTCGTAGGTGGCGTCGATGAACATCGCGCCCTCAAACTCACGACCGCTCTCCATGACAATCTTGACGATCCTGGACCCATTCTTGACGACGCCCTTCTTCAGATCGAGCCGCTCACCGAAGACGACGGTGACCTTGTCCTTCACCTTCGCGAGCATGGCGTCGTAAATCTCCGTCGCGGCATGCGGCTCGAAGGTCCACATGGTCGTTTCCGTGCTGGAGTTGCCGTGCGGGCGCTTGGCGTAGTATTGCTCGCGGGTCTGCTGCTTCCACTTCGCAGGATCGGCGTAGTAGGTGAAAACGTTCGAGTAAAACTCACGCGAGATGCCGCCGATGGCTTTTTTGTTGCCAATGTCTGTCGCGCCGAGGCCGCCGGTGGTCAGGCCGCCGAGGAATTTGGTGGGTTCGATGAGCACGGCCGTTTTGCCCATGCGGGAGGTCTGGATGGCGGCAGTGATGCCAGCGGAACTGCCGCCATAGACGACGATGTCATACGAATCGGCAGCAGCGAGCGGTGTGGCGGCTGCGAGTGTGGAAAGCAGAAGGGCAGGGAGGAGCTTCATGGTGCCTCATCCCAGCGCAGATGGGGCGGTTTTGCAACTGCGGGGATGGATTGAGCCTGTGTGGTGAAAAAAAGAATCGAATAGCCTTCAATCATCGGCGTCAGAGTGCGGGACATCCATTCCATCCCACTATGAAAACCAACCTCAAGCGTTCGCTCACCCTCGGCACCGTGTTGCTGTCTTTTGTTCTGACCTCCTGCGCTGATCCCTATGGCTACGGCTACGGTCCGAGTTACGGCGGCGGGTATGGCGGTGGATATGGTGGCGGTGGTTACGGTCGTCCTCCCGCTCAAGGCGCGGTGACGGGCGCTCTGCTAGGTGCGGCGGCGGGTGGCATCATCGGCAATCAAAGCCGTCGCGGACTCGAAGGCGCGGCGATCGGCGGTCTGCTCGGCGCCTTTGCAGGCGGGGCGATCCAAAACAGCCGCCAGCAGCGTCAATACAGCCAATACAACCAGCCGAACTGCAACCCGGGCTACAATCAAGGTTATAACCAAGGCTACGGCCAGCCGAGCTATCAGCAGGATTACCAACCGCAGGGCTACCAGCCGAACTACGGCTACGGCCAGCAGTCGAACTACAGTCCTTATTCGTTCGGCAACTGGCAGTGACATGAGGTTGACGATGAACCGATGATCGCTCCCCAACTTCATCTTTGATTTAGAACTGGCTTGTTCGCGGCGTTTTGAATGTCTCATGACATCCACGCCCAAGCGATCCGACAAGCAGGCCGGCCTGCACCAGCTTTACTCCGAAGATCCGCAGAGCGCGGATGAGATCGTATGGGGCCGCAAGGCGAACCCTCTGAGCCGTCGCGGCTTCTTTGAGCGTCTCGGTCTCGCCTCCATGACCGCCGCCGTTGGAGCGGAGATCGTGTTTGCGGACAAGATGCCCTCGGGATTGATCCCGGCAGTGCTGGCGCAGAGCGCGGAGCCTTTTCTGATCCCCGGCAAGGAAGGTCTGAGTGTGATGAACGATCGTCCGCTGGTGGCAGAGACGCCCGCGCATCTGCTCGACGATGCGATCACGCCCGCGAAGCACCTTTTCATCCGCAACAACGGCCTCGCACCCGCTGGCGAGACGCTCGATCCTGACAAGTGGACGCTGGAGATCACCGGCGAGAGCTGCGAGAAGCCGACTACCTTCACGCTCAAAGAGCTGAAGGAGAAGTTTCAGCATCACACGCTGCAAATGGTGCTGGAGTGTGCCGGCAACGGCCGCAGCGAGTTCAATCCACCTGCCACGGGCAACCAGTGGACCACTGGCGGTGTGGGCTGCCCGAAATGGACCGGCGTCCGGCTGTCGGATGTATTGAAGCATTGCGGCATCAAGAAGGACGCGGTGTACATCGGTTACTACGGCGCGGATTTTCATCTGTCCGGCGATCCGAAGAAGTCCGCCATCTCGCGCGGTGTGCCGATTCAGAAAGCGCTCGAAGACGAGTCGCTGCTCGTGTTTGCGATGAATGGCGAAGACATCCCGGTGCAAAATGGGCATCCGCTGCGCCTCATGTTCGGCGGCTGGGCGGCGTCCACCTGCGGGNNCGTCATCCGTGACCGTGAGCACGATGGCGAAAAGATGACCGGCCACTCCTACCGCATGCCGCGCTATCCCGTGGCACCGGGCACGAAGATTCCGCCAGAGGACATGGTCATCATCGCCGAGATGCCGGTGAAATCGCTCATCACCTTCCCGAAGTCCGGCATCACGCATCCGCTGGCGGAGAAGCTGGCCGTGCGCGGTCATGCCTGGGTCGGAGAAGGTGCTGTGGCCAGTTTGGAGGTGTCGATCGACTTCGGCATCACCTGGGAGAAGGCGCAGCTCGACAAGCCCGCAAATCGCTATGCTTGGCAGCAGTGGCGCGCCGAACTGACCTTCCCGAAGAAGGGCTACTATGAGATCTGGGCGCGAGCCACGGACGACCAAGGCCGCTCGCAACCGATGGTGCTGCCTGGCTGGAATCCTGAAGGCTACCTGAACAACTCCTGTCACCGACTCGCCCTCCAGACTGCCTGATCATGCGCCCGCACCTCATCGTTTTCTTGGCCTTTGCCTCGTTCTCCTCAGCGGCGGAGGAAAAGGCTCCTGTCGATCCAACCACGGGCATGAAGATTGCGCCCGATTGGGAGATCGTGCGTAATCACTGCATCGTCTGTCATTCACCGCAGACCTTCCTGCGCCAGCGTGCCACCGAGGCGAACTGGACCTCCACGCTCGAGTGGATGCAGAAGTATGGCGGTCTGTGGAAGCTCGATCCCGCCGTGCAGAAGACGATCGTCAAATACCTGGCCACCAACTACGGCCCTGGCGATGCGACCAATTATCGACGTGCGCCCGTTCCGGCCACTCTCATGCCGCTGAACCCGTATGCCACCGAAGCAAGGCTTGAGGTGGAGGCGAAGAAAAAGGAAGGCCTGATCCCGACGACGGCTCCTTCGGCGAAGTGATGCTGTGTTCGGTGGTTGTCAGATCTCAAACGAGACGGACTCGCGCGAGCGTTCCTTCTCGATGATCTGCGCCACGGTGTGCTCGGAGAACCACATCGCCACTTGATCCCGCAGGTCGGTGAACACCTGTCCCAGTGCGTCGTGATCCGCGCCGGGGATGGGATCAAAGGGGCCGTCGAACAGCGTGACGACCTCCCCCAGCGTGATCCGGGCCGGATGCGTGACGAGCTGATAGCCGCCGCCCACGCCGCGCTTGCTGCGCAGCAGGCCGCCGTTTTTGAGGGCCAGCAGGATCTGCTCAAGGAACTTCAGCGGGATGTGCTCGTCGCGGGCGAGATCCTGGATGGAGAAGTTCGTGCCCTCGCGCTCACGTCCCATCGCCACGAGGGCACGGAGGGCGTATTCGGCTTTTTTGGAGAGCTTCATGCCGTGTTAGAGGAGTTCCGCCTGCTGTAGCAGCGCGGTGGCCCAGGCGGTGTCCTCGGCATTGAGAGGCTGCGGCAGCGGACGGGTGTAGTCCGTCTGCCAGTAGCGTCCGGTCTGGTAGCAGCGGTCGATGAGCGGTTGAAGGTCGAGAATCACATCCTGGTCGGCGGGACGCAGCGGGATGCGGATGGGCTTCAAGCGCTCGCGCAGGGGCAGATGGTAGATTTCGCGTTGTTTGGGCGCGGAATCACGCACCACGCAGACAAGGTAGCGCACACTGCCGTTGGCTGGGCGCAGCATGTCAGGAGACACTGCGACCGTGTGGCTGCCGCAGAGCAGGAGGTCGATCTCGACCAGATTGA
>DNXB01000551.1:0-154 GCA_003506995.1 Verrucomicrobiales bacterium
TCCGGGTAGCCGCGCATGTGGCGCTGGACGGCTTCCTCGGCGATGACCTTGATGTCGCTGCCTTCGATGCGGGTGGCGGTCCAGGAGAAGTACTTGTCCACCACGCTCTGGCTGAGGCCCACGGCTTCAAAGATCTGCGCGCCGCGATAGCTCT
>DNXB01000551.1:258-2022 GCA_003506995.1 Verrucomicrobiales bacterium
TGATGCACTTCACGCGGCTCGCCGGACTCCAGCACGAGATCGCACTGGGTGCGGGTGCCTTTGCGGATGAGGTGATGATGCAGCCCGCCAACCGCGAGCAGCGCCGGGATGGCAGCGCGATCAGCGCGCACGCCACGGTCGGAGAGGATGAGGATGTTCCAGCCCTGGGTGACGAGTTCGTCGGCCTTGGCGCAGATTTTTTCCATCGCCTTCTCCATGCCCGCCGCGCCCTTCTTCGGATCGAAGAGGATGTCGATAGTGGCGGACTTGAACTGGCCCTCGGCCACGCTCTTGAGCTTGGCGAGGTCTTCGTTGCTGAGGATCGGCGTCTTGAGCTCGATCAGGTGGCAGCTCTCAGGCTGAGGATCGAGCAGGTTGCCCTCCGCGCCGATGGTGGTGACGGGCGAGGTGACGATCTCCTCGCGGATGCAGTCGATGGGCGGGTTCGTGACCTGCGCGAAGAGCTGTTTGAAGTAATCGTAGAGCAGCTTCGACTTGTTCGAGAGCACAGCGAGCGGGATGTCCGTGCCCATGGAGCCGATGGCTTCCACGCCGTCCTTGCCCATGGGGACCATGAGCTTGCGGAGGTCTTCAAAGCTGTAACCAAAGGCCTGCTGGCGCTGCAGCATGGTCTCGTGGTCCGGTGGNNTCGCCGTCCTTGATGTCGGCCAGCTTCACGAGGTGCTTGTCCAGCCACTCGCGGTAGGGTTTTTCAGAAGCGATCTTCGCCTTGATCTCGTCATCGGGGACGATGCGGCCTTCCTCCATGTTCACGATGAACATCTTGCCGGGCTGGATGCGGCCTTTGAGCTTCACATTCTCCGGCGCGATGGGCAGCACGCCCGCTTCGGAGGCCATGATCACGTGATCGTCGTGCGTCACATAGTAGCGCGAAGGGCGCAGGCCATTGCGGTNNAAGCCGGGCCGTCCCAGGGTTCCATGAGGCAGGAATGGTATTCGTAGAAGGCTTTGCGCTTCTCATCCATCGACTCATGTCCGCTCCACGGCTCAGGAATCATCATCATCATCGCATGTGGCAGCGAACGACCGCCCATGACGAGCAGTTCGAGAACGTTGTCGAACATCGCGGAGTCCGAGCCGCTCTCGTTCACGATGGGGAAGAGCTTCTTCACATCCTCAAACAACGGGCTTTCCAGCAGCGACTGGCGGGCCTTCATCCAGTTGATGTTGCCGCNNTCTCGCCGTTGTGGGCGATGTAGCGATATGGATGCGAGCGCTCCCAGCTCGGGAAGGTGTTCGTGGAGAAACGGGAGTGAACCAGCGCCAGCGCCGACTCCATGTCCGGGTCCTGAAGGTCGAGGAAATACGCGCCGACCTGCTCCGGCATGAGCATGCCTTTATAAACCAGCGTGCGGGAGGAAAGGCTGGCGCAGTACCAATATTCATCAATCTCCGCCGTGCGGATCGCGGTGACGGAGCGCTTGCGAATGACATAGAGCTTCCGCTCAAAGGTCTGCTGGTCAGGGCACTCGGCATCTCGCTCAATGAAAGCCATGCGCATGAAGGGCTCGCTGGCTTTCGCCGTGGCGCCGATCATTGAATTATCCACCGGCACATCGCGCCAGCCGAGCAGCTTCTGGCCTTCCTCGGCCACGACTTTTTCAAAGGCCTTGGCTCCGGCGGCTCTTTTGGCGGCATTGGGCGAGCAGTAGGCCATGGCAATGCCGTAGTGGCCTGCTTTTGGCAGGGTGATGCCCTGGCTGGCGGCGACCTTGCGCGCAAACTTGTCGGGCAACTGCATCA
>DNXB01000551.1:2038-3535 GCA_003506995.1 Verrucomicrobiales bacterium
CGTTTGCCCTTCATCTGACAAATGAAGCCGACGCCACACGCGTCGTGCTCGAATTGCGGATCATACAGGCCTTGCTTCGGGGGGAGTCCGTGATTTCTCATTTTTGGTACAAAAGGGGGCGGCATTTAGGCGCAGTCAGCGGGCAAATCAACCAGCATTCTGCCTGCCAGCCCGGCCTCTATTTTCCAGAGGGCCTGCCGTTGGCAAGACCGCTTGCATCGTCCGGCCCGGTCCGCTAAAACAGCCGCATGGTACGTCTCACGATTCTTGGCAGCGGCAGTTCGGGGAACTGCGCCGTGATCTCGACCGAGCGCACCACGCTGCTGCTGGACGCCGGACTCAGCGCCAAGCAGATCTGCCTGCGCCTCGACGCCTGCGGTTTCTCGCTCGACATGCTCGATGGCATCCTGCTCACCCACGAGCACCAGGACCACACCGGCGGGATCGAAGTGCTGAGTCGAAAAAAGCAGGTTCCGCTCTTTTGCACCGCGTTGACCCAGGAAACCCTGGCGGGCAGCCTGCAATTCCGCTCCCCGCCTTCCTGGCGGCTCATGACCACGGGATCGGCCTTCGAGTTCCAGGATCTGCGCATCGAGTCCTTCCCCGTGCCACATGACGCGGTCGATCCGGTCGGATTTGTCATCGCCGACGAGGAATCCCGCCTCGGGGTGCTCAGCGACGTGGGTTTCGTGACCAATCTGATCAAGGATCGTCTCCGCAACTCCGACAGCCTCTTTATTGAGGCCAATTACGACACCCAACTGCTCGAAAACGACACGAAACGCCCTTGGGCCACGAAACAGCGCATCAGCTCCCGCCACGGCCATCTTTCCAACGAGCAGGCCGCCGAACTCGTCCGCGAAATCGCGCACCCCGGCCTCAGCCACGTCGTGCTCGGCCATTTGAGCGACGATTGCAACGATCCCGTCGTTGCCGCGCGCTACATCCGCCAGGCTCTCGATTCTTCTGGTGCGAACGATGCACGCGTCATTTGCGCCGAACGCCACAAACCGACACCGACGATCGAGGTCGTGCGCCCGCGCCGCGACGCCAGCGTGAGCTTCTGCTTTGCCGCCGCCGATGAAACCGGCCAGCTAGCCCTGCTTTGATCCCATGGACAGACGCCTCATCGTTCGCAGCATTCTCGCCCTCGTGCTCATCGCCGGTCTTTGGCTGGCGTGGTGGGTTTTCGGGCGTTCTCATGAGGCCCAGGTGCGCACGGCGCAGGCGGCGCTGATCGAGGCGGTCGAGGAACGCGACTGGGACGAGGTGGCAGAGTTTCTCGCGGACAATTACACCGACGCCTATAGCCACACGCGTGAGTCAGCGATTCAGGACGGTAAAAAATACCTCAGCGGCTTCTACACGCTGACCTTGAAGACGGATCAAACCACCGTCCGGGCCGCGAAAGGGCAGGGGATGGTGACGATGATGATCCGCCTCGAAGGCAACGGCATCGGCTACAGCCAGATCGTGCTCGGCCACGTCAACCAGCTC
>DNXB01000484.1 GCA_003506995.1 Verrucomicrobiales bacterium
CGGCAAGGCGGCGGCCAGGGCGGCTTTCGAAAAAACCTTCAAGCTGATCGAGAACGAAGTTTTCAGTCTGCACGACATCGCGTGGACCGTCCTCACGGATGATGTGGTCACTTGTCACTACGAGTTCCGCTGGAAGGGCCTCATCAGCGGCCAGGAAGCCTCGGGCGGCGGGCGCGGTACCAGCATCCTGCGCAAGGTCGATGGCCGCTGGCTCATCGCGCACGAGCATCTCGGGCCTTATCCTCGCAAGTGACGCCATGATTTGCCGTAGGACGAGTGTGGCGTTAGCCCGCTCGTCTTTGGACGTGTCGTGCGCGTGATGAGGCTGCGAATGACCACTCGATGTGGCGCGGAGGTTGTTGAGTGCGCTCGACCCGCATTGAGCCGGGCGGGCTATCGCCACCCCCGGCCTACATTCCCTGCTGGCCTTTTTTCCGCCAGCCCTTTACTCTCATCACCTCGTCCCTTTCACTGAACCATGAAAACACCTGAGACATCCCCTCCATCATCCCGCCGTGGATTCGTCAAACAATCCGTCGCCGCTGGATTCGGCTTCACTTTTCTGCCCGCTTACCTGACCAGCGCACGCGCGGCTGACAATCCCAAGCTGCCGCCAAGCCGTCGCATCAATCTGGGCTGCATCGGCATCGGCGGGCGCGCAGGCAGTGTCATTCCCGGTCTGACGGCGGGAGGCATCGCCACACCGGTGGCCTTCACGGATGTGGATTTCGTCACGGCGAAGAGCTTGGAGAAAAACCTGAAGGCATTCCCGGAGGTGAAGCGCTTCCACGACTTCCGCGAGATGCTCGACAAGATGGGCGGCGACATCGACGCCGTCAGCGTGGTGACGCCGGATCACACGCACTTCACCGCCGCGATTCACGCGATGGCCCTGGGCAAGCATGTGTATGTGGAGAAGCCGCTCACGCACACCTTTGAGGAGGCGGAAATCCTCATGCGGGCGGAAAAGAAGTTCAAGGTGGTGACGCAGATGGGCAACCAGGGGCACACCTCCGCAGGCGCGGATCAGTTCAAACAAATGCTCGCGGCGGGCATCGTGGATGACGTGGTGAAGATCGATGCGTGGAAATCGCCCTCTCTGTGGTTCATGACCGCGTCGGAGCGCATCCAGGGCTATCCGCCGGAGGAGGCGAAGCCCGAGTCGCTGAACTGGGATCTCTGGTGCGGTCCGCAGGAAGTGAAGCCCTTCAGCAAGATGTACCACCCCTTCAACTGGCGTGGTTTTCACCTGTATGGCGGCGGCATGTTTGGCGACTGGGGCGCGCACATCATTGATTTTTTCCATCACCATCTAAAGCTCGGCCTGCCCACGCGCATCACGCCGCTGGCGCTCGCGGATTACAATCGGGTGAGCTACCCGCTCAGTTCGGACATTCGCTTTGAGTTCCCTGAGCGTGGAGAAAAAATGCCCGCCGTGGAGCTTCACTGGAAAGCCGGCGGCGACACGAAAATCGAGATCGCGGAGAAATACGGCGATCCCGGCCAGGACGGCAAAACCTTCATCCCGAACCCAGGCGCTACAGGTTCGCTCCTGCACCGCAAACAAGGCGATTACCTCGTCCAGCGCGGCTCGCACGACCGCCATTCGCTCGTCTATCCGCGATCCAAGATGGTCGAGTTCAAAGACGCGATGGCCTTGCACCCGCCGAAGCACAATCACTTCGAGAGCTTCGTCCACGCCTGCATGGGCAATGGTGCCACCGAGTCACCTTTCAGCGTCTCCGGCGTGCTGACGCAGGTGCTGAACCTGGGCACCATCGCCGAGTATTTGAACGTCGATCTTCAGTTCGACCCGAAGACTAAGCGCTTCATCGGCAACGAGGAGGCCAACGCCCGCCTGGCAGGCCCTCCTCCACGCACTGAGTGGGCCGACTGCTACAAGCTGGCCTAGGCTACGGTGCCTGCTTTTTTTCGCCGCAAAGGAACTCAAGGATCGCAAAAAAGGACGGATCAAAACCCTCTATGCGTTCTTTCGCGGCAAATCCAGCTTTCCACGCTCTACAATTCTGCTCCAGATCCATGATAGCTGGCTCATCGCTCATGAGCATCTCGGGCCTTATCTACGGAAGTCATGAACCATCTACACCATGAAGGCTCTTCTCACTCTCATT
This sequence comes from Verrucomicrobiales bacterium, assembly GCA_003506995.1. Lineage (GTDB taxonomy): Bacteria > Verrucomicrobiota > Verrucomicrobiia > Verrucomicrobiales > Verrucomicrobiaceae > Prosthecobacter. The sequence continues at coordinate 2,133 of DNXB01000484.1, forward strand.
TGGCTGTTTCTGTCCGCACCGTGGTCCGTCGCTCTCGACCCGTTCTTTCCACCCGAGCAGTGGAAAGAATACCAGCAACGCATCATCAAAGGGCGGGAACATGAGCAACCCGTTTGGCAACGTCCAAGTCCCGGAACCAGCCCCGCTGTCGCGATCCAAACTCTGATCCTGCCGGAGCTTGAGGTAAAGGATGCCACGATCGAAGCGGCTTTTGATGCGTGGCAGCAAGCCTGTGAGAAGTGTGGGGTGAAGGTTCGTGTTTATCTGGAGCCTGCGGTGCTGAGAAACCGGCCCGTGATCACTCATGCCGCCAAAGGGGAGACTGCGGCGAGAGCACTTTCATTTATCGAGAACCTAAGCCTCGCCCGCGTGAAGCTGGTCAACGATCATTTCCTCGCTGGCACATCGAACAGCCTCGATCCTCACGAGCTGCACTTCCGTGTTTGGGTCTTGAGCGAGGAAGCTGCCCGGCTGCTTGGTTTCCATCAAGCATCGGCTTCGAATGGGGCATGGTGTGACGCGGATGCGTTGCTAAAAAAGAACGGCGCTGCAGCCCCCCAGGGAACTTACGCTGACTATAATCGTGAACTGCGCGCCCTGGTTGCAATCAACACTTCGGTGACACTTGATGCGCTGTCAGCGTTGATCAAAGAAACCGAGGCTCAGGTGAAAATTGGGCAGTTCAAGGACAAAGGCGTGATTCAAATGGATGGCTACAGTTTGGCGGTTCGTCCACATCGGCTTCGGAAGGAAAACGCAGTCAAAATACGCGCTCGATTCAAGGGCGGTGACGGGAGGCTGGTTCCCTTCGCTGCCAATACGGAATCCTGGGCCGAGTCTCGCGGCTTTGTCTCGCCCGCTGGTGGCGCGGCATGGCTTGATCTTGAGTCATCCACGCTGTGGCTTCGCAGCAAGCCGGATCATTTGGATGAATTTGTGAAGCAACTGCGTGAAGCGGATCAACAACGATGACCACTCCGCTCAGGCATCTTTGCCTACTTTTTGCGATTTTTTGCGGCCATTCCCTCGCGCAGGACATCGTCATCTACGGTGGCACGCCGGGCGGCATCTCTGCGGCCATTTCAGCGGCGAGGATGGGCCGTGAGATCACGCTGCTCGAATACAACGACCACATCGGCGGCATGACGACGAGCGGACTCGGCAAAAGCGACATTGAAAACCGCGCGATGATCGGCGGCATCTTCAAAGAGTTCGTCGCAGGTGTGCTGGAGCATTATGTGACGAAATATGGCGCGGAGCACGAGAACACCAAACTCTGCCAGGATGGCTACTACGCCGAGCCGCATGTGGCGGAGAAGGTCTTCGAGGCGATGCTCGCCAAGGAGGCGAATATCACGGTGATGAAAGGCTGGAGGCTGCAATCGGCTCAAGTCAGCAACAACAAGCTGCGGGGCATCACGGTCGTGAATCGTGAGAGTGGCGATGAGAAACGCCTCGATGCGAAAGTCTTCATCGACGCCACTTACGAAGGCGATTTGTATGCTGCTGCTGGAGCGAAGTTTCGGCTTGGCCGCGAGTCGAAGACCGAGTTCGGCGAGGAACACGCAGGTGTCGTCTATTTCGACTATCAGACGCACGAGTTTCTGCCCGGCAGCACGGGCGCTGCTGCGACTGACCTGCCCGCCTACACTTACCGGCTGTGTTTGACCAAGGATCCGCAGAATGCGGCGCACATGACCGAGCCGCCAGCGGGCTACGACCGCAAAGATTACCTCGGTTACTTTGACGATCTCAAAGCAGGCCGTCTCGCGGGGCCAAAGGTCTTCAAGCCGGGGCGTGGCTACAATCCGAAGCACTTCGACACACTCGTGCGCGCTTTGTCTGTCGCCGACATTCCGAACAACAAGCATGATGTGAACATCAACCCCCGTCCACTCGGCTTTCCATTCCCCGAGGAGAATCGCGGCTACATCGAAGGCGATGAAGCCACGCGGGAGCGCATCCGCCAGCGGCATCGCAGCCTCGTGCTCGGACTGCTGTGGTTTTTGCAAAACGATCCCGAGGTGCCGGAGGCGCATCGAGCGCTGGCGAATGAGATGCATTTGCCGAAGGACGAGTTCACCGACAACGCGCACTTCCCCTGGCAGCTCTATGTGCGCGAGGGCCGCCGTCTCGTCGGCGAATACACGCTCACGCAGCACGACATCACCGGCAAAGGCCAGGGGCCGAAACATCACACCGACAGCGTCGCCGTCGGCGAGTTCCCCATCGACAGCTTCCCCTGTCGCAAACGCCAGCCCGGCGACACGCTCGTGCTCGAAGGCTACCTCGGCATGCTCGACTACATCACGCGGCCTTACGAGATTCCGTATCGCATCATGATCCCGGAGAAGATCGACGGCCTCATCGTCCCCGTCGCCGCCAGCACCACGCACGTCGCCTTCTCCAGCATCCGCATGGAGCCGACGTGGATGGCGCTCGGCCAAGCCGCCGGTGTCGCCGCGCATCTCACGATTCAAAACGAGGTCGCGCCGCGCAAGCTGCCGCTGCAGGAGCTCCAATCACGACTTGTCGAGCAAGGACAGGTCATCCGTCACAAGTAGCTTCGATTGTTAATCGAAGCCGAACCACCCGATCCATTCGATTAACAATCAAATCTACCATGAAATGCCTTCTCAGCCTCATCGTCTCCCTCTTCGCGCTGCCTTTGCTCGGGCAGGAGCCTTTGCCCAAGAAAGCCGAAATCTTCGAGATCGAGGGCCACAAAGCCGTGCTCTATGCAGCGCCGAAACCAGCTGAGGGGAAGCCGTGGCTGTGGTATGCCCCGACCTTGAATGGCGGCGTCTCGCTGGCGGGGCGCAAGATGTATCTCGAGGCATTCATGAAAGCGGGCATCAGTCTCGCGGGCTTCGACCTCGGCGAAGTGCGCGGCTCACCGGCGAGCACGGCGAAGTTCACGCTCTTTTACGATGCAATGGTGAAACGCGGCTTTTCCGCGAAGCCGATCCTGCTCGGTCAAAGCCGAGGCGGCATGATGACGCTGGCCTGGGCGTTTCGGAATCCAGACAAAGTGCGTGCTTGGGTGGGCATCTATCCCGTCTGCAATCTCGCGAGCTGGCCGCTGAAGAACTCGAAGCCGCAAACGCTCGCCGACTTCGCCATGACCGAGACTGAACTCGTCGCGAAGCTCAGCGAATTCAACCCCATCGACAACCTCGCCGGGCTCGCCGCGAACAAAGTGCCGATGTTCGCCGTGCATGGCGATAACGATGTCGTGGTGCCGTATGATTTGAACACCAAGCTGCTCAAAGAACGCTACGAAGCTGCTGGCGGACAGATCAGCGTGAAAGTCATCCCCGGCGAGGGCCACAAGGTCGGCCCGTCGTTCTTCGAGTGCCAGGAGCTGGTCGATTTCGTGATCAAGCACGCGCAGTAGCGGCAGGAAATCGAAAGCGTTGCGTCAAGATGGTTCATGTCAGTTCAAGATTGGGCATCAAATGTAGGGCCCGCATGGTCGATTGGTGTAGGAAGGCCGATGGGATGCTTCGTTGCAGGAGGAGTTCCCAACTCGCTCCATTCATGTCATGAAATTCCGTCGGCTCATCATCGCTCTCAGCCTCGTGCTGGCTCACGCCTTTGCAGAGGTGCCGAACGTCATCGTCATCCTCGCCGATGACATGGGCGCGGGGGATGTGGCGGCATTCAATGGCGGTCGCAATCGCACACCGAACATCGACAAGCTCGTCAGCGAGGGGCTGTGGTTTGAGCGGGCGTATTCGGGGGCGCCCGTGTGTGCGCCTTCGCGGGCGGCGCTGCTGACGGGGAGGTATCCGCATCGCACGGGCGTGGTTTCGCTCGCGCTGGACAAGGAGCTGGAGCTGACGCGGCTGAAGCGCGATGAAATGACGGTGGCGGACGTCTTTGCGGCGAATGGCTGGCGCACGGGTCTCGTTGGCAAATGGCACACGGGCCTGGGCGAGGGCTTTGGGCCGGTGGCGCGAGGATTTCAGGAAGTCGCCTGCTTCCACGGGTCGGACGGCGGCGGCTATCATAGCTACATCCTGCACACGGACGACCGCATGGCGGAAAAACCGCGTCCGCAGGATCGCTACCTCACCGATGAGCTGAACCAGCGCGCCATCGCCTTTGTGCGGCGTCATGCGCAGGAGCCGTTCTTTCTGCACCTCGCCCACTACGCGCCGCATCGGCCGCTTCAGGCGCCGGAGGAGATCATCGAGCCGTATTTGCAAGCCGGATTCGACCGCGAGACCGCCACGGTCTATGCCATGATCGAGGTCATGGATCGCGGCATCGGCGAGCTGATGCGCGAGCTCGACACGCTGGGCCTGCGCGAGCGCACGCTCATCCTCTTTGCCAGTGACAACGGCCCCGATCCGCTCGTCGCACCGAGATTCAACCATGACCTGCGCGGCACCAAATACGAGGTGCATGAAGGCGGCATCCGCGTGCCTTTCATCGCCCGCTGGCCCGGCGTGATCAAGCCGGGCAAAACTTCTGCGATGATTCATTTCACCGACGTGCTGCCGACGCTCGTCGAACTGTGCGGACTCAAGCACACGCCGAAGCCTCCGCTCGATGGCCGCAGCTTTGCGGGCCTGCTCAAAACGGGCGCGGACTTTGCCACGCCGGTCCGTTTCTGGCAGTGGAACCGCCAAGAGCCCAACCACACGCACAACGCCGCCATGCGCGACGGCCCGTGGAAGCTTGTGAAACCCTTTGTCACCAAAAACAAGATTGCTGGCGATTCCGATCTGCCCCACGCGCTCTACCATCTCGACAACGATCCCGCCGAAGCCGCCGACCTCGCCACCCAACAACCCGAACGCCTGAAAACCATGCGTGAAGCCCTCGACACCTGGAGCCGCGAGGTGGAGCGTGATCGCACCCGGTAGATTCGGTTGGCAACCGAAGCCGAACGTCCCCAACCGATTCGATTGCCAATCGAATCTACTTTTATGCGCCTCCTCCTTCTCACTCTCATTTCTGTTGCGACACCACTGCTTGCCCAAGTCCGCCCACTGGCGCAGGAGCATGTGGTTGTTTGGACTTCGCCGGACCCGGCGCGGATTTATGGCTACACGCCGGGGATTTGCCGGCTGGCTTCGGGGCGGCTCGTTGTCACGCATGAGATTTCCTCGGCTGGAAAATCCGTGCCGCCTGAGAACAAGGCGTTTCATGAGTCGCGCATTCTCACGAGCGATGATGGCGGCAAGACGTGGACGCATCGCGCGAACTTCGATCTGAGCTTCGCGCGGCCCTTCGTGGCCGGGAAGTCGCTCTACATCCTCGGGCGCAGCAAGCAGGTGGCGATCATCCGCTCCGATGACGATGGCGTGACGTGGAGCGAGCGGAAATTCCTCAATGACACGGGCATCTGGCATCAGTCCGCGTGCAACGTCCACTTTGCGAAGGGGAACGTCTATCTCGTCATGGAAAAGCATGCGCCGAGACGCGGCATCACCGGCTGGCAGGTCGGTGATCTCGCGCCAGTGCTCATGCGAGCGAAGGCGGACAGCGATCTCACGAACAGGGCGAACTGGACCTTCGCGAGCGAGCTTGTGTTTGAAGACTTGGCCGAATCCAAGATGCCGAATGCCTTTGGCCAGCCGTTTCATCCGGTGGATCGGAAAAAGGTGACTTTTCTCGTGCCGCCGAAGGGCCGTGGCATCGCGCCGCTGGGCTGGCTGGAGACGAATGTGGTGCAGTTCACCGATCCCGAGCATGTGTGGCATGATCCGCAGGGAAAAACCTTCCATCTCTGGATGCGGGCGCACACCGGCATGACGAACTATGCCGCCATCGCGCAGGTGAAGGAAAATGACGACGGCAGCATGACCACCTCGCTCGTGAAATCGCCCGCAGGCACTCCCATGCTCTACGCGCCATGCCCTGGCGGCCAGATGCGCTTTCATGTGGAATGGGATGCCAAAACGAAGCTCTGGTGGCTGCTCAGCTCGCAATCCACCGACTCCATGATTCGGCCGGACGCCATGCCAAAAGACCGCTGGGGCACGCCGGACAACGAGCGTCATCGCCTGGCGCTCCATTTCTCGAAAAACATGATCGACTGGTGCTTCGCCGGTCTCGTGACGAAGGGCGACACGCCGAAGGAAAGCCGCCACTACGCCAGCCTGTGCATCGACGGCGACGACCTCTGCATCGTCAGCCGCAGCGGCGATGCGAAGGCGCATTCCGCACACAACGGCAATTTGATCACCTTCCACCGCGTTCCCAAGTTTCGCAGCCTTGTGTATTAGCAGCTTCGGTTGGCAACCGAAGCCGAACTTCCCCAATCCGATTCGATTGCCAATCGCAATCTACTTCAACCATGAAACTTATCTTTTCGTCATTCCTCATTCTGGTTTCGTCATTGGCAGCGCAGCCGCTCAACGTCCTCTTCATCGCCGCCGATGACCTGCGCAACGATCTCGGCTGCTACGGACACGCGGAGGTCAAGACACCGAATCTTGATCGTCTGGCGCAACGCGGTCTCGTCTTCAACAAAGCCTACTGCCAGCAAGCTGTGTGCAATCCATCGCGGGCCTCGATCATGACCGGCAGGCGGCTCGATGCATTGCGCGTGTGGGATCTGCCCACGCATTTCCGCACGCACGCGCCGGATGCCATCACGCTGCCGCAGCACTTCAAGAACCACGGTTTCTTCACCCAGAACATCGGCAAAATCTTCCACAATTGGATTCACGAGGTGCAGGGCGATCCCGCGTCGTGGAGCGTGCCTGCGGTGATGCATTTCGCGAATCACGGCTCCGACAAAGCTGAGGTCGAAGGCGAACTGCCGCCCAGCTCTGCCAAAGATCTGAAATGCGAATGCCGCGATGTGCCGGATGAGGCGTATTTCGACGGACGCGTGGCGAAACTGGCCGTGGAAGCACTTGAGCAGTGCCAGGCCAAGGCGGAACCGTTTTTCCTCGCCGTCGGCTTTTGGAAACCGCACTCGCCTTTCAATGCGCCGAAGAAATACTGGGACATGTATCGCCGCGAGGACATCGCGATGCCGAAAAATCCCGAGTGGCCGCAGGACGCGCCACGCATCGCCTGGCATAACAGCCGCGAGATTCTCGGAGAAGGAAAAAAAGCCCGCAAAGTCACCGACGAGAACATCCGTGAGATGCGCCACGGCTATCTCGCGAACATCAGCTACATGGACGCGCAGATCGGCAAGGTGCTCGACGCGCTCGACCGCCTAAAGCTAACCGACAGCACCGTCATCGTGTTTTGGTCCGACCATGGCTATCATCTCGGTGAGCAGACCTTGTTCGCCAAGACCTCGAACTTTGAACTCGACGCCCGTGTGCCCATGATCATCGCCACACCACAGATGAAGACCGCCGGGCAGAAGACCGAGGCGCTGGCCGAGCTGATGGACCTGTATCCCACACTCGCCGAACTCTGCGCCCTGCCGAAGCCCGCCAGCACCGACGGCGTCAGCCTCGCGCCCATTCTCGCCGATCCTGCCGCCAGCGTGCGCGAGGCCGCGCTCACGCAGCACCCGCGCCCTGCCTACTACAACAGCGAGCCTGACAAAACACCCACCCACATGGGCTACACCCTCCGCAGCGACACACATCGCTACACCGAATGGCGCGACTGGAAGACCGGGCAAACCACCGACCGCGAGCTTTACGATCACACCGCCGATCCCGATGAAACGCGCAACGTCGCCGGTCATGAAGATCAAAAAGCCGTCGTCGCCCAACATGCCGCGCTCCTCGAAACGATGAAGCCCATCGTCGTGCCCGGCTGGAAGCCGGTTCTGCCGTAGCTGCGATTGGCACGCAAAGCACCCGGATTGCCATCCGCTCCGTGGCATGATATTCTCCAACTATGAATTCGCTGCCAGCCACCTCGCCTGAGCACTACCTCACAGGCACATCCGCCATGACGATTCCGTCTGGCGGCGCTGCCTTTGTGGACTGGCACTTCGTGGACACGTTTCTGGACCGAAGGGCCAGCTTTCGCATCGCAGGGCGCAATTTCCCGGACACCTCGCACCTCTTCGGCAGGCTGGGGGTTTACGAGTGCGCGGACATTTTGCGTCGCAACGGTGTGGCCCTCTCTCCCGATGACACATTCTATGCGGCCGACCGGGACCGGGCTGTGCTGGACATGATCGCGGGCAATCTGCAACTAGGACGCAGGCCCGATCACATTCGCCTCGCCGACCACAGCGACAACGAGGCCGAAGCCGGGCAGCTTAAGGAGAAGATTTCCCAGATGCGCGAACTCCTGAGTGATGAACGCCAGGCAAAGCTGCTGGATGAATGGCTGATGCTCCAATGAACTTCAGCCCCGCCCAACAAGCCCACGTTCGCATCATGCGGGCTGTCTTGAGCGCCTTGCAGAACACGCCCCTGGTTCTGAAAGGCGGCACTTCGCTGTTATTATGCCACGGGCTTGACCGCTTCTCAGAAGACCTGGATTTCGACTCGCCCAAGAGACTTAACCTCGAAAGCCGCGTGGGGCACGCCTTGCGCGCGCTCACAACGGATCTTCGAATCACACGCACCAAGAACACTGACACCGTGCAGCGCTATCGGATCGAATACTCCAACGCCGACATCCAAGGCCGCCTGAAAGTGGAGATTTCGTTCCGCGACACCATCACGAGCGAGGACATCACTGAGCGAAACAACATCCGAACCTACCGCGTGGCGCGTTTGATCGAGCAGAAAATCAACGCGCCGGAGAATCGCACCACCGCGCGTGATCTTTATGACGTGCATTTTCTGGCGACGCATTTTAGGCCCGATTTTGGCGAACATAGCCTGACCCGGCTGCGGGAACTCACGTCGGATGTGAATCGTCTTGAAGGACGTTTTCGTCCGGCTTTTGAAGATGATGATTTGTTCCGAGACAAAACGGACCTGGTGCCAGGCTTGATCCTGGCCATTCAGAATTCTGTGGGCTGAGTGAAGCCTTTCCCCCGCTTTCATGAAACCACTCCTCCTCCTCCTCCTCCTCCTCATCACGGCCTGCCGTGCGGAACCTCATCTGCCGCCGGGCACGAAGGCGCTGCCATCGGCGGCTCCCAAAGGGCGCGGGCCGCTGGCGTTGGTGAATTTGAATCATCATGTGCTGGGGCATGCGCGGGTGTTTGGCAGGAAAGAGCCGGATTTGTTTGTGGCGGGGTATGGCGGGCCGCAGGCGGTGCATTTGTTTCGCTGGGTGGACACGGCGGAGAACGGCGCGCCGGTGTTTGCGGAGCCGGTTTCGGTGTTGCAGGAGAACGCGGACCTTTATGCAGGCACGCTGCCCTCGCCGACCACGGTGGATTGGAATGGAGATGGCGTGCTGGACATCCTCGCGGGCAATTCGGAGGGGTTTGCGCTGTTTTTCGAGAACATCGGCAGCAACGACGAGCCGAAGTTTCTGCCCGCGAAGCGAGTGAAGGCTGGTGGACGCGAAATTCAGGTGCAGGCGGGTTATTCAGGCAGTTTGCAGGGCTTGCAGGAGGCGCGGTGGGGCTATCTCTCGCCGAATGTGATCGACTGGAATGGCGATTCGCTGCCGGACATCATCACAGGCGACATCACGGGCAATTACATGATCTATTTGAATCGCGGCACCAAGACGGAACCGAAGTTCTACGCCGCGCATCCGCTTTACTGCGATGGCATTGACCTCCACGGCATGTGGCGTTGTCGGCCAGCCGTGGCGAAGATCGGCGAACGCATCGCGCTGGCGATCGTGGATGGCGACGACCAGTTTCATCTCTACTGGCGCATCGACGACTACAACGTCGAGGACGGCGGCAAGCTGAAGCTCGACGATGGCAAGCTCATCGGCACGAGCGGCGGCATCGGCGGCCAGAGTGGACGCTGCAAGCTGGACTTCTTTGATTGGAATCAAGACGGGCACATGGACTTCGTCATTGGCACGGGGCGTGTCGTTTCCATTCCAGATCGCGAAACCGGCCTGCCCATGCCGACGATCGGCAAGAAGACCCTCGGCACACCGCTGCTGATGCTGAACCAAGGCGACAACACCTTTGCGAGGCCGGTGGCGTTTCGTGATGGCGAAGGAAAAGTCATCCAGCCCGGCGGGGCGCATGAGACGGGCGCGGTTGGCACGATGCTGGGCGAAGACGGGCCGAATCTGCTCATCTGTAATGAGGCGGGGCGGATGTTTTTGATTCCGGGGAAGGAGTTGAAGACGACGCCGTGATTCGATTGCCAATCGAATCTACTTCAGAGCCGTAGCGAATCCGGCCTCGGTGCGTGTTAGCTCGGCTTTCATGGCTTCGCGGAGTTTGGCGATGCGTTCAGCTTGTGATGGATCGCCGATGAGGTTTTTCAGTTCTTCGGGGTCGTTCTGGAGATCGTAGAGTTCCTCGCCGGACTGGCCGTCGAGGTAATGGACGAATTTGAACTTGTCCTGGACGACGGCGCTGTAGAGGGGCACGCCGTGGCTGTTGTCCTGCTTCGCGCCGGTGAGGATGGTCTGGCTGACTTTGGCACCGTATTCGTTGCCCATGTTCTCGTAGTAGCAGGCGTGCGGCCAGGCGGCGGCGGGCTGTGCGAGCAGCGGGGTGAGATCGCGGCCATGCAGAGGCCACGGGACTTTGACGCCAGTCATGGCGAGCATGGTGGCGACGAGATCGGGGCCGTTCACCGGCACGTCACAGACCTGGCCGGTGGGAAAGCGCGAGGGCATGCTGACGATGAGCGGCGAGGCGTAGTTGGCGTCATACGGGGCGAGCTTGATGCGGAGTCCATGCTCGCCCATGGCGAAGCCCTGGTCGGCGGTGTAAATGACGAGCGTGTTGTCATATTGGCCGGTTTCTTTGAGCGCGGCGACGAGCTGGCCGACGCTCTCGTCGATGGCGGGGACGCATTCGTTGACTTGACGCACCCAGTCATCGAAGCGCCTGCCGTCTTTCGACGCGGCAGCGGCTTTGCGGCCCGCTTTGGCGACGGGATGACCGTCTTCACCTTTGGCCCAGGCTTGCATCTTGTTGAGGTAATCGGGCTTGCCCTCGCGCGGCGGGAAGATGTCGGCAGGCAGCGGCACCTCGGCCTCTTTGTAGAGACCTTTGTGACGTTTGGCGGGTGTGGACGGGCCGTGGATGCTGCCGTGGCAGACCCATAGATACCAGGGCTTTGCGGCATCGCGATTTTTGCCATGGATGTAGTCGAGCGCCCATTTCGTGTAGTTGTCGGCGGGGT
>DNXB01000450.1 GCA_003506995.1 Verrucomicrobiales bacterium
CGCGAATCCCAAGGGAGCGCTCGCCCAAGGCTCGGCACCCTTGGGCTGCAAGACGGAACCGCGTTGCGGTTCAGCACGACGTGAAGCCACGCCAAGGGCCAAAAATGGAAGCATCGCAGGGAATACCGGGAGTTTTGCTGGTGGGGCATGATCTTCTGCCGGAACCGTGCCCACTTCCGCCGGAACCCAGCGATTTCCCTCCGGAACCACGGGCACTTCCGCCNNTTCTCCCGGAAGAATGCATTCTTCTGCCGGTGGAACGTGATCTTCCGCCGGAAGAACGCGCAGTTCCGCCGGTGGAACGCGATCGACTGCCGGAAGAACCCGCGCTTCTGCCGGAACCACGGGCACTTCCGCCAGAAGAACGCGCTTTTCAGCCGCTACCTCGCGCACTTGCGCTGCAAACACGGGCATTTGCGGCGCTACCTCGTTCAGTTGCGCCGCTGCCTCGCGCACTTGCGCTGCAAACACGGGCTTTTGCGCCGCTACCTCGAGCATTTGCACTGCAAACACGGGCATTTGCGGCGCTACCTCGCGCAGTTGCGCTGCAAACACGGGCATTTGCGCCGCTGCCTCGCGAAGCTGCGCTGCTGACTCATGCATTGGGAAACCAAGTGTCTGTCCCCTCTATAGCCCAAAGCCCAACGGGACGTTCGTCAGGCAGCCCAGGAGTGCCGAGCGCTAACGAGCGCTCTCCTGGGAACCGCGCCACCCACGCACGAAGTCTCCGCCGGCCGGATCTTCCGCGCTCACCCGCGCCCCTTTGCGCAACGAGCAGGACACGCAGGCCAGCGCCAGATTTTCCAGTTCCGTCTGCCCGGCCAGTTTCACCGGGTGGATGTGATCCACATGAAACACGGCCTCCTGACCCTCCTGCGACAATCCACAGTACTCGCAGCGGTTTCCCGCCCTCTCGATCACCTGCCAGCGCAAGGAATCCGGGAGGCTCATGCGGCAGCTTCAGACATCCTGAGGCGTTTCTGCATGGTCGAAGCTCTCGGGAAATGAGGTGAGCCGGAAGGACAGCAGAATGAGGACAGCAGAATAAGAACCCATTCTGTTGTCCCCCATTCTGCTGTCAATTTCTGGCTCATTGGCTCGCTTCCGAGGTCAGGATGTCTGAGCCTTGGCTTTGAGACCGAGATAGGTCAGCGTGTCTGCCAGATCGACCAAACCCTCCGCCTCGCGCCGCTCCTGGGCCGTGAGTTCCTCCCCGGCATCCTGCTTGTCCAGCAACGCCGTCAGCCGCTCGTTCACTCCCGCCGGCAGTTTGAACCGCGCGAGGTCGCCGGGCAGTTCCAGATCAAGATGAAGGGCCTGTGACATGAGCCGATTCTGTTCTTTGCGCCTCTGCGTTGCAACGCCTCAATTCCCGGCGCGCCCGTCTCAGGCTTGGGATGGATTTACGATCAAAGTGTCAGTCTCGAATGCCACTCGGTTCAGATGCTTGAACGTTGATTGGGAATCTTTCGAGCAACGCGGCTGCTTGGCCGTAGATACCATGTGGGCGGAGTCACCGAAGCGGATCGGTGATAAGAAGGGGGTGTTAGACAACAAACCCACACTCCACCACCCACATGGCAACACATCCTATCAGAGCAAACAACAGCAGCAAGAGCAGCACGCGCAGGTCACCCCCGGCACTAACGAGCACAGCGGCACTCTCAGAAGCAGGCGCGGCGGCGCAGCTACCCAACGTCATCCACCTGGGGATCGACGTGCATCTGCGGCAGCACGTCGTGTGCCGCAAGATCGACGCGGCGACGGTGCAGCCCGCGCAGCGCATGAAGCCGGAGCAGTTTGTGGCCTGGGCGGTGAAGCAAAAGGCCCTGGAGCACCGCGTGGTGTGCTGTTACGAGGCGGGTCCGTTTGGCTACACGCTGCAGCGCCAGCTCACGGCGGCAGGCATCACTTGTTATGTGGTGCGGCCGCAGGACTGGGACAAACTTGGCAAACAGGTCAAGACCGACAGTCGCGACGCGCGCGAACTCGCCGAGGCGCTGGCCCGTTATGAAGCTGGCAACAAGCACGCCATGGCGGTGGTGCGCGTGCCCGAGGTGGCGCAGGAACAACGCCGGATGATCACCCGGCAGCGCGAGGCCTTCGTGCGGGAGGTGCGCCGTCTCGGCGCGATGGGCCGCAGTCACGGCATGACCCAGGGGCATGAAGTCAGCGGACGCTGGTGGCGCAAGGCAGGCTGGAAGGCATTGAGTGGCAAGCTGCCCGCAGCCCTCAAGGACATCCTCGACCCACTTCGGCAACTGCTCGTACAGCTCGACGAGCTCATCGCCGCACGCACCGCGCAGATCGAGGCGCAGGCCAGCGCGGCGACGCAGCGCCCCAAAGGCCTCGGCGCGCTCACCGAGCGTGGCATCGACAACGAAGTGCTCGACTGGCACCGCTTCAACAACCGCCGTCAGGTCAGCAGTTACACCGGTCTGTGTCCCAGCGAGCACAGCAGCGGCGGCAGCCGCAGACAAGGCAGCATCAACAAGCATGGCAACCCGCGACTACGGCACATGCTGGTGGAGGCCGTGTGGCGATTCATCCGGCTGCAGCCCGGCTGGAAGCGCCTGCTCAAGATGGTGGAGAAGCTCAAAGTCGGCTTGAAGGCCAGCAAGAAAAAGCTCGCCGTCGCGCTGGCGCGTGAACTCGCCGTGGATCTCTGGCGGCTCAACACCGGGCGCTGCACGCTGGCCGATCTGGGATTGATCGCAGCCCAGGAGGCAACGTGAAGAGCCAGCGCTGAGCACGCGACGGTGCCACAGCCAACTGAGAGCCAGAGAACCACCCAAGCACAGAGAGCCGCGCCGAGAGAGACCGAGAAGAGAAACCCACACCCCTTGTCCCCGACACCCCTTTGGAACGGTGCGGCGAGTTCGACATCCGGCCTGGGCAGCGCGAGTTGCCCGCCCCGTAGAGTGAGCCGCCGCCCGTTCCTCCAGCCGCAAACGAATAGAGTAACTGGCACTGATCCACCGCGATCAAGTGCGGATAGCAGGATGGAAAGCGCTTGAGAACAAGCGTCCAGCTGGAGGAAGCCGTGACCAATCAGCCAAACAACCCACCAAAACCGAGGCGGCCAAGCCGCCGCACACACAGCAAAAACACAACGACCACAGAAAATCAACACACCCCTTTGACAGAAGCCCTCATAGCAGGCCGGATGTGTTCGGCGTAAAAACTTTGCCAACACGATGAATTTTCTTCGCCGAACTATCCGGCTGGTTTGGGATCGAACAAAGTGTCCGTCCCTCTATAGCCAAAAAGTAAAGTCCCTGAACCGCTCAGGCAAAGCCCAACGGGCTTTCGTCATGCAGCCCAGGAGTGCCGAGCGCCAGCGAGCGCTCTCCTGGGAACCGCACCGCCTACGCACCCCGCCGGAGCACGGACCGCAACGCGGTTCCGTCATCCGAACGTCCCTGCGGCACCGAATCGCCCGTGACGGGACCGCGTGGCGGTCCGGGAACGTGATGGGGGCGGTGGGACACACGCGAATCCCAAGGGAGCGCTCGCCGCAGGCTTGGCACCCTTGGGCTGCAAGACGGAACCGCGTTGCGGTTCAACCCTCCCTGAGGCGCGTCCCAGATCTGATTCGGCACGACGTGAAGTCTCCGTCCATCTTAAGGCCGCGCCAATAAAACCAGGTGGGCGGTGAACGTTCGCGCTGCCGCAAAAACCATTTTCCCAGGGTGGTCCGCCCTCGACCCCATCCCTCATTTCACCGCCTGCCGGGCGTTCAGCATCTCCTGGGTGATCAGAAAGCCGATGCAATACGAACTCTTGAGATTGTCGGCGGTTTTGACCCAGTCACTGCCGGTGAGGAAGCCGAGTTTCTCGCGCTCGGCCTCGCCGTTGCCATCGGGCGTTGCGGAGGCGGGCACCACCTGGCTGGCCTGGAGGGTGGCGGCGGTGATTTTGCGCGGGTCGGTGTTCGGCCCCAGGAAACGCCAGTTCTCTTTCTTGATGGGAATCTGGCCGCCCTTCTTGGCGAGATTGACGGCCGCCGAGATGGCCCGATAGACGTAAGGCGAATGCACTCGCAGCACGATCACATCCCCGGCGTTGAAGCTCCTCTCCGGCACCTTGACGCGGAAGTGCTGCTGGTCATCGGCCTTGTCCCGCAGCACGATTTTTCTGCCGTTGTGATAAACCTCCACCTCGCCCTTGGCGACCAGCAGCAGGTTGCCGCTGAATGCCTCCGCCAATGCCGCCCCCGGCAGCGCTGCCAGCAACGCGCCCAAAGCCAGGATGAGCAGGGTGGGCGGCGCGCTCAGGGGCCGGGGGAAGAAGGTGCGGGGACGGTTCATGATGTGATTCTTTGGGTTGTGGAACTGGATCACCAGCCAGTGCCACAACGAACCGGACAAGGTTTTCTTTTCGAGGTTCGGGGGAGTTCGGGGCTTGGGCGAAGAAGGCAGCCCCATGCAAAGCATCTTAGGCATTGCGAAAAACAGGGGTGTCTTTACGGTATCACCATGCTTTGCATCGAATTCAGTGACATCATCCAATCCAATAAGCATCAGGTGGACGTCCTCACGGAAGTCGCCCGGAAGCATCCCGATCCACAGGTGCCTGCGGCTTGTCAGGCGTTCAGCCGTCAGGTGCGGCTCGTGGAGAGTGTCGTGGAAGGCACCTACGTCATCGCGGTCGAGGCCACCCGCAAATCGGAGTCCCTGCAGGAAATCGCCCAGGTCTGGCAGGCGACGGGTTCTCTCTGTGACAAGGCGCTGGGCGTGGTGAGCGGACTGAAAGACCGCTATCGCTACTGCGGCACGCCTGAACTGCACGACCGCCTGCTGGACTACAAGCTGGCCTGCACCCGCCGCTACGAACAGGTCCAGGAAGAGATTCTATGCCAGACGATGCCGACGCCGGAGGGCTTGTTTCCCTCGCTGACCTGAAACGGCTCGCCGAGCTGTTTGACGCTGCCGAAAATGCCCTGGTGCCCGACGCTCCCGAAGCGAAGGCCGCCCAAGTGGCGTTCGACAACGAGGTGCAGGCTCTCTACGACGGCAAAGTCGCCGCGCACCCGCAATTTTCCTCCGTGGCACAGCCCTTTTTCAGAGCCAAGATTCGCACCCTGTGCCGTCAATACTTGCGCAAGAACTGAATGGGCAGGCAAGCAGCGCAAGATGGCTGTTCACAGAGCATGAAGCACGTTCACCCTCGCTACCACCCACGCACCCCGCCGGAGCACGAACCGCAACGCGGTTCCGTCATCCGAACGTCCCTGCGGCACCGCATCGCCCATGACGGGATCGCGTGGCGGTCCGGGAACGTGATGGGGGCGGTGGGACACGCGAATCCCGAGGGAGCGCTCGCCAAGGCTCGGCACCCTTGGGCTGCATGCCGGAACCGCGTTGCGGTTCCACCTTCCATGAGGCGCGTCCCAGATCTGATTCGGCCAAGGTGTTTGTCCTTGGATGCGACCCTGATGGCGGAGTCCTCCCGCGTGTCGAGAGCCTCCCATGTCCCGATTGCGGAGCCGTGTTTGAAGCGCACGCGCCTGATGCTCACGAACTCAGGTATACCTCGCGACATCAGCTTTTGTGAAAATCCGGTTGGCCCCGCAGATTCAGAAAACCCGCAGATTGCCTGAGTCAGAAAAGAAATCTGCGGGTTTTCTGAATCTGNNCTCCCATCTCATCTCCACACGCTGCGTGCATCCGAGATGCTGCGGGTTCTCCGATACCACTCCGCTATCAACTCGCCTTTGACCCACTCTTTACAAACACGGGCCGCATCCGGCCCCAAGGATCACCGATTGCCATCCGTGATCTGAATCACGACACTCAACCACCTCGCATGAAACTCACGCCCGTTCTGCTCCTGCTCGCCCTCGCTTCCGCGTGCCTCCTGAACGCGGCCGATGACGCGCCCACCAAACCCAAGGAGCCCAAGCCACTGCGCACCTACCACGACTTCCTCGCCGTGATCCCGAAGGACATGGAGCCCGAGAACGCGCGGAACTGGACCGACGCGCAGAAGGAAGTGGCGAACGGCCTCCTCAAAAAGAAGCTCGTGGACACGAAGCGTCCCGCGCAGATGCGCTTCAAGGTGCGCGGCGTGGATTTCTGGGAGCGCTTCGTCGTCTGGTCCTACCTGCCCAATGATGAAGGCTATTACATCCGCGTCTTCGCCAGCCAGTGGAAGGATGACAACATGCTGCCAAAGCTCGCCACGCTCCGCGAGGGCGATCTCATCGAGATGAGCGGCGTGTGCGACCTCGCCAAATATGAAAACCTCTGGAACACGAAATCGCTCACTCTCGGCATCGGTGATGCCTCCTTCATCAAGCTCCTGCCCAACGGCAAACCCGCGCCGGCACCGGAGCGCATTCCGGTGAAACTCATCTCCGCCGTCTATGGCTCCGGAACCGCGTTCACCGATGTCACCGATCGCGTGAAAGCTCTCCTCGACGAGCCCGGCGCGATCTTCCACGCCAATCCGCACTGGCTTGGTGCCGATCCCACGCCGGGCTGGAACAAGGCCCTCATCATCGTCCACGAAATCGACGGCAAACGCCGCACCTTCACCGTCGGTGAAAACGGCGAGGTGAGCGCGGCGCTGATCGTGAAATAAGAATCTGCCGCGCACACACGCTGGCCGCTATAGTTGGCACTGGCGGGATTTCGAGGCTTGTGCTCGAATATCGCCATGCCTTCGGAATCTTCACCCCGCCAAAGCCGCCGCAGCACCGTGGCTGAGATCATGCCGCATGAGGTTCCGTGGTGGTGGCAGGCGCTGTCATTTTTGGTCTTCGCGGTCGTGAGCGTCATCGTGTGCAACGAATCCGCCGTCCAGCACCGCCGCTCAGTCGAGCTGGCGGTCCCTGCCCGCATCGACATCAACTTTGGCTCGCAGGAACAGCTCGAATCTCTCCCCGGCATCGGTCCGGTGCTGGCCAGGGCCATCATCGCCGCGCGGCCCTTTGCCTCCGCCGAGGAGCTCGCCCGCGTGCGCGGTGTCGGCCTCAAGCTTCTCGAAAAACTCCGCCCTCTCATCCAAGCCGCCCCAGGCCGCCGAACGGCGGACACATGGTGACGCTTCATCGAGTCTCTCACCATCACGCCCGTATGAGCACCTCCGCCCCGCTTTCCATCGCCGAACAAATGCGCGTCCTCCAATCCAAAGCCGACGTGGCCACCTGGGCGCTCGAACACCTCTGCCTGCCGTCCGAATGGCGGGACACGAACGAACCCGGCAACACCGAGCGCTGCCAGGACGCCGTGAACCGCCTCTTCACCCTCACGCGTGCCGACATCGAGTCCAGCCTCGCCGCGCAAGGCATCAACCCCGAGGATCTGCCACCCATCCGCACCGAGACGGGCTCGCGCGACGGCTCCTACTTCATCGCTGAAGGCAAGGACTGGGAATTCTACTATCAGGAGCGTGGACACCCGTGGGCGCGTGCCGTCTTCGACGACCTCACCGAAGCCCGGAAGCTCCTCCTCAACGACTTCATCCCCATCTGGCTCGAACACCTCCGCGTGCCCTGCCGCACGAAGACGGGAAAGATCATCACGGAGTTGTAGGTCCGTCCGATTTCGCGCCCTACCCGCGTGAAAGCCCGGCATCTGCCAGCACGACCTTCGCCGCATTGAAGCCGCACAGGCCGGTGACATTGCCGCCAGGATGCGTCGAGCCGCCGCAGAGGTAGAGGCCGGGGATTTCGGTGCGGTAGGTTCCTGCGCCGGGGAAGGGGCGGTGATAGCCGATCTGATCGTTCGCGAATGAACCGACGAGCAAATCACCACGCCGCATGTTCGGCAGCAGGCGCTCGGTATCCAGAGCGCTGCGGGTAAACGAATCCAGCACGGCCTCACGCAGGTTTGGCGCATAGGTTTGCCAGAGCGTGAGCATCTCGCGGCCATGCTGTTCTTTTTGTGTGTCCCAGTTCCGTGCGTCACCATGCAGCGCGTAGGGCAGCTTTTCCCACATGAAGGCGGTGTGACGACCCGCAGGTGCCTGCGAGGGGTCAAACTGCGTCGGACACGCGCCCCACATCACCGTGAGCGGGATTTCACCGCGTTCGTGGGCGGTGACGATGTCATGGAACTGCGCCACATCATCCAGGCCGAGGATCATCATGAACGCATGATTCAATTCCGGATGCTGCTCCGCCGCCGCATAACGTGGTGGCTCGCGCAGGTTCAAATTCAGTGCAAAGAGCGGCGCGAGCAGGTTGTACTCGAAGCCAGCGGCTCGTTCCCGCAGATGCGCTGACGTGACATCGGCTGGAATCAAATCGAGGAAGGTCTGCTGCGGATTCAGTCCGCTGGCGACAAACTGCGAGGCCTCGATGCGGTCACCAGTCATCGATTCGACGCCGCAGGCACGGCCATTGCGCGTCAGGATCGAGCGCGGCTGCCAGTTCGTGAAAATTTCGCCGCCATGCTCGCGCAAGTCCGCGCACAGCGCCTCAGCGAGACGACGCGAGCCGCCGATGCACATCTGCGCTTTGCGCGGACTCGCCATCAGCGCGGGAATCGAGTGCCCGAAGCCCTGCTGTCGCAAATCGACCTCGCGCAGGCCGTTGAAGAACAGCAGCCCCGCCCTCACCGCCGGATGCTCGAACTCGCGCATCACAAACTCGATGGGCGAAAGCGCCTGCACCTCCAGCAGTGTGCGCCCGAGTTCGCTTTGCCGCAATTTCGCCACGCGCTCTTCCGGCGGCAGCGGCGCGTTCTGCGTCTCGGGAATGAGGATCTGCTCCACGATGGGCCGGAAGCGCTCCGTCCATTCGCGCAGACGGTCCGCATCGCGTGGTGAGATCGCCGCGAATGAGGCGAAGGTCTTTTCAAAATCCGTCCACCACTCCAGCACGCGATTCTCCGGCAGAATCATCGCCACATTGAGCTCCGGCTCGATGTAGCGCACGCCATGGCGCTCCAGTTCCAGATCGCGATACCAGGGCATCAAGGTCAGCGCGCGATGGAAGAACGAATGCGTGTTGTGCTTGAAGCCAGAACCCGGTGGATGCTCCACCGTCGCCAAACCTCCGCCGACCACGTCATTTTTCTCCACCACAGCCACCTTCAGACCCGCTCGCGCCGCATAGCAGGCGAGCACCAGGGCGTTGTGCCCGGAGCCGAGAAGGATGCCGTCGTAAATCATGACCGCGAACCATTACGCGATCATGAGCGGGTTCTCGCGTTTTAGATCGCCGAACCCGGATCTTCAAAGTCGTCCCCGCCCACGCTGCGCTGGATCATGCCGGCGGCGACGGTGTTGTTGGTCTGCTCATCAACGAGCACGAAGCTGCCGGTGGTGCGGTTCTTGGAATAGGGGTCGAAGAAGATCGGGGAGGCGCAGCGGATGCGGATGCAGCCGATGTCGTTGAGGTGGAATTCCTTGCTCTCGACGGTTTTTTCGAGCGTGCTGATGTTCACCTTGTAGAGCACGTCAGTGACGATGGCGCGCACGTCATTCGTGGTGTGGCGCAGATGGAAACGACCGCGCGGCTTGAGTATCTTCTTGTCGGAGAACCAGCAGATCATGGCGTCGAATTCCTGGCTGGTTTGCGCGGGTTCGTTCGCCTTGACGATCATGCCGCCGCGGCTGGTGTCGATCTCATCGGCCACGGTGATGCTGTAGCTGAGCTGCGGAATCGCCTCGGGCTGCGGACCTTCATAGGTGTGAATGCCGGTAATCTTCGACTTCATCGCCGAAGGATAAACAAGCACTTCATCGCCCATGCGGAAGGTGCCGCTGGCCATGCGGCCGGCGAAGCCACGGTAGTCGTGCAGATTGCCGAGCTTGGCGTCCTTGCGGTCAGAAATCGGGCGAATCACCCACTGCACGGCGAAGCGCGCTTCATCGGCGGCGGTTTCGCTGTGAACCTGGACGGTTTCGAGATGCTGGAGGAGCGACGGGCCGGTGTACCACGGCGTGCTGGCGGATTTATCGACCACGTTGTCGCCATTGAGCGCGCTCATGGGGATCGGCGTGACTTGGGGGAGATTGTCGAGGCCTTTGGCGAAGGCTTGGAAGTCGCCGACGATCTTGTCATAAACAGCCTGATCGAAATTGACGAGGTCCATCTTGTTCACGGCGAGAACGATGTGTCCGATGCGCAGCAATGAGGCGAGGTAGGTGTGACGCATCGTCTGCTCGATCACACCGAGGCGTGCGTCGATGAGAATGATCGCCAGATCGGCCGTGGACGCGCCAGTGACCATGTTGCGCGTGTACTGAATGTGCCCCGGTGTGTCGGCGATGATGAACTTGCGCTTCGGCGTGGCGAAGTAGCGATAGGCCACGTCAATCGTGATGCCCTGCTCGCGCTCGGCGCGAAGGCCGTCGGTGAGCAACGCGAGATTCACATGCGCGTCGCCGCGACGCTTGGAGGATTCTTCGACGGCGAGAAGCTGGTCTTCGAAGATGGATTTGGAATCGTAAAGCAGGCGTCCGATCAAAGTGCTCTTTCCGTCATCGACGGAACCAGCAGTGGTGAAGCGAAGGAGGGAGGATTCGGTGGGATTGACGAGGAGGTCCATGGTCTGGAGAAAGTAGTTTCGGACTTTAGTCCGTGCTGATGATTGAAAGTGCGATGCGAAGTGAAAACAGACGGACTAAAGTCCGGGACTACTCTAGAAATAGCCTTCTTTCTTGCGGTCCTCCATGGCCGTCTCGGAGCGCTTGTCATCGGCGCGGGTGCCGCGTTCGGTCTGGCGGGCGGCGGCGACTTCGGCGACGATTTCGTCGATGGTGCTGGCGGTGGATTCGACAGCGCCGGTGCAGGTGGCGTCACCGACGGTGCGGAAACGGATGGTCATTTCCTTCACCTTGGGCTTTTCTTCATCGAGCAGCGGGATGATGCCGGTGCTGGCGTCGAGGAGCTGGCCGTGGCGCTCGATGATCTTGCGCTGGTGGCTGAAGTAGAGGCTTGGGAGCGGGATGTTTTCCTGGCGGATGTATTGCCAGATGTCCATCTCGGTCCAGTTGCTGAGCGGAAAGACGCGGAAGTGCTCACCGAAGTGTTTGCGACCGTTGAAGATGTTCCAAAGCTCGGGGCGCTGGTTCTTCGGATCCCATTGGCCGAATTCATCGCGGTGGCTGAAGAAGCGCTCTTTGGCGCGGGCTTTTTCCTCATCGCGTCGGCCACCGCCGAGACAGGCGTCGTATTGGTGCTCCTCAATGGTGTCGAGCAGCGTGACGGTTTGCAGCTTGTTCCGGCTGGCGTTGTGGCCTTTTTCTTCCTGCACACGACCGTCGTCGATGGACTTCTGCACGAGGCCGACGGTGAGGTTGGCGCCGATCTCCTGCACGAACCAGTCGCGGTACTCCATGGCCTCAGGGAAGTTGTGGCCGGTATCGACGTGGAGCAGCGGGAAGGGGAGCTTCGACGGATAGAAGGCTTTGCGTGCGAGCCAGGCCATGACGATGGAATCTTTGCCTCCGGAGAAGAGGAGCGCGGGCTTTTGAAACTGCGCGGCGGTTTCGCGCAGGATGTAGATGGCCTCGGATTCGAGGAATTGGAGGTGAGTGATGGCTGACATGATGAATCAGATGATGGCGAGGAATTTGAGAAGGTTGCGCGTGCTGAGGGCGACGACTAGGACGCCGACGAGAATCATGAAGGGCTTGTGCGGGATGTGTTTGGCCGCCCAGGCCCCAAACGGCGCGGCGATCATGCCGCCGATGGCAAGACCGAGGATGATGCTCCAATGCGTGAGGCCGATGGTGAGGAAAAAGGTGATGCTGGCAGCCAGTGTGACGAAAAACTCGACGGCGTTCACGCTGCCGACGGTGATGCGGACGTTGTTGCCGCGCACGATGAGATTGGAGGCGACAATCGGACCCCAACCGCCGCCGCCCATGGCATCGACGAGCGCGCCGAAGAAGCCGAGAGGTGCGAGATGGGTGGTCACATTGCGCGGCGGCACGCGGACGAAGGCCTTGGCGATGATCACGGCGCCCATGATGATGAGGTAGCCGGAAACCCAGGGTTTGAGCACATCGCCGATGGAGGAGAGCAGGTAAGCGCCGATGATGGCACCGATCACCGCAGGAACGAGCAGGCGGCGAAACAGAAAGCGGTCCACATTCCCAAACGCGTGATGTGAAATCGCGGAAGCGCCCGTGGTGAAGCACTCTGCCGCATGCACGGTGGCACTGGTGGCCGCTGGCGGCACACCGAGGGCCATGAGCAGCGACGAGGCGCTGACGCCATAGGCCATGCCAAGCGCTCCGTCGATCAATTGAGCGACGAAGCCGGCGGCGATGTAGAGCAGGAAGTCGGGCGGCAGATCCATGGGCGCTTACACTTTGTCGGTGACGAGCTTGGCGTGCAGGCCGCATTCGTGTTTCTCATCGCCCTTGGCAGGATCGTAGTAAGTGCGCTCGTTCGGCAGGTCGTGTTCGAGCAGGTAGGCGTCCATCTCGACCGGGGTCCAGTCGAGGATGGGGTTCACCTTGAGGCATTCAAATTTCGCGTCCCACATGAAGGGCTGAAGCGTGGCGGCACGCTGGGGATTCTGCTCTTTGCGCAGGGCGGTGATCCAGACTTTCGGGGCGAGTTCACGCATGCCGCGCTCGAAGGGCTCCAGCTTCATGATGCGGCTGAAGGACTCGACGCGCTCGACTTCGTCCGGCATCGGCACTTGGCCGCCGTTGAGGGCCAGCCAGTGCGCGGCGGTCATGAGCGGCAGATAGGGCTTCAAGTTGAGGCCGAGACGTGCGTGACTCTTTTCGGCGAAACGGTAGGTTTCCGGCAGGTTGGTGCCGTGATCGACCCACAGGATGGGAATGCCCGCCTCCTGTTCCGTGGCGAGATGCAGGATCACCGCTTCATACGGACGGAAGTTCGTGGTGACGATGGCCTGGCCGTCGGCATGCGCGAGCGCGGTCTGAATGATCTCCTGGGGCGATTTGCCACGGGCTTCGTCATTGAGGGCAGCGATTTGGTCGGGATTCATGGTGGGAGGGCGATTTATTCACCCGATTCTCGATGTGTAAAGTAGGAAATAGAAAATCAGGGCATGAAAAAGGGCGCGGAGACGATCCGCGCCCTTCGAAAGTTGGCTGTTGCTTCGGGTTAAGCCTGAAGCGCTGCGGCAGGTGGCTGGATGTTCACGCGGCGACCATCCTTGTCGAAGCGGACATTGCCGTCCACGAGGGCGAAGATGGTGTGGTCTCTGCCGATGCCGACGTTGAGACCGGGAATCCACTTCGTGCCACGCTGGCGGAGGATGATGTTGCCGGCGATGACGGCTTCGCCGCCGAATTTCTTGACGCCAAGACGCTTGCTCTGGCTGTCGCGACCGTTTTTGACGGAACCTTGTCCTTTTTTATGGGCCATAAGAGGGGAGGAGTGAGGGGATTAGGCGTTGATGGCGGTGATCTGCACGAGGGTCAGCGGCTGACGATGACCACGGGTCTTGTGGAAGCCCTTGCGCTTGCGGAACTTGAAGGTGGTGACCTTGTCAGCCTTGTGCTGCTTGAGCACCTTGGCGGAAACGCTGGCTCCAGCGACGGTGGGAGCGCCCACCTGGATGCTGCTGCCTTCACCGGCGGCGAGCACCTGGTCGAAGGTGGCGGTTTCGCCCTCGGCGGATTCGAGCTTCTCCACGTCGAGCTTGTCGCCCACGGAGACTTTGTACTGTTTGCCGCCTGTTTTGATGATTGCGTATGCCATAGCCTTGAAAAGATAGAAGTTTCCTCGCTGCCTGGGACGAGGGGCGCGGAGATTTCCACAGGTGCCATGGTTCGGCAAGGGAAAACTTGATGAGAAAAGCGGCAAACAGGGCTGACAGGGCGGTGAACCAGGGCGGATGCTCCTGCGCATCCGCAAGATTGAGCAGCAAGTGTCACAAATCCAGGCTCGACAGGTGGCGGGGCGGGAATGTATTATTCGGTCATGTCTTCGCTGTTCCAGGAAACGGTCTTTCTGACCAATCTGTACGCCACTCCGGCAGACTGGCAGCGCGATTTGTTTTATTCCGTGGTGCGCGCCGGGCATCTTCGCGCGGGCTTTGAGCACCGCATCGAGCGGGAAACGTACCCTGGCCACGAGTTGATTTTCTGCCTCAGAGGGCGCGGCTGGGTGCAGGTCGGCGGGAAACGGCATGCTGTCGGCACTGGTTCGTTGGTGTGGGTGAACTGCCACCACCCGCACCTCTACGGGGCGCATAACCGTGATCCTTGGGAGCTTTACTGGATGCGGGTGGAGGGCCGTTCGCTCGATCGCATCGCCGAGCTGCTGCAGGTGCGCTCGCAGCCGGTGCTGGAGGGCATCAATGAAAAATCCGCGATGCAGGAGTTTGAGAACGCCTTTCAGCACATGACCGGCACTCGCCCTAGCGATGCCGCGCTCGCCAGCGCCGCCGTCGCCGCGCTCATCGGTCTCGCCTTTCATGTGCGTCTGTCGGAACCGGGCCTGGTTCAGCCCGAGCTGCCGACCGCTGTGTCCAAGGCTCTCGAACGCATGCGCCTGTATTTCCATCTGCCCATGCGTGTGGCCGAGCTCGCCAACCTCAGCGGCATGAGCGAGAGCCATTTCAGCCGCCAGTTCAAGGCCGCCATCGGCACCAGCCCCATCGACTGGCTGCGCCGTGAGCGCATCAACCAGGCGAAGCGCCGCCTCATCGAGTCCGACGATCCCGTGAAGGAAATCGCCCGGCAGGTCGGCTATCACGACCAGTTCTTCTTCTCCAAGGACTTCAAGAAGATGACCAAGCTCACGCCCACGCAGTTTCGTGAGCAGGAAAAGCAGCCGTGAGTGGCTGTGTCGGCGATTTGCGGATTTGAAATTCCAAATTGCCAAATCTCCGCCACTGTCGCTGCCCCCATGAGCACGAACACGACTCCCCAGGCGCTCCTCGGCATGAAGCCGGAGGAGATCAGCGCCGTGTTCACGGAGCTCGGCCAGCCGGCGTTCCGCGCGAAACAGCTCGTGGAGTGGGTGTTTGCCAAACGAGTCGCCAGTTTCGATGAGATGACCAATCTGCCCAAGGCGACGCGTGAGGCGCTGGCCACTCGGCTGGTGACACGCTCGATGAGCATCGCGAAGGTCACCGGATCGGCGGACACGACGCGGAAATTCCTGCTCAAGCTCCAGGACGGTCGTTTTGTCGAAACGGTGCTCATTCCGGCCAATCCCGCGCTTTATGGCGGCAATTCCGACCGCCGCACGCTGTGTGTGTCGAGTCAGGTGGGCTGTGCTTACGACTGCAAATTCTGCGCCAGCGGCCTGGCTGGTTTCACACGCAATCTGACCGCGGCGGAGATCGTCGAGCAGATCGTGCAGGTCGAGGCATATGCGGGCGAGCGCGTGGACAATCTCGTCTTCATGGGCATGGGCGAGCCGTTGGCGAATTTTTCCAATGTCACCAAGGCCATCGAAATCCTCAACGCCGAATGGGGCATCGGCATCGGGGCGCGTCACATGACCGTCAGCACGAGCGGTCTGGCTCCTCAGATCAAAAAGCTCGCCGATTTCCCGCTGCAAATCCGCCTCGCCATCTCGCTGCATGGCGCGACCGACGAGGTGCGCGAGAAAATCATGCCGGTGAACCGCAAGCACAACCTCGCCGAGCTGTTTGAGGCGCTCGACTACTGGAACCAGAAGCGGAAGCAGTTCCTCACCTTCGAGTTCATCCTCATCGCGAATGTGAACGACTCGCTGCAGCAGGCGCAGGCGCTGGCCAAACGCGCCCGTGCCGCGAACGCCAAGGTCAATCTCATCCCCTACAACACGGTCGATGGCCTGGAGTGGGAGCGCCCCAGCGAGGCCGGCCAGGATGCTTTTCTAGCCGTGCTCACGAACGCGGGCGTCACCGCCACGCTGCGTCGGGAAAAGGGCCACGACATCGCCGCCGCCTGTGGCCAGCTTCGATTGAAACAAGAGACCGAACTCGGCATCATCGAATCGCCGATTCCGGCGAAGCGGATCACGATTGGCGCTGGTGCGCTCGATTAACGCCTTCTCGCCGCCGGTTTGGGCTTCCGCGCCTTGGTGGCGCGTTTCACGGGCCGTTTGAGCTTGGGGGCGACGACGACTGGAGCCGTTGGCATCTCCGGCTGGGCCTCGCGCAGCAGGCGCAGCTCTTTTTCGGCCTCGGCGAGGCGTTTGGAGGTGGCCTCCAGCTTGCGCATCATCAGGCGTGCCACGAATTCATACAGCGAGGCGTGGAAATCCGGGTCTTCCTCGCGCGGATGGATGTCCTGGAGGAATTTCTGGTCCACCGCGAGGCACACGGCCTTGGTGGAGGCGATGACCGAGGCGAGGCGCTTGTCCTGGTTCACCAGCGCCAGCTCGCCGAACACCTCGCCGATGCGGGTGATGGCGGCGACTTTTTTGCCGCCGACACGCACCTCCAGCTCACCGCTGAGCAGGACGTAGATGCGGGAGTCGATGCTGCCCTCTTTGATGATGCAGTCGCCCGGTTCGCACTGGAGCAGGCTGCTGGAATTTAAAACGTCGTCGAGCTGGTCGTCACTGAAACTCGCCAGCGCGGGCACCGCTCGCAGGGGCGAGGGGTTCTGCCGCTCGTCGTGGATGTAGGCAAACTCTTTCATGGAATTCGCCGCGATTGTGGCAGGGGCGGGGACATGCCGACAAGACAAATTTGGGAATTCTCACGGTTTGGGCGCTGCTTTGACCGCCGCGTCATAAGCGGGCCAAAAACTGGCCGGTGGCTGCAAATCCTTGGCCCCGTCGTCGAAACGCGTGCCGATCTCCTGCAAGGGCAGTGATTTCGCCACCTCTATGCCCGCCGTGATGTTCGCCGGAGTGAAGACGAGCCGCGTGAGCCGCATGCCTTTGAGCGGCGACAGATCCGTCACCGGCGTCTCGGCGATGTGCAGCCGCTGCAAGGCCGTGCCGGTCAGCGGGGAGAGGTCTTTCACCTTCGTGCGGTGCAGCGTCACACTGACCAGTGGCACGGTTTTGAGAGCGCTGATGTTTTCCACCGGGCAGTCCGTGAGCCAGAGCATCGAGATCGGGCAGTTGGCGATGCCGGAGATGTCACCGATGGGGCAGCCGACCGCGTTCAGCTCTGTGAGCGGCATGTTTTCCAGCGCGCTGAGATCACGCACCGGGGTGCGGCTCAGGTAGAGCTTTTCCAGGGGCATGCCGCGAATGGGCGAGAGATCCTGCACCTTGGTGTCCTCCAGATACAGCTCCACGAGCTTCTTGCCCTGCATCGGGCGCAGGTCGGTGATCGGAGTCTCGCTCAGATCGAGCGCCAGCGGCTCGATGTGCTGCAAAAACTTCACGTTGTCGATCTTCGCGCCGCGCAGGCTCAACGCGACGATCTTGCCGCCCTCGATGTTGAACTGGCCGTCGCCCGTGTAGCCCGGATTGTGATACTTGATCTCCGTGTGCATCATCTCCTGCGTCCAATAAACCGCCTTCGGCTCCGGCTTGGCGGGAGCAGGCGCGGCGGCGGGCTTTTCAACGGCGACCGGCTTTGGCTCGGCGGCAGGTTTCGGGGTTTCTTTTCCGCACTGGGTCAAAACAAGCGCGGAGGCGAGAGAAAAGAGGCGAAGGGTCGGCTTAATGCCAAGGGCATCACGGATTCTGTGGCTGGATGCAAGTTTGAAGTGGCAAAGTACTCATGAGCTTCAGCTCGTGATAGCGTGGCAGGGTGAAACGGGTCCGGGCTGGCGAAAGAGAGCCTGTGCGGGCTAACCCCAGCACTACTTTCGTCACTCCACCACCATCTCGCCCTTCATGACGAGCCAGTGGCCGGGGAAGGTGCAGATGTAGGGGTAGGTGCCGGGATTTGTTGGAGCGTTGAAGCGCAGCACCTCGCTATCGCCTTGGTTGAGCATCTTGGTTTTGTGCAGGATCTTCGGTGAGTCGGGGATGAAGCCTTTGGCGAGGCCGTCGGGCGTTTTGGCCATTTCGTTGCCGGCCATGCCGACTTCGTCCGCCGCGCCGGGCTGGACGATGAGGAGGTTGTGCGGGGTGACGTCGGGATTTTCGAAGATGAGCTTCACGGGTGCGCCGGGCTTCACTTTGAACTCGCGCAGGTCGTAGAGCAGGCGCTCGGGGAGGGTCTTGATGGTGAGGGTTTGCAGGCCAGGCTGGGCGTCGAAGGGGTCGGGCTTCTCGGCCTTCTTTTTCCTCGCCATCTGCGCGGGCTTCTTCGGCTCGCTGTCTTCGAGGAATTTTACCAGTTCGGGATGCTTCGCCATGAAGTCGGCGTTGCCCTTCCAAAGCGGTTGCAGTGTGTGGCTGTCGAGCGAGGTGCGCAGCGCGTAGGTGAGGTAGGGATCCATCGGGTGCTTCAGGAGGCCGAGCGCGGCCTCCAAGGCCTCCGGCGTGCCGATGTAACTCGCCGCGATGGCCGCTTCGAGGCGGACGAGGCCGGATTTATCATTGGACGCATCATGTAGAAGTGGAGAGGTGATCCGCGCTTCATTTAGAAATCGTAGTTCACGAACTCCTGCAGCTCGCACTTTGGGATCTTTATGCTGAGTCGTAAGACCAGCCTCGAGAGGGTTGAGCATGCCAAGCTCCTGTTTGAGCCAGTCGGCTTCCTGATAATGATGCCAGAAGTTTCCGTCGCCCTTGTTCCTGATCTTGCTCACCCAGCCGTCTTTTCCAGTGAGTAACTTTGCCACTTCTGTGACATCCCTCTCCCTCAGCTCCACCTTCGCCCGATACCTTGTCCGGTAGTTTTCGCTCTTCAGCAGGTCGAGCAGCTCGGGGATGCTCGCTCCGGCGATCTTCGGCGCTTCTTCGAGCGGCTGGGCTTTGGCGGTGATGCGCCAGATGCGGCCGCTTTTTTTGTCGCGGCGGGTGTCGCGGAGGGAGTATTGCATGTGGCCTTTGACGGGGTTGTACCAGTCGGCGATGTACATCGCGCCGTCGGGGCCTTGCTGGATGTCCACGGGGATGAAGCTGAGGTTCGTGCTCTGGAAGACGATGCCGACTTTCTTTTCCTCGAAGTGCGTGTCGTGCTCCACCCACTCGTGCAGTTCGACTTCGTTGGTGGGCTTGTAGCGGACGCGCATGAAGTGTTTTTTGCGCAGATCAGCGGGCCAGTGGCTGCTGGTGAGGAATTCCTGGCCGCAGGTGCCGCTGTAGGCGGGGAAGTAGTTGCCGGCGGGGATGTGGATGTCGGGGTAGGGCGCATTGAGCGCGTGGACGGCGCTGGCGAAGACGGGATGGCTGCCGACGTGGAAGCCCCAGTCATCGAAGGTGATGCCCCAGGGGTTCGTGCTCATGTAGCTGCCAAAGGCGAGCAGGCGGCCGGTGGCGGGCGTGTAGCGGAAGAAGCTGCTCTCGCGGGCGCGGACGGGGCCGTAGGGCGTCTCGACCTGGCTGTGATGGAAGATGCTCTCGCGGAAGATGAGATCGCCCTCGGGGCTCCAGACGAAGTCGTGCAGGGCGTGGTGGCTGTCCTCGGTGCCGAAACCGGTGAGGAGTTTTTCGCGGTGGTCGGCTTTGCCGTCGCCATCGGTGTCTTTGAGGAAGGTGAGGTGCGGCTGGTCGGAGACGAAGACGCCGCCATTCCCGAACTCGAAGCTGAGCGGAATCTGGAGCTTGTCGGCCCACACGCTGCATTTGTCGGCTTTATGATCGCCGTTGGTGTCTTCGAGGATGAGGATTTTATCCTGCGGGGCCTTGCCGGGCATGATCTGCGGGTAAGTGGTGCTGGTGCTGAGCCAGAGGCGGCCTTTGCCATCGAAACGGATCGCGATGGGCTTCACGAAGAGGTCGGGGAAGTCTTCTTCGGAGGCGAAGAGACTGACTTCGAAGCGTGGATCAATCTTGAAGGCGGCGAGTTCGTCGGCGGGGGAGAGCCATTCGTTGATGGGGCGGTCTCCGGTGATCACCGGAAGAGGTGTCTCATCCACAGATTTCGCAGATTTCACAGATTGGATTCTGAGTTCTGAATCTGTGGAATCTGCGTAATCTGCGGATGCCCAGATGAGACGGTCTCGTGCCTCGACCATCTGGAGGAGCTTTTTCAGCTCGCCGGGGAAATTGACGACGCCGTAGGGCTCCATCCGGCCGCCTTTGATGTAGAAGTAGTTCAGCGGGCGGTAATATTGGAAGAATTTGTCCTCCTTTTCGATCACGGCAGCGCGGACGGCTTCGTTGAGCTTGGGCGGGGTTTCTTGAACGAGTTCGCAGAAGAGCGACTCGGCGAGGAGGGCGTAGCCGAGTTCGTTGAGGTGGACGCCGTTGGTGGTGTAGCCACGATTGGCAATCGTGGTTCCCGGAGGCGACGATTGCCAATCGCCGCTACGAACGTCCGCGAAAGCCACCTTCTCGGCCGCGGCAACTTTCTTCATCGCGTCGGAGTAGAGCTTGATCTGGGTGTTGAGATGCTCGTTGGGCTTCTCAGCAGGTGTTGGTGAAACGAGCACGATGACGGGCGCTGTTGTGCCATTGTAGCGGTGGCTCTTCAGCTCGATCAAAAACGCTTTCAACAGCGTCTCAAACTCCGCGACACCCTTCTCGCCCTTGAATGACTCGTTGAAGCCGAAGGCGGCGAGGATGATGTCGGCCTTGTGCTCGGTGAGGTGCTGATTCAGATCGCCGAAGCCATCTGGGCGCGGGCGCAAGGCCACTTCATCGGCGCTCCATGCGAGATTGCGGATGACGAGCTTCTCGTTGGCAAAACGCTGGTGCAGCAGCGCCTCAAACTGACCATCGTCCCTCATACGATCGAAGAGAGAATTGCCGATGAGAGCGATGCGTGTGCCGGGCTTCAGCTCCAGCGGAAGCTGCGCGAAAGCGGAGAGCCAGGGGCCAAGGGCGAGGAGAAAGAGGAGGCGCTTCATGAAGTGGATGACTATTCCCACACGAGCCGGAGAAACCGGACGGGAAATGAGCGAAGGGTGAACGTTTCGCCAAACGCGTGGCTTTCCTTGAGTGCTGCGGCTGGCTGTTTAATGTGCCGCCGCTGACTTTTCCAACCTCATCATGCCGATCTACGAGTTCTACTGCCCCGACAACAACAAGCTGTATTCGTTTCTGGCCCGCACGCTGGTGTATCGAGACAAAGTCCCGACGTGCCCCGATGGCGAGGGTTTCAAGATGGAGCGCCGCGTGTCGCGCTTCGCCGTCATCGGCAAAGCGAAGGAGGACACGGCGGATGATCCCTTCGCGGGCATCGACGAGTCCAAGATGGAGAGCTTCATGGCGGACAT
The DNA here is from genome assembly GCA_003506995.1 of Verrucomicrobiales bacterium. Taxonomy (GTDB): domain Bacteria; phylum Verrucomicrobiota; class Verrucomicrobiia; order Verrucomicrobiales; family Verrucomicrobiaceae; genus Prosthecobacter. Next base: position 21,118 of record DNXB01000450.1, read on the forward strand.
GGAGCGCGAGATGGGCGGCATGGACGAGGAAAACCCCGACCCGCGGCAGCTCGGCCACTTCATGCGCAAGATGACCGACATGATGGGCGACAAAACCCCGCCCGAACTCCGCGAAATGGTGCGCCGCCTCGAATCCGGCGAAGACCCCGAGAAGCTGGAGGAAGAATTCGGCGGCATGGACGAGGGCGAGGCCGGGGACGCGCTGTTCACGCAGATGCTCAAACGCGCCAAAGCCTCGCGGAAAGAACCCGTGCGCGATCCGAAGCTCTACGAGATGCGGGATTTTGTGAAGGAGTGAGCCGCAGGCAAAGGCTGCGGCTACTTGATCTCGAACATCACGTTCACCGGCGTGTCACTGCGGCTGAAGTCGCCGCGTTCCCAGCGCATTCGGGTGTTTTCCCACTGCCAAGCGTCGTTTTGCTCGGGTGTGGCCGTGTCTTTCTCATCCGTCGGTATGCGTCCGGCGGGCAGTTCGAGATCGAGAAGGTCGGCGAGTGACTGCATGGAGAAACATTAACGGAGGCCGTAGCGCATCAAGCCGTTCGTCTGGAGCTTGCATTCACCGCCCCACCGACACCGCGCCCATCGCTGGCACCATGATCTCATCGCCGGACTTGAGAGGTGTGCTGGCGCTGAGGCGGTTGATTTCGCGGATGCGGTCAGGCGTGGTGCTGAACTGCGTGGCGATGGTCTCGATGGTGTCCGAACGATCGACACGGTAGGCGAGGATGCCGCGATGTGTGTCGGCAGTGCTGGCGGCGGGTTTGGCTGGGGCCGCAGGAGCGGGGGGCGGCGTGGGTGCGGGGGCCAGCCCGGCGGCAGGCGGCGGCGTTGCGTCAGCGATGCCGAAGCCGGGCAGCGGCACCGTGTCGCTCGACTCACGCGCAGGAGGCGTGGAACGGGTGGATGATGCCACGCTGCTGCTGCGACCGGGAATTTTCAGCCTTTGGCCCACGAAGATCTTGTTCGCATCCTTGATGCCGTTCGCGCTGGCGAGCGTGTTGGTGGCCATCTTGTGCTTGATGGCGATGGCCTTGAGGCTGTCGCCTTTCTTCACCGTGTAATAAGATGCGGTGCTGACGGTTGATGAAGAGCCGCCTGGAGTCGAGGGCCGGTAGCTCACCTGCGTGGTCGGGGAGCTGAGACGATGCGGCGAGGGAATGAGCAGCGTCTGGCCGACGCGGACCTCCTCCTCCGTCATGCGGTTGAGCTGCTGGATCTCTCCCACGCTGACGCGGTGCGTGGAGGCGATGCGCCAGAGCGTGTCGCCGGGGCGGGCCACATACGTCGTGTGCGCGGCGAGATCGGCGCCACCGTCGTAGCGGCTGCCGGAGCTTTTGCCGCCGCGTTTGACGCTGCTCACATCGCGCTCCAGTTCACCGAGGCGAAGATTTTGCACCTTGTCGCTGTCGCGCAGTTTCGCCACCTGGCTGCTCAGGTCGCCGGTGGGACCATAGACCTTTGGCGGGGGCGGCGGGCCGGCGGTGGATTTTTTTGAAGACGACGACTTGGTGCTCGATTTCGTGGCGGCAGGTTTGGAAGTCGTGGGTTTGGGAGCGGTGCCATACCCCGGAGGCGGTGGGTAAGTGTAGCCGGGGGGCGGCGGATAGGTGCCAGGATAGCTCGGATAAGTGGCCGGAGCCTGCACCGCCGCAGCGGACTGGCGCGTGGTCCTCGAAGTTTGCTTCGCCGCTCCAGCAGCCGGGTAGCCGGGTGGCGGCGGTGCCCTGTAGGTGTTGGAAACCTGGGCTGAGAGCGGCAGAACCATCCCCCAAATAACGACAAGGAAACTCAGCACACGGGAGGCGGCGGGAGGCGTCTTCATATGGCTATTGTAGAAAATTCGGTTGTTAATTCAAACAAATATTTTATATAACCGAATATAATTTTGAAATTTTGCCATTTCATCGCCCTGTCCGCCCAAACTCTCGTCGCTTTCGCGGCCTTGGGTGGCAGTGCCGCGTCCCTCGTTTGGCTAGAGCGCCAAAACACCGCCCTCACGGCTCCCGCCCTGCCGCGCTGGGATGAAACCGCCCCGCTTATCATCGTGGATGCCGGTCATGGCGGTCACGACGGCGGGGCTGTCGCCAACGACATCATTGAAAAAAATCTCGCCCTCGACCTCGCCCGCCGGGTGAAACGTGAACTCGAAGCCGCCGGCCTGCGCGTGCGCACCACCCGCGACTCGGACATCTTCCTGCCGCTCGAAGACCGCGCCGCCCTTGCTGGCAAGCACCAGGCCGCCGCCTTTGTCAGCGTCCACCTCAACACCGACGGCGCGGGAAGCGATGCCGAGGGCATCGAAACCTACTTTGCCGACTCGACACCGCTTTCTGCCCGCCAGTTCACGTCCAAACCTGCCAACAGCGCCGATTTCGCCGCCGCCGTGCAACGCATGGTCTGTGCGAGCACCAAAGCCGAAAATCGCGGCACCAAGGCCCGCAGCTACGCCGTCGTGGCCCAGGCACCGTGCCCCGCCGTGTTGGTGGAATGCGGGTTCATCACCAGCGAAAGCGAAGCCGCGAAGCTGAAACGCGAGACTTACCGCGATCAGGTCGCTCAAGGCATCGCCAAGGGCGTGACGCTGTTTTTGCAGGCGCAGCCAGCGCGCCCCAGCCTCATCGCCACGGCGGTGAAGTGAAATTGCGCGGGACAAATCACCGCTCCCCGGCGTAAATCCACGCGCCTTGCCTGCCTCTCCCGACAGCACTGTTTCGCCGACACGCCGTGCGCTTTACGCGCTCGTGCTGCTCGCGCTCGCCACGGCGGTGTTTTACGCGCTTTTTTCCAGCGTGGCCTACCGCTGGAACTGGGACGGCGTGTGGCTTTACCGCCAGCAGTTCGGTTATGGCTGGCTCATGACAATGTGCCTCTCCCTCGTCGCCATGATTGTCAGCATCGCGCTTGGCTTTTTGCTCATGCTTGGCCGCCGCTCGCCCTGGGAGCCGGTGCGCATGTTCTGCGGCGGCGTGGTCGAGATTGTGCGTGGGTCACCGCTGCTCGTGCAGTTGCTCATCGGTCATTACATCATCGCGAACGCCCTGCGCATCGACCAGCCCGTGTTCACAGGCATCATCCTGCTCGGCTGCTTTGAAGGCGCGTATCTGGCCGAGATTTTCCGTGGCGCGGTCGAAAGCATCAGCGCCTCGCAGCTTGAGGCCGCGCGCGCCGTCGGCTTTGATAAAGTGCAAACCTACCGCTTCGTCATCATCCCGCAGGCCTTGCGTCGCGCCCTGCCTGGAACTACCGGCCAGCTCGTCTCCTTGATCAAAGACTCCTCGCTGCTCTCCGTCATCGGCATCGAGGAACTCGTGCAGAAGGTGAAAATCATGAACGCCGCCACCTACAAGCCGCTGGAGGGCTTCCTCCCGCTCGCTCTGGCGTATTTGATCGTCACGCTGCCCTTGTCTTACCTCGCGCGTCGTCTGGAGAGGAGGTTCGCGTATGAAACTTGAAACGCAGGCCGTGACGAAGCGCTACGGTGCTCACGCCGCGCTCGATGGGGCCTCGTTCTCCACGGGCGATGAAGCACGCGTCATCGCGCTGCTCGGTCCCTCCGGCGGCGGCAAGTCCACGCTGCTGCGCGTGCTCGGCAGCCTGCTAGTGCCGGATGAAGGCAGCATCAGCATCGACGCCCGCACGCTGCCGCATGATGAGGACGGCGCTTTGATCGAGCGCCGCGCCAACGGCTTCGTCTTCCAGGGCTACAACCTCTTTCCCCACCTCACCGCGCTGCAAAACATCACGCTGCCGCTGCATGAGGTGCATGGCATGACCGAAACGCAGGCCACGCAACGTGCGTTGGAGCTGCTGCATCGCCTCGGCCTCGAAGGTCACGAGCACAAACGCCCCAGCCAGCTCTCCGGCGGCCAGCAGCAGCGCGCTGCCATCGCTCGTGCTCTCGCGCCGAAGCCGCGTCTTCTCCTTCTCGACGAACCGACCTCCGCGCTCGATCCCGTCATGACCGGCGAGGTGCTCGATGTCATCCGTGAACTCGCCGAAGCCGGCCAAAGCATCATCCTCGCCACCCACGAGATCAGCTTCGCCCGCAAAGTCGCCGACTGGGTCGTCTTCCTCGCGGCGGGGAAGGTTCAGGAGTCCTCATCCGCTTCAGATTTCTTCGCCAAGCCGCAAACCGAGCTCGCGCAGCAGTATTTGGAAGGCTTGTCGAAGTATCGCTGAGGCGAAGCAAAGTAGCCGTCATCGCGTCACATGGGAACTGCCCAAACCCGCGCATGATGTGCATCTGGTCGCCATCGCAGGGGGTCCGGGTGTCACCTGGCCGTTCTGGGAGATTCCGCGTCCTTATCAAGCCACCAGCAAGACTTTCATTCCGCGCGCCATTGTCCGGGCGCTGGTGGAAAAGCTGGGAGGCGACCAGGCCGGATTGCGCGTGGCATTGAAGAAGCACGGTGAAGCCGTCGTTATCCAAGTGGAGTCACTGCTTCCCAACTCAACCACCCAACCATGAAAATCCTCCTGCTCAGCCTCGCTTTCGCCTCTCTGTCACTTGCGGCGGAACCAGCATCGCTCCGCGCCGGAGCCGCCGCTGTGGACATCACGCCGACGCAGTTCCCGATGAACATGCCGGGCGGATTCAGCGCCAACATGGCCGAGAAAGCGCATGATCCGTTCCACGCGCGTGCGTTGGTGCTTGATGACGGCCAGACAACATTGGCGATGGTGGTGGTCGATATTCTCGGGGCCGGTCCTGATGTGTTGAACGAGGCCAAGGCGCTCGCCGCCGCGAAAACGGGCATGTCGGTGGACAAGATGCTCATTTCATCGACACACACTCACAGCGGCCCGTCGGTGAACACGCGCAGCGAGGCCGCCGCGGCCTACTACAAAAAATTTGTCGAAGGCATCGCGGAATCCATCATCCAGGCTCACGCGGCGCTCAAGCCTGCCACAGTCGGCGCGGCGGCACATCCGCTGCCAGACGAGGTCTTCAACCGCCGCTGGTATTTGAAGCCGGGCAAAATGCCGCTGAACCCCTTTGGCCGCCTGGACACGGTGAAGATGAATCCCGGCACCAGCCCGGATGTGATCGACCGTCCTGCCGGTCCGACCGATCCCGACATCACGATCCTTTCCGTGCAGGATGCGAAGCGGAAGCAGGTCGCGGTGTTTGCCAACTACTCGCTGCATTACGTCGGCGGTGCGCCGCGCGGCCAGATGTCCGCCGATTACTTCGGTGAGTTCGCCCGCCTCATGCCTTCACGCGTGCGTGGCGATGAAAACTTCGTCGCGATGATGTCAAACGGCACCTCGGGCGACATCAACAACATCCCCTTCGGCGTCACGCGGCCTCCACGCGAGCCGTTTGAGCAGATTCGCCTCGTTGCGGCGAAGGCGGCTGACACCGCGTGGC
>DNXB01000153.1:0-4970 GCA_003506995.1 Verrucomicrobiales bacterium
CAGCTATTTGCCGGATAGGCTCTTAGCATTCCAGCCGGAGAGCCGGGACCGGAAGGGCCGATGGGCGAGGTGTCGCAGCAGCAGTTGGACGACGCGATCAGCGGCAGCAGCGCGAACAGCAACGGCGTGAGCACGCTGGGGCTGGCGGTGAGCGATCCGCCAACGCAGGCGGAGGTGCAGCAGATCGCCGACAAGCTGGATGAGCTGATCAACGCGCTGAGGCGGTGATCACTTCGGTGGCGCGGGGACGAACTTCGCGGCGCGGTCGATGGCGTCGCGGTCGGTGGGGCGGTAGCGGAGGAATTCGCGGGCGGCGGCAGGGGAGCCCTGGTCTTTGAGGGAAAGCAGGTATTCGTTGAAGGGCTGGTCGTCGAAGGGGGACAGCGGACGCGTGGCGGACGGGGCGAGCATCCACCTGGCCCAGAGCATGGCGACTTCCTCCCCTGGAGCGGGTGTTTTCGGGATGGCGGCGGCGCGTTTCTCGAAATCCTCCAGCGTGAGGGATTCCAGGCGGCCGTCCTCGGTCAGGCGGCGGCGGCCCAGGCCTTCGGCGAGTTGCAGGAACCACTCTGGCAGCCGGGTGTCCTTCGGCGGCATGGGCACGCTGAAGAAGCCGTGCTGGGAGACGCGGAAGAGCAGGGTTTTGCCATCATCGGAGACACGGGCGACGACGATGCCCTCCTCATCGGGGCTGTCATGCGGTAGCGGTGTGTCACGGATGGCCGGGGTGAGGCAGTCGCCGGTGCGGAAGTTCCAGACACGCATTTCTCCATCGTCGGTGATGGTGACGAGGCGTTCGTCGTCCGGACTGAGCGCGATCACGGAGACAAACGAGTCGTGGCGCATCCTGACGATGTTTTTGCGTGTCTGGAGGTCCCACACGCGCACCTCACGGTCACGCCCGGAGGTGATGAGGAGCTTTTCATCCATCGTCAGCGTGACCGCGCCGACAGCGGGCGGATGATAAAACGGCTCGCCAACCGGCTTGAGCGTCTTCGCGTCGTAGATGAACACGGTGCCGTCGGGATCGGCGGCGGCGTAGAGTGATTTCTGACGGTTGGCACCACCAGCCTCGGAATCGCGGAGTTGATGGGGTGAGTTGTCCGGGCCTTTGAGGCGGGTGATGAGATTTTTTTCGAGCACATCGACGAAACGGCGGCCGGACATGCGCTCGTGGATGTTCCAGACCTGCACGGCGGCGATGCCACGCGGGGCGAAGGCGAGCAGGGAGCCGTCGTGGCTGATTTCGGCGTCACGCAGAGTGAGCTGCAGACGCGCCCGCTGAAGCGCGCCGGTCTTGCTGTCAAAGATGCTGACCTCGCCTTCTTTGGCGACGCCGATGACGAGGCTGGTATCACGGACCGTGGTGGCAAGGAGCATCTCGCTGCCATGCGAACGTCCGGGGAACCGGAGTTTGCCGTCCTCCAGCTTCCAATCGTAAATGTTGCCGGAGCCATCGCCGACGATGATCGACTTGGCGTCGGTGCTGAAAGAGAGCGCGGTGATGGAGGAAGGATGCGAGAGCGGCGGCAGCACCTCGCCGCCGTTGCGGAAGCTGCCGACGAAGACGAGGCCGTTGCTCATGCCGAGGGCGATGATTTCCTGCCGTGGCTCGATGGCGACATGAAGCAGTCCTTTGTCCACCTCGATGGGATCGCCGACGGCCTGGCCGAGACGCAGATCCCAGGTGGTGGCGGAGCCGTCCGCGCCTGCGGCATTGATGGGATCACCCCCGTAGATGGAGGCGGCGAAGATGCCCTCGTGATCGACCGCGATCTCACTGACCACGCCGCCTTTTTGCTTCATCACCCGGGCCGGGTCCTGCGGCTGGCGCAAATCCCAGGCAAACACGCCGCCCATGCCGTCCGCGCCGATCTCACTGCCGACGAGAAGCTTTTCGCCATTGCCGGAGAAGGCGACGCAGGTGACCAGGTTCGGCATACGCGGTTGGAGATTGCGGCGTTTGCCATCTTTGAGGGACCACAATTCCACACCACCGTCCTCACGACCGATCACGGCGCTCATGCCATCCGGGGTGACCTCGATGCAGGTGACCGGCACGCCGGGCGGCATGGGATGGTCCGTGCGCTCGCCGGTTTTCAGCTTCCAGATGGAGATGACCTCGCGCGACGGCGGTGCCTCGCGCACGGGCGCGGGCATGGACTTGGGGGTGATGCCGCAAACGGCCAGCGCCACGCCTGCCTCGCGGCTGATGGCGACTTTGGATGCCTCGGCGGCTCCCTCGGGCAGATTGAGCGGCGGGGTGTCCGGGCGGATGAGATGAGTGTTGGCCAGCAGGGAGAGCAGGTTGGTGGCGGCGATGTCGTTGGCCGGATCGGTGCGCAGGGAGCGGGCGAGGTAGGCCACGGCGTCGTCGTGCTGGCCGTTGTCCATGCGCTGGCGGGCCATCTGCTCGTCGGAGCGGCTGTAGGACTTGCGCAGGTTTTCGCGGCCCAGCTCTGCCTCGGCGCGATTGCGCTCGGCTTTGAAATACATCGCGGTGCTGGTGATGCCGCCGATCAAGACGGCGAGCGAGATGGCGATGGCAGCTGCGACACCCACACGGTGACGGCGCACGAAGCGCGTGATCAAGTAACCACGGCTCGGCGGGCGGGCGGTGATCTCCTCGAAACTCAGGTAGCGCGTGATGTCGTCCGCCAGATCGTCCGCGCTGCCGTAGCGGCGGTTCGGATCACGCTCCAGCGCCTTGAGCGCGATCCAGTCGAGATCGCCCTGGACGGAAGGCTCGATGGTGGAGGGCTTGGGCGGATCTTTCTCCGCCAGATCGCGCAGCAGGACGTGGATCGGCTTCTGCGCGATGTCCGAAGGCGTGATGAGCGGCTTGCCGCAGATCAGCTCAAAGAAGACGCCGCCCAGCGCATACACGTCCGAGCGTGTGTCCACATGCGAGCTGCCGTTCTCGATCTGCTCCGGGCTGATGTAGCCCGGTGTGCCGACGAGCTGATCAACGCCTGTGGCGATGGTGTGGCCGGAGCCTTCGCCTTCCATCACCTTCGCGATGCCGAAGTCGATGACCTTGGGCACCGCCTTGCCGGCCTCGTCCATCACCATGATGTTGCCGGGTTTGATGTCGCGGTGGATGATCCCTTTCTGATGCGCGTGATTGACCGCACGGCAGACCGGAATGAACAGCGCCAGGCGCTGGCGCAGGTCCAGCTCGTTCTGTTTGCAATAGCTGGTGATGGAGCGGCCCTTCACCATCTCCATCACGAAATAAGGCGCACCGATGTCCGTCTCGCCCGCGTCCAGGATGCGGGCGATGTTGGGATGCTCCATGATGGCGAGCGTGCGCTGCTCAATGGCGAAGCGGCCCAGGATGTCCGCCGAGGCCACGCCCGCCTTCACGATCTTGATCGCCACGATGCGGTGAATCGGCTTCACCTGCTCCGCACGATAAACGACGCCGAAACCGCCCTCGCCCAGCTTGTCGAGCAGGCGGTAGCGGTCGCCGATCCAGCCGTCGTTGCCGGTGAGGGACTCCATGTGCGACCGCGGCTTCGAGGTGCTGCCCATCGAGGCCACGGACGACGCCGTCGCGGCCGGCAGGCCACCGTGGCTCGGCATCGTCGCGGCGCCGGGCAGGGTGGGTTGGATGGTCGGCTGCCGGTTCGTCGGGATCGCGATGGTCTGGTCTTCCGGCCCGAGGGTGATGTTGCCGGTGTCCATCGTTGGAGCGAAGGATTTTCCTCCCATCGTGGCCGCAGGCAGGCTGCGGCTCGGATTCGGAATGGCGATGGTCTGGTCCTCCGGGCCCAGCGTCATGGCACCCGTGGGTATTTCCGCCGGGGGCTGCTGTGCGCCCATCGTGGGCGGCGGCTGGCCTTTTTTGAGGTTTGGCACCGCGATCGTCATGTCTTCCGGCCCCAGGGTGAGGTTCCCCGTGTCGAACGAAGGCGTTTCCTTGGGATCAGCGGGAGAGGGGGAATCCGATTTGGGTTTCACAGGCGGAAAATGTAAATTCAGCCGCACTGTTTCAGAGAACCGCCTTCCCGGCAAGCCTTGTGAGACGTTGTGAGGAGAAAAGGAGCCGCCTCACTTGAACCGCCGCAGCCGCAGGCTGTTCAGGATCACCGAGAGGCTGCTCAGAGACATCGCCACGCTGGCGATCATCGGATTGAGCAGCCAGCCGGTGAAGGGATACAAGATGCCCGCCGCCAGCGGGATGCCGAGTCCGTTGTAAAGGAAGGCAAACCACAGGTTCTGCCGGATGACCTGCATCGTGGCGCGGCTGAGGGCGAAGGCTTGATGCAGGGCGCGCAGATCACCCTTCACCAGCGTGACGGCGGCGCTTTGGATGGCGACCTCCGTGCCTGTGCCCATGGCGATGCNNGCGCGTCGTTGATGCCGTCGCCGGCGAAGGCCACATGGCGGTCTTTGCCCCGCGCCTGATAAACGTGTAGCAGCTTTTCCTTCGGCGATACCTCGGCGGTGACTTCGTCGATGCCGAGATCCTTGGCCACACGCTGCGCGGTGGTCAGCGCGTCGCCGGTGATCATCTGCAGCTTCAAACCCATGGCATGGAGCGACTCAATGGCCTTCGGCGTGGTTGCCTTGACCTTGTCCTTGATGGCGATGAGGCCGAGCGGCTTTTCATTGAGCACGACGATGACCACCGTGCAGCCCTCGGCCTGCAACTGCACGGAACGCGCATGGCATTCGGCATCGAGAAAGATGCCGTTCTTGTTCAAAAACGCGGCCTGGCCGACGAAGACCTCGCTCTCGCCGATGTTCCCGAGCACACCGCCGCCGACCACGGCTTGAAAATCCGTGACGGTGGCGAGCGGGATGTCCCGCTCCTTCGCGACGTTCACGATGGCGGTGGCGAGCGGGTGCTCGCTCGCAGACTCGACCGCGGCGGCGCAGGCGAGCAGATCACGCGCGGAAAGGCCGGGCAGCGGGAAGATCTCGAAGACCGTGGGCCTTCCTTCCGTGAGCGTGCCGGTCTTGTC
>DNXB01000153.1:4993-10305 GCA_003506995.1 Verrucomicrobiales bacterium
CAGGGACAGGCGATGATCAAAACAGCCACCGCGTTCACCACGGCAAACGCGAACGAGGGCTGCGGGCCCAACTGCCACCACAGCAAAAACGTGAGCACCGCGATGAGCACCACTGCCGGCACAAACCAGGCCGAGACACGGTCCGCCAGCCGCTGCACTGGCGCACGGCTGGCCTGCGCCTTCGCGGTCATTTCCACGATCTGGCTCAGCAGTGTGTTCGCGCCGACACGTTCGGCGCGCATGAGGAAGGTGCCGGTGCCGTTCACCGTGCCACCGGTCACAGCGGCGTTCGCACCCTTCGTCTGCGGCATGGATTCGCCAGTGAGCATGGATTCATCCACCGCGGAACTGCCTTCCGTGACGATGCCATCGACGGGAATGCGCGCACCGGGTTTGATGCGCAGCACATCGCCGATTTGGATGTCATCCACCGGTGTTTCGATCTCCGCGCCGTCACGCACCAGCAACGCGGTTTTCGGCGCGAGATTCATCAGCGCGCGAATCGCCGAGCCGGTGGCGCTGCGGGCGCGAAGTTCGAGAAGCTGGCCGATCAGCACCAGCACGGTGATGACCGCCGCGCTTTCAAAGTACAACGCCATTCCGCCATGCGTGGCCTCATGCGGCAGCCAGCCTGGCGCAACGAGCGCGACGACGCTGTAAAGCCACGCCGCCAGCACTCCGAGGCCGATGAGCGTGAACATGTTGAAGCGCAGCGTGAGCAGCGAACGACCAAACCGCGCCAACAACGGCCAGCCGACCCAGAACACGACCGGTGTGGACCACACGAGCTGCATCCAGCCGGAGGCACCATGCGGAATGTCGCGGATCACCGGCAGGTTCATGCCCATCGAGAGCAGCACGACCGGTGCGGCCATCGCGGTGCTCCAGCGCACGCGCCACCACAGGTCGCGCACTTCCTCGTCGCCACCGTCGCCGCAGCACTCGGGTTCGTTGCGGTGCGCGAGCGGGTTTTTCTCCAAGGCCATGCCGCATTGCGGGCAAGCACCGGGTTTGTCCGAGCGCACGCCCTCGCACATCGGGCAGATGTAAGGCGCGGGTGGCAGATGCGCCGTCACCGCAGGCTTCTCGTCTGTCGAGGAGCAGTGCGGGCAGGAAGTCGGCGCGTTGGGTTGCATGACGTGGGCAAAATAGCCGCACAAACAACGCCATCACCAGACTATTCTTGGCGAATGCGCCTCAGCCCTTCGTGATGCACTCGTCAAGATTGAGAATCGCGCTCGCCACGGCATACCAGGCCGCGAATTCGGCGGCGGGCAGATGTTTCGGCAGCTCGAAGCCGGTGGTGAGGTCATTCGTGGCCTTGGGATCGGCCTTGGCGGCTTCAAACTGCGTTTCCCAGAGCGATTTGAGCACGCCGAGTTCTTGCGGCTGCGGCGCGCGTGCCAAAGCGATGCGGAAGGCGTGTTGAAGACGCGAATCGAGGTCATGGCTCGGCGCTTCGTTGACGATGCGTCGGGCGAAAGCCTTGGCGGCCTCGACATAGACGGGATCATTGAGCAGCGTGAGGGCTTGCAGCGGTGTGTTGCTGCGCGAGCGGCGCACGACGCAGGCCATGCGGGCGCTGGCGTCGAAATTCATGAAGCTGGGGTAAGGCGAGCCGCGCTTGAGCACGACGTAGAGGCCGCGACGGTATTTTTCATCGCCAGGACTGACGACGTAATTGTACTGCTGCCCGCCGACTTTCTGCCAGAGACCGTCCGGCTGCGGCGGACGAATCGGCGTGCCGCCCTGCTTCAAATTGATGAGCCCGGCGATGGCGAGGGCGTTGTCGCGAATGGTTTCGGCGTCGAGACGGAAACGCGGGCCGTGCCACAACAAAGTGTTGGCGGGATCAAGCTGAGAGCCAAGGGCGTAGGGCATAGGGCCAGACGCTTCGCGCGATTCGGGACTGGTTTGAAACTCTTCGCCCTTTGCTCTTTGCCCTGCGCTTTGCCGGTAAGCCGCGCTCATGACGATCTTCTTGAGCACATGCTTCATGTCCCAGCCGCTTTCCATGAACTCGACGGCGAGCCAGTCGAGCATTTCAGGATGACTGGGCGCTGCGCCTTTGATGCCGAAGTCTTCGAGGGTAGCAACGATGCCCTGGCCGAACAACTCGGCCCACCAACGATTGACGGTGACACGGGCGGCGAGCGGGTTGTCGCGGCTGGTGAGCCATTTCGCGAGCGTGATGCGGTTCGGCGGTCCTTTCGGCTGCGAATTGAAGATGGCGGGAACGGTGGGCGTGACTTTGTCAGCGGGGTCGGTGTAAACGCCGCGTTTGAAGATGGCGGACATGCGCGGCTCAGAGAGTTCGCGCATGATCTCGGTGGTGGGGGCGTTGAGGGCGGTGATTTGCTTTTGCAGCGCGGTCTTTTGCTTTTCGAGCTGGGCGAGCTGCTTGTCTTTTGCCTTGGCCTTGGCGGGGGCTTTGCCGTCGGTTTCCTCCACTTCGGGGAGCGCTGCGATGACGTCGCCGGTGATGCGGGAGATGCGCAGGCAGCCCATGACGAGGCCGTTGCCGAAATTTTGCTCCATGCGGATGTTCAGCTTGGTTCCTGCGGCGATTTTCACCGGCCTGGCGAGTTCAAACGCGGCCCAGTGCGGCTCGCCGAAGCGACGGCCGATGGCCCAGGCTTTTTTGCCGGTTTGATCGACGAGACTGGTGACGTCATAACCCGTTTGCGAGTAGTCGGCGTGGGCGGTTTTGAATGGGAGCGGCTGCTTGCTGCCATCCGGCGTGGTGAGCGTGCAGTCGAAGGTGTGGAGGACGAAGTTGGGACGATTAACACCACCACGACCGGGGCCGTCGCCTGGAATGGAGGCATGCGTGAGGGCTTCGAGCATCAAGCCGCTGAGTTCACCGCCGCTAAGCTCGGTTTCAAAGGTGTAGGTGTCGGTTTCAGGCACCGGGCCGGTGAGAAGCACGCTGCCATCGGCCTGGAGTTCGGATTCGGCATCGCTCTCGGTGATAAAAGCGGTGGGTTTGAGGGCTTGGACGGCTTCGATCTGGCCAGAGCCTGCGCCAGCCGGGTTTTCGCCTTGTTTGCCGGCGCCTGCGATCTGCTGCTGTCGTGCGGTGATCTGGGCGTCAAGCGCCTTCATCTGCGTGGCGAGCTGCTGGCGCTGCGCTTCGCGACCGGTGTCCTTGATTTGAAACGGGCTGCCTTTGAACTGGATGGAGCCGGGAACTTTCGGATTGGTGCGCTCGGCTTCTTTCTCGGTGTTGTTGTAGTAGGCGAGCAGCGAGTAGTAGTCGCTCTGGGTGATGGGGTCGTACTTGTGGTTGTGGCACTGGGCGCATTCGAGCGTGGTGCCGAGCCAGACCGCGCCGGTGGTGTTCACGCGGTCGATGACCTGGTTGATGCGGCTTTCTTCGGGCTCGGTGCCGGCTTCGACGTTCGTGGGCGTGCAGCGGTGGAAGCCGGTGGCGATGAATTGCTCGGGCGTGGCGTTGGGGAGAAGATCACCGGCGATTTGTTCGAGCGTGAACTGGTCGAAGGGCATGTTCGCGTTGAGCGCATTGACGACCCAGTCGCGCCAGGCCCAGACCTCGCGCAAATCATCGCGCTGGAAGCCGTGAGAGTCGGCGTAGCGGGCGAGATCGAGCCAGGGGCGTGCCCAGCGGACGCCGAAGTCTTTTGAGGCGAGGAGGCGGTCGGCCAGCGCCTCCAATGACGAATTCCGAATGACGAATGACGAACCGGAGCGGCATTCGTTGACGAATTGCTCCATTTCTTGTGGAGTCGGTGGAAGACCGGTGAGGTCGAGGCTGAGGCGGCGGATGAGGGTTTCCGGGGAGGCTTCGGGGGATGGAGTGAGCTTTGCGGCTTCGAGTTTGGCGAGGATGAAGTGGTCGAGCTCGTTTTTGGGCCAGGCTTTGTTTTGGATGACGGGAAGCGCCGGGCGGATGGGCGGGATGTAGCTCCAGTGTTTGAGCGTTTCGAATTTGTCCGGCCATTTGGCGCCAGCATTGATCCAATCGCGCAGATGCGTGATCTCGACGGCGGTGAGGCGGGTGCCGCGTTTGGGCATGGCTTCCTTGTCCTCTTTCGGCAAGGCAACGCGGCGGAGGAGGTCGGGGCCGATTTCGAAATGCTTCGCGGCGGCGGTGTCGAGACGGAGCTTGCCCTTTTGCACCTCGCTGCCGTGGCACTCGAAGCAGGCACGCTGGAGGACGGGGAAGACGTCCTTGGCGAAGTCGGTGGCGTGGACGTGGGCGGCGGCGAGTAACGCGATGAAGGCGGGGCGAATCATGTCCGCGTGTGAACGACGGGGCACGGGCCGGACTTTCGCGGCTCCCTGTGGGAGGGGCGGCCCGGAGCGTGGGTGCCCCCACCCGCAAGCCAGCGAGCAAAGCGCCCCGCAAATTTTTTTGGCAAAAGCCATCTCCACGCCTAAACTCCCCAATCATGACTCTTGACGAACTTCGTGCCTTGGCCCGCCGCACGTCGGCGGCTCCCATGACCATCAAGCTCACAGACGGGCGCGGTCTGCGCGTCTCCCACCCGGAGTTTCTGGGCATCCCGCAGGATGGGCAGTCTTTCGTTTACTTCCCCGAGACAGGAGGGTGGCAGTTTGTGTTCCTCAACCAAGTGGTGTCCGTGGACAGCTCACAAATGGAAGACGCCTGAAATCCGGCGGCGTCACAGCAGTCGGCGCGCGTTGCGCAGGCCGTCGGCGGTGACGACGGCCTGGTTGCGGGCGGCTATCATGAAATCGAGGTGGTTTTGCCAGTGCATGGGGCGCAGGGAGGCGAGGCCGGCGTTGCGGCGGCTGAATCCGTAGTCGGCGATCTCCCAGCCGTAGTCGGAATGGCGGTTGCGGTAGTCGGCGCGGTGAATCCACGCGCCAAACTCGTCCTTGCGCCAGACCTCGGGGTCGTTGCCGGGAATGGTCTGCGCGAGCGCCCAGACGCGGCGGACGACCTCAAGGTCGTAGCCTTCGATGGTGTCGGTGACGCTGGGAAGTTCGGACATCGTGAGTGCGGCGGCGGACTGGGCCGCCGTCGTGATTTATTTCAGCTCGATGTTGTCGATGAGACGCGCGGTGCCGAAGTACACGGCGGCGGCGATGACGACGAGTTCGGTGGACGCTGACACGGGCTGGAGCGTGGCGGCATCGACGGCGGAGACGTAGTCGATGCGTCCGAGCGGGGCGTGCTGTTGAAGCTGGCTGGTGATGAGCCTTTCCAGCGCGGAGGGATCGCGCTCGCCGTTTTTCCAGGCGTCACGGGCGGCGACGAGCGCGGCACGCAGGGCAGGTGCCTGGGCGCGTTCCTCGGGACTGAGGTAGCGGTTGCGGCTGCTCAT
>DNXB01000263.1 GCA_003506995.1 Verrucomicrobiales bacterium
ACACATCGACGATGGCCTGCGCCTTTGGAATGGCGAGGCTGGGGCGGTCGCGCTCATTCGAGAGCGAGGTGAACTCCCATGCGCGACGCGGATGACCGAGGCTGATCATGGCGCTCTGCGATTGAGTGCCGTCGTTGTCCATCGTCAGCTCCTCGGAGTCGAGATCCTTGCCCACGGCGGCGAAGAGCGAGTCCACAATTTGTTCGGCGGTCATGCGACGTGGCAGCGGCGCGGCGAAATCTGGCGTGGTGCCGGGCTGAAGCGGGCGCGTCTCGCGCTGGTAGGCCTCGGAGGTGAGAATGAGGCGCTGCAGGTGCTTCATGTCGTAGTTTTGCGCGACGAACTCACGCGCCAGCCATTCCAGCAGCTCGGGATGCGTGGGCTTCGATGCCTCCCAATCGTCCACCGGCTCCACAAAGCCGCGACCCATGAGCTGCTTCCAGATGCGGTTCACGATCACCTGCGCGAAGCGCTCGTTCTGTGGCGAGGTGATGAGCGCGGCGAGCTGCTCGCGGCTGTCGTCCTTCTTCGGTGCGGCAGCGCTTTGATCTGCGTGCAGCAGTTTCTTTTCAAACAACGACGGCCAGGCGGGTGCGATGACTTCACCGGGCTTCAGCGTGATCGGGATGAGCGGTTTGCGTCCGGCGAAGGTCGTCATCGGCACCGAGGAGGTAGCGGGCAGTGTGATCGCCTTGCGATTCAGCATGGCGGCCATTTCAAAGAGGTCGCGCTGCTTCGACTGATGGTACGGCGAGTCGTGGCAGCGCGCGCAGGTCATCTCCTGGCCGAGGAAGGCGGTGCTGAGGATGTGCGCCTTCGCGGCCATCGGCACATCGTTTTCCGCCGCCAATGAGAATCCGGCAGGACCGCCCGCGAGCACGCCGCCCTCCATGCGCACGAGTTCGGTGACGAAGCGGTCCATCGGCAGGTTGTCGCTCAGCGCCTCGTGAATCCAGAAGCGGAAGGGGCCGGAGTTGTTCAGGCTCGGCTTGAGGATGTTCGGATTCTCCGCCAGCACATCCTGCCAATACGCGGTCCAGTGATCCGCCCAGCGCGTGTCTTTGAGCAGGCGGTCAACCGCACGCTCACGACGCTGCGGCGAGTCCTCGGCGAGGAATGCCTCGATCTCCGCCGCGCTCGGCACCACGCCCACGGTGTCGAGCGTGACACGGCGCAGGAACTCAAGGTCTTTCGTCAGCGCGGTCGGCTCGATCTTCTGGCTCGCACTGGCAAAGCTCGCGCCCTGCGTGATCCAGTCGGCGAGCAGTTTGCGCTGCGCATCGCTGAGCGGATCGCCCTTCGGCGGCATGATCTCATCGCCCGCATCAGGATGAACCATGCTGACGAGCTGACTCTCGGCGGGTTTACCAGGAACGATGGCTGGCTTGCCCGATTCGCCGCCTTCCAGCGCGGCTTCGAGCGTGTTCAGGCGTAGTCCGCCCTTCGCCTTCTCTTCATGACAACGGAAGCAGTTCTCCGCGAGGATCGGCTTGATCTGCTTCGCGAAATCAATGCCACCTGCAGCCTGTTTTCCAGCGGTGCTGGCCTTGGCCCATGAGGCAGCGAGGAGAGTGTCGATGCCAGCCTGTTTGAGCGGCTTCTTTTGCGCGATGACCTCACGCGCCTGCTCGTGACGCTGCGCCCAATAGGCGTCTTGTTTCGCCCGCAGGCTCTGGCGCTGCTCCTGATCATGCATCGCGTAGAAAGTGAGGCGCTCTTTGCGGAAGTCGGCCCATCCTTCATCGGTGAGCGGCACGATCTTCTTCGAAGGCGTGAGCAGCGTGTGCATGCCATCGGTTTGACGCAGGCTGAGGCTCGTCTCGCCCAGCGTGGTGCGCACGCGACCGTTCCCGGCGATCATTTCAAAGACGTAGTCATGCTGCCTGCCATCGCTCTCGATGCTGATGCGTGTCTCGCGATCTCCAGGGCCGAGCAATCGCAACGCAGGACCGCTTTTCTCCGCCTCCGCATGTTCCACCTCGTTGTGCGCACCGCCGCCGGTCTGACCGAAAAGAATCTCTGCAAGCACCTTGCCATCCATCCACAAGCGGCCCTGTCCACGCACGCGCATGAGCAGCTCTTGTTTGCCCGCAGGCAGCGCGATGCTGGCCATCGCGCGCAGCAGATACGGATTGCTGCGCTCGGCACGCACGCCGGTGTCCGTGTACTTCTGCGCGATCTGGAAGAAGCCGAACACGTCCTCCTCATACACATCCACCGGCTGAGGATACTGGCGCGGCCACTTCGCAGCCTTGCCGATGTTCTCGACGATCTCCACGCGCACTTTGCCCTTCGGCAATCCGCCTTCTGGAAGCACCGGCGAGTAAGGCTCCACCGGATAACGCGCGGCGATGGTTTTCTCCGGCAAAATGCCGCGATACAGCCGAACCTCGTCCATGAGGCCATCGAAGCTCACGCTCTCCTTTTTGCCCATCGACGTGCCAAGCCAGACCTCGTCATTGTCCACCACCGGAGCCTGCTTCGTCGCGCCGCCCATGTCCCACGCGCCCGGCGCGAGTTCGCCATCAATGTAGCCGCGAATCGTCTCCGGTTTGCCAAACTCATAGGTGATGGCGACATGATGCCATCCACTACCCGCCGCGATGCCGCCCGTGGTCGTCCAGCGGTGCCAGTCGCCCGCGTGATCGCCATCCTTGCGGCTGCGGAAAAGAAAACTCGGCCGCAGGAAGCCACCCGCGTCCCACAGACGCAGCCCATAGTTTTGATTGTTCGCGTCCTGCCCCGGATTCGACGTGCGCCCTTTGCCGAGGATATAAACATTCCCGCCCTTCGGTGCCGAAGCCGGATTCACCCAGGCATCGATGGTGATCGCGTCGCCATTGTCGAAGTCGAACAGGCTCTTCTCGCCCGGATCAGTCACACGGATGAAGCTGCCCTTCGCTCCTTCAA
>DNXB01000104.1 GCA_003506995.1 Verrucomicrobiales bacterium
GGCGGCGCGGGCGGCGGCTTCGGCGTGGGTCATGGTGGTGATCTGATTAGCCGCAAAGAGGCGGATGGAAACGGGAAAAAGCGGCTTTGGCGGAGGGCATGTATTGTAGTTCCGCCTTCAGGCGGCTCTGGAAGCGGCTAACTCGCACTTCTCTAACTCGATTTTTGCCGCAGAGGGGCAAAGAGGCGGAGAGGCAGAGTTCTTGAATCAAAAGCCTCTGCTCCTCCGCCCCACTGCCTCTTAGCGGCAAAATCAGGGTGTGCTCGTGTTTCTACGGGAGTGTGTGAAATGCGGGTCAAAACGGGACTACAGTGCGGATTCACTCCTTCATCGCCACCCAGGGGGTGTCGCGCATGAGGTGGTTCATGAGGAAGGAGGCGGCGAGCATGAGGACGGCCTCGATGGCGAGGTAGAGGCCGAAATGACCAATGTGCCACATCCAACTGGCGAGCCCGCCGACGATGCCGGCGGCGACCATGGACCCGGCCATCATGAGGCAGCCGGCGGCGGTGTTTTTGACATCTTCGGACGGTTTGGACAGCGGCAGCCATTGGCCGAGCAGGCCGGTGACGAGGGAGAAGGCGGGCAAGAAAAACAGCGCGGGCAGACTGAGCGCCAGCGGCGCCAACGAGCGCTGCATGCCGCACAGGAGGACGGTTTGCAGGATCAGGACGGGAAAGCTGAGGCAGGCGAGCACGGCCTTGCGGGAGCCGTGAAACAGCGGAGTCCAATGCGGCAGCGGGGCGACGTGGAAGAAGGCGGAGGCGCGCCAGTGCTCGGAGCAGCCGAGAAACAGCATGGCCTGCATGGACACCATGCCGAGGAAGCAGGTGGCGAAGCCTTGCATCATGATGGCGGCCTCGGCACCTGCGGCGCCACGTCCGCCAGCCGGAAACAGCATGATGAGCGGCATGATGAGCAGCGGGGCGACGCCGGGGTAGAGCCGCATTTTGATTTCGCGATCACGCGCGAGGTAGGCGGTGGTGAGCTTGAAGGACTCGCGCTCCACCGGATCTCGCAGCCACCAGCTCAGCGGCGGCAGTTTGACCATCGCCGCGAGCCAGCGGCCTCGCGGCTTGTTGCTGCCCTTGCCGGTGCCTTCGGACTCGTTCAAGTTCATGAGGCCCTGGCCGTAGGCGCTGCCGAGTTTTTCGAGAGCGAGCCAGCTTGTGACGGCGGTGACGATCACGGCGAGCGCCGCAGGCAGCCAGAGCGAGGCGGGATTCAAGGTGGTGCCGCCGAGCAGGGCGTCGAGCGCGCCGAACCACATCGGCGGCAGCGCCAGCAGCCAGCCGCTGACGTTTTCGAGATGCTGAAAGGTGTCGAGCTTCAGCATGCGCGGCATGATCTGGCCGCTGAGGATCATGACGATGACAAGGAGCGACTGGACGGTGGCGAGGAGGTTGTCGAAACGCTCGCGGCCGAACCACTTGAGGCAGAGATTGTAAACGAGTACGATGCTGGCGGCGGAGAACAGCATGAGCAGCGTCATGGAAAAGAGATGCGCGGGGATGAAGCGCCACGTCGCGCCCTTGCAGCCGAGTCCGGCGACGAATCCGGCCAGATTGAGAGCGAGGGCGAGCAAAAGCGCGAATCCGGCGAGCACGGCGCACTTCGCGCGAAGCATCTGCTGCGGGGTGACGGGACGGTGCAGCAGGATTTCAGCCTCCTCCTTCATAAAGAGCATCGTGCCCGCGCTGGAGGCCAGGGTGAGCGAGGCGAATATGAAAGTGAAGCCGTGCAGGGCGCTGGCGAAGACGAAGGTGTCCGCGTTTTTGGCGAACATCGCGGGCAGGAGGCCGACCAGCGCGTAAATGACCAGCGTGAGGCCGAGACCAATCTGGCGCTTCGTTTTGTTCGCCCCGGCCTGCTGGGCGGCGCGACCGCGAAACAGCAGCTTCCAGAACAGGCCGCGCAGAACTTTGGCAGGGGAGGGTGCCGCGACGGTGCTCATGACAGCATGTTTTTGGCAAAGGACTCGGCGCGGGCCTCATGGCCGCTGAGGCCGGTCAGGCGGGTGAAAAGTTGCTCCAGTGTGTCGGCCCCGTGCTGGCGCTGAAGCTCCTGCGGCGTGCCTTCCACCAGCAGTTTTCCCTCCGCGATGATGGCGACGCGATTGCACACGCGCTCGACGACATCGAGCACATGGGAGCTGTACACGATGGTCTTGCCCTCGCGGGCGAGGGTTTCGAGCAGGGCCTTAAAGCCGACGGCGGCGTTCGCATCGAGACCATCGAGCGGTTCGTCGAGGAGCACGACCTTCGGGTTGTGCAGCAAGGCGGCGGTGATGACGACCTTGCGCCGCATGCCTTTGGAATAAGCGCCGAGGAGCTTTGAGGTCAGTGTTTGCTCATCCAGCTCGAAGAAATCCAGGAACTGGCGGATGCGGGGCCGCGCCTCGTCCTCATGAATGCCGTAGAGGGCACCGATCATGAGCAGGAACTCGAGTCCGGTGAGGGATTCATAGACCGCGCCCGAATCCGGCACGAAACCGAGCAGCCGCTTGGCTTCCATCGGATGCGTGACCACATTTACGCCGCAGATCAGAGCCGCGCCTGCGTCCGGCTGGAGCATGCCGGTGACCATTTTGAGGGTGGTGGTCTTGCCAGCGCCGTTGGGCCCCAAAAGACCGACGATCATACCCGGCGGGACTTCCAGCGTGAGGTGATCGACGGCGGTTTGAGCGCCGAAGCGCTTCGTGAGGCCCTGAATGGAGATCATGGGGCCGGATCATCCGCCGGAGCCGGGGCAGTGCAAGAAGCGGCTGTAGGGCATGAATTTTAATAGATATTAACTAAAACCTTGCTGGTGATGGCAAATTAGTTATACTGAATATAATTTCAGTAACAATATGTCCCGTTTCCCCTCTCAACCGCTCGGCCGTCTGCGCCTTGCCGTGCTGCTGGTGCTTCTGCTTCTGGGGGCCAAACATGCTTCGAAGGCGCAGCAGCCAAACGTGGCTCCCACGCTTCCGCCTCCGACCGGGCAGGCCAATGCAGGCGTTTATGTGCCCGTCGGGGAAGGGGCCACGATCAAGGTCAATTTCCCCAGCTCTCCGATCCAGGCGATCATCCCGTTTTACACCCAGCTCACCGGCAAAAAGCTCATTTTGGACTCCGCGTTGCAGGGGGAGCAGCTCCGCATCATCTCCCCGCAGAATCTCACAAAAAGAGACGCCATCGCGTTCATCGAGGCCACGCTGCTGCTCAACGGTTATGCCATCATTCATGTGGATGCCACCACGGCGAAGCTGATCAACCACGCAGGCGGCAAGAGCCCCACCGCCGACGGTTTGAAGGTGTACAACTCCCTGCGCGACCTGCCGGAGAACGAGGAAATCTGCCACTACGTCCTGCCCTTGCAGCACATCTCCGCCGAGGACGCCTCGAAGGCCTTCCAGCAGGTGATCAAACTGCACGCATATGGCGCGATGACGCCGATCTCGAACGACTCCGCCCTCATCATCACCGAAAACAGCGCCACCATCCGCAGCATCTGTGAGATCGCTCAAATTGTGGATGTGTCGCCCGCCGAGATCGCCAATGAGATGATCAAACTGGAGCGCTCCGACGTGGAACTCGTGGCCGAGATCGTGAGCGAGATTTTCGAGCAGGAGGAAAAGGCGCAGACCAGCTCCATACCGGCCCCCGTGGTCGCCGTGGCGAATCCTGCGGCGCGCCCTGGCTCGGTGCCCGTGCCGGTCATGAATCCGGGAGGAAGCACGAACACCTCCGCCACCAATCCCGCCGCCTCGAAGGTCAAAATCTTCCCCTACCGCCGCACCAACGAGCTGCTCGTCATCGGTCGCCCGGTGGACATCACTTACATCAAGGGGCTGGTCGAGAAGCTCGACAAGCAGGAAGACGGCACCAACTTCCTCAAACGCCGCCTCAAGTGGATGGACGTGCAGGACTTCCTGCCCGTGGCCTACAACGCCCTGGCCAAGGACACCGACATTCAGAGCAACGACGGCGGCGCCTCTTCCGGCGGAGGACGCAGCGGCGGCAGCGCGCGCCGCAGCGGTGGAGCCACCTCGAACTCTCCTTCCACCGAGGCGCGTAATGCCGGCAACTCCAATTCGGCCTTCGGCTCTAACAACAACTTTGGTGGCAGCAGCGGCATGAGCACCGGCTCCAACGCCAGTCGCAGCGTGCTCGACGCGCCGGAGGAAGTCGGCGCGCCTGAGTCCCTGATCGTCGGCAAGACGCTGCTCATCGCCGATCCACAGTCGAACAGCCTCGTCGTGTCTGGTTCGCCCGAGCACATCACCCGCATCGACCAGCTCCTGAAGGAGATGGATGTGAAACCGCAGCAGGTGTACATCTCCGCCATCATCGGCCAGCTCACCCTGGGCAAGGACTACAATGTGGGCTTCGACTTTCTGAAGATGCTGGATGATTTCAGTGTCAACCAGACCACGCCCGGGGCCACGACCTCGACAGCCCCCGGCACGCTGCAATTCCCGGTGAACCTGAACAATTTCTCGGTCAACCAGCTCAACTTCTACGGCACCATCGGCTCCCTGAGCAACTACATCAAGCTGGCCGACGGCAAGCGCGACTTCAAGGTGCTGGCCACACCCAGCGTGTACGCCAAGAACGCCGCCAAGTCTGTCATCTCCTCCGGCCAGCGCATCGCCGTGCCCGCGCAGATTCTTTCCAATGGCGGCTTCACCGCCGGCGTCGCCAGCACCAGTGTCAGCGTCGAATACCGCGATGTGTTGCTCAAGCTCGAGGTCGTGCCGCTCATCAACTCCGATGACGAGGTCACGCTCAGGATCGCGCAGATCAACGACAACATCGTCGGCACGCAGGTCATCTCCGGCAACACCGTGCCCACCATCGGCACGCAGGAGCTGGTGACCGAGGTTGCCGTGAGAAACGGCGCCACCGTCGTCCTCGGCGGCCTCATCACCGAGCGTGTGACGAACGGCGAGCGCGGAGCCATTTTCCTGCGCCGCATTCCGATCATCAAGCACCTGTTTGGCACCACCAGCAAAGAGGCCATCCGCGAGGAGCTGCTCATCTTCATCCAGCCGCACATCATCAGCTCCACCGACCCGAACGACAGTCCCAACCGCATTGAGGCCGGCCGTTCCAACATCTACCAGGAGTCGGTGGATTTCGGCAATCCGCCGCTGGAGGACATCCCCCGGGCGCTGCCTGCCAAGTGAAGAATCACAGCAGCGCCTCGTGGGCGCGGCCGTCCTTGGCCTCGCAGTAGAGGATGAAGGACTGGTTTGCCACGGAATAGCCGCCGGGGGTGGGGTAGTTACCGCTGAAGTACCAGTCGCCGTATTCGGCGC
This sequence comes from Verrucomicrobiales bacterium, assembly GCA_003506995.1. Taxonomy (GTDB): domain Bacteria; phylum Verrucomicrobiota; class Verrucomicrobiia; order Verrucomicrobiales; family Verrucomicrobiaceae; genus Prosthecobacter. The sequence goes on from DNXB01000104.1 coordinate 5,306, forward strand.
CAAGGGCTTGATGCAGGCCGGGGATGGTCTGGTAGATCACTTCGACCGCGCCATGCCACGGCGTTTCCTCGGGGCTGATCATCTGGGCGATCCTGGCGGAGATTTCCTCGTCTGTGAACGGCGCGTAAACGGCCTTCACGGCGTTGCGCATCTCCTCCTTGGGCTTCCTCATCTCGGCCTTGCAGGCGTTGTAGGTGTCCCGCACGATGTGGGACATGCCGCGCTCACGCAGCAGCGCCACGGCGGCCTGGAAGGCGATGAACTTGCCCAGCTCGGCCATGTCGATGCCGTAGCAGTCCGGGTAGCGGATCTGCGGCGCGGTGGAGCAGACGATGATGCGGCGCGGATTGGTGCGGGCGAGGATGCGCAGCAGGCTTTTCTTCAACGTGGTGCCGCGCACGATGGAGTC
>DNXB01000439.1 GCA_003506995.1 Verrucomicrobiales bacterium
GGCGTTCCTGCCTCTGCGGTGTTAAATCTTCCCATCATGCCTGCCTCACCGCACCCCGACCTCGGCGGCGATCTCACCAAGCTTGTCATTGGTGCCGCCATGACTGTTCACCGGACTCTCGGACCGGGACTGGATGAGGCGGACTATGAGCGTGCGCTGCATTTGGAACTGGTGGCTCAGGGCATCGAACATGAGTGCCAGGTGCCTCTGCCGCTCATTTACAAAGGAGAGAAGCTCGATTGCGGCTATCGCATGGACTTGGTCATCTCAGAACGGTTGCTGCTGGAACTCAAAGCGGTGGAAAAGCTCCATCCGCTGCACGAGGCGCAACTTCTGACCTACCTGCGGCTATCCCGGATGACGCTGGGACTGCTGATGAACTTCAACACCCTCGTTCTGCGAGATGGAATTGTCAGGCGAGCGCATTCCATCAAACCCGCCGTCCGCCAACACACTGAAACACCTCCCTCAAAGGAATTCGACGCGCTGTCCCGCGAGGTTTTGGGAGCGGCCCTGGAGGTGCAGCATGAACTTGGCCATGGTCTGCTCCGCAGCGCGTATGAAGCCTGTCTGGTGCGGGAACTGAGGTTGAGAGGCATTCAGACGCAGGTGAATCTGCCCGCGAATCTGATTTATCGAGATCAACTCATCCTCAGCAGCAAGGAGGTTCCCCTGATCGTCGAAAACAGCCTGATGGTGGCCTGCCATTGCGTGAAGGAACTCAGCACGCTCCAACTCGCCAGGGATCGTTCCTTGCTGAGGGCGGCTGGAGTGGATGCAGGAATCTGTCTCAACTTCCACGCCGCTTCACTTGTCACAGAGATCCGCAGAATTCGTGCGCAGGTGAAATGACAGGCACCACCAGATTTCTCACCGCAGAGAAAGGAACGCCGCAGAGGTTTTCAGAAACAATCTCTGCGGCGTTCCAACCTCTGCGGTGTAAAATTCTTCCCGCACATCCCTCCATACTACAACACACTCTCCCCCACCCACCGCGCATAGCTCTCCGCCACCTGCTCCGGCTTGAGCGCCACGATCTCCGGCACGTCGTAGGGATGCAGTTCGCGGAGGCGTGATTCGAAGCGGGGCCAGGCGGCGGGCGTGGTTTTGAAGATGGCGAGGACCTCGGCGGCGGTTTCGACCTTGCCTTCCCAGCGGTAGATGGATTCGACGGCGGGGATGAGATTCACGCAGGCGGCGAGTTGCGATTCCACCAGCGCCGTGCCAGTCTCGCGGGCCTTCCCGAGGTCCGGGAAGGTGCAAAGGACGATCAGGATGTCGTTCATGACCGCCAGTGTATGAGATCTGCCTTCATCGACAAGCTTATCAAACGCATGGACCGCCTCGAACCGGGCGAAGTCCAGGGCATCGTGGTGGAGCTGCTGCGAGAGAAGAAATTTCAGGAGAAGGTGTTCGAGGCCTTGCAGGAGGGCGTCATCCTGCTCGATACCGAGGGCAAGGTGACCTATGTGAACCGCGCGGCCTGCACGTTCTTCGGCATGCAGCCGGACCAGGTGCTGGGACAACGCCTGGCGCAGGGCGTGCGCGGGCTGGACTGGAACGAGATGCTCAAGCCCGGCACGGTGGTGAGCCGCGACCTGGAGATTTTTTACCCCGAGAACCGCTACCTCAATTTCTACATCACCAGCATCGACGATGACTCGCCGCTGGGCTTCGTGATGCTGATCCGCGATGTCACGGAGACCCGCAAGCGCACCGAGGAACAGCTCGAAAGCGAGCGGCTGAACGCCTTCACGCTCCTCGCGGCCGGGGTGGCGCATGAGCTGGGCAATCCGCTGAATTCTTTGACCATCCACCTCCAGCTCCTCGAACGCCGCCTCAAAAAGATGGGCGCGAAGGGCGAAAGCCTGCGCGAGCACCTGGACGTGGCCACCGGCGAGATCCGGCGGCTCGATTTCATCATCGGCCAGTTCCTCGCCGCCATCCGCCCCACGCAGCCGCAGCTCCAGCGCGTGCAGTTGCGCGAGCTGCTGGAGGAGTGCGTGCGCTTCCTCCAGCCGGAGATCGAGCAGTCGAAGGTGAAGCTCAAACTCGATTTGCGGGCCGATCTGCCTGCCATGCCGCTCGATCCAGGCCAGATGAAGCAGGCGGTGTACAATCTCATCCGTAACGCCTGCCAGGCGATGCCGAACGGCGGCACGCTAACGATCAACGGCACCTTCACCGACTACGAGGTGCGCCTGAGCTTTGAGGACAGCGGCAAGGGCATCAGCGCCGAGCAAATGGGCAAGCTCTTCCAGCCCTTCGCCACCACCCGCAGCACCGGCACCGGCCTGGGCCTGCTCATCGTCCGCCGCATCATCCGCGAGCACGGCGGCGAGATCGACGTCGAAAGCCGCGAAGGTTTGGGCACCCGCGTGAGTCTCTGGCTGCCGCTGGTGGAGAAGAAGGTGCGCCTGCTGGAGGCGGGAGGGGAGGAAAAGACGAAATCAGCATGAGGAATGCCCCATGGGCCGCCAGTCTTGGAGAACGCGCAGAAGATCCTTCAGCATCAATCCCCTGCGTTCTCTGGACCTCCCGTATAACTTGAATTTTTATCCACAGATTTCTCAGATTACACAGATGGGCTTCAATCGGTGAAATCTGCGTAATCTGTGGACACATCCCAAAGCTACTCCTAGTCCACACGCCCGCCCGGCGTTCCGGCCCTCTCTGGGGTGCCTCTTTCATCAGCTTCTCTTAGGTGAAAACCGCCACATCAACGCTGTTGACCCATCGCCTGTCTGACGCCAACGTCTTCCTCTTATGCCAACCAAATCCAGCACTGATCCAAAACCAGCACGCAAACTGAACCCTGCCCTCTCGAAGCCCGTCCAGCCGGATGAGATTCTTGCGAAGGTGATCGGTTCCACACCGCTTTCACGCGACGAAATGACCAAGAAGCTGTGGGAATACATCAAGAAGAACGGCCTGCAGGACCAGACGAAGAAGACCAACATCAACGCCGACGAGGCGCTGAAAGCCGTCTTTGGCGGCAAAAGCCAGGTGACGATGTTCGAGATGACCAAGCTCGTCTCCGCCCACGTCAAGTGACCGGCAGCCTCAGGTTCGCCTGAGCTTTAAAGATTGATTGCCTGCAAACGGCAGCCGCAGTCGGCGTCCCGAAGTGATTCGGGACGCCGATTGCAGTTTTGGGGATGAGGGCTGGTGCAAAAGTGCGGCGGCGGCGATTCCTGCATCCTCATACCTTCAAAATGCGGCTGATAAACTCCTCCGGTGCAATCGGCTGCGGCTTGTGGCCGCTGCCAATGAGGCCGTCAAAATGGCGATCCTCCGTGATGATCCAGTCCGCCGCCGCTGTGATCGCACAATCCGCAAACTTGTTGTCGTCCTCGCAGGCGGCGATGAGATGGAAACGAAAAGTCGGCGTGATAAGCCGCATGCTACCCGGACGGATGGTTTCCACAAAATCAAACACGGCGGTCGTTTTGCGCCAGCCATCCGCCTTGGTGCGCTGTTCCACGATCTCCTGGTATTCAAACATGATCTCATTGCTCACGGCCCAGAAGAACCGTCCTGCGGCCCAGGCCTGCATGATGGGCCAGCAGCGATTTCCCTGCTTGCGCATTTGCAGCACCACGTTGGTGTCGATCACCACGGTCATCGGTAGGGATGGCGGGCACGAAACTCTTTGATGGCCGCCTCAACCTCAACGGGCTCGAGCAGTCCGGCACGCTCGTCATCCTCTGCACCGTCGGACATGACTTTGAGCAACCGCCGCAGCTCAAACTCCATGAGCGCCTTGTGCGCCGACTCAATTTCCTCGTCAGTCAAAGTGTCCGCGCTGGAGGCCAGTTCGGCAAATTTGCTGCGCACCAGCGCGCGCTTCTCCTCGGGCTTCAGCGGCGGCTTCTTGGTCGTTAGTTCTGCAACGCTCATGATCGGAGATTAACATCCGGCTGCTCGCACGGCAACACCTGCCTTTGCGGCCAAATCCCCCTTGCAAGCCCCGCTCATCCGCGTCATCTCAGGCGAACCTGCTCGTACCACCTTGGCAACCACCGACACTTCACGCACCCTCGTCGCCATTCCTGCCCGCTGGGGTTCCACCCGCTTCCCAGGCAAGCCGCTCCACCTCATCGCCGGCAAACCGCTCGTGCAGCACGTCTGGGAGCGCTGCCAGGACTGCAAGCAGGTCGATGACGTGATCATCGCCACGGATGACCCCCGCATCGCGGAAGCCGCGGCCAGTTTCGGTGCGAAGGCCGTTTTGACCTCGCCGGATCATCCCAGCGGCACGGATCGCATCGCGGAAGCCGCGAAATCTTTCCCGGACCACCGCATCCTCATCAATGTGCAGGGCGACGAGCCGCTGATCTCCCCTGCCCTCATCGACGAGCTGGCCTGCACCATGCGCGACGACGCCAGCATCAAAATGATCACCGCCGCCGCACCGATTCATGACGCGGCGCAGATCAGCGACGCGAACGTGGTGAAGGTCATCTTCGACACGCATGGCGACGCGCTTTATTTCTCGCGTTCGCCCCTGCCCTTTGTGCGGAATCCGGCCGCCTGGCCGCGCAGCTACCGCCACCTCGGCATCTACGGCTTCCAGCGCAGCTTCCTCTTCCAGTTCGTGGCCTGGCCGCCCTCGCGTTTGGAGCAAACCGAGTCGCTGGAACAGCTCCGCGCCCTCGAAAACGGCTCCCGCATCCGCGTGGTGCTGACTGACGAGCTTTCGCCCGGTGTGGACACCCCGGAGCAGGCCGCCGCCATCGAACAGCATCTGCAAAAACATTCCTCTTGAACTGCGAACCGAGAAACGCGAACCGAGAACAACCATGAAATACATTTTCGTCACCGGCGGCGTCGTCAGCTCACTCGGCAAAGGCCTCGCCGCCTCCTCCCTCGGCACCCTGCTCGAACTCCGCGGCCTGCGGGTCATCATGCAGAAGTTTGACCCGTACCTGAACATCGACCCAGGCACGATGAACCCGTACGAGCACGGCGAGGTGTATGTGCTCGATGACGGTGCCGAAACCGACCTC
>DNXB01000183.1 GCA_003506995.1 Verrucomicrobiales bacterium
CAGCGGGCCATAAACGTCCTTTCCCTTTTGAAGCTGCACGCCGAGGGCGGCGCTGAAAGCCTCCTGGCCCTTGCCAACGTAAACGCCGCCCACAATGCGGCCGCCGGCGCGGTACAGCGCGCCCATTTTCTCCTCAAGCACACGCGCCAGCACCATGTGCTGGTAGGCACTCAGGAATCGGGAGCGGAAATCGGCCTCCAGGCCGGTTCCGTTGTGTTGGATCGTTTCAGCGAGTGACACGGGATGTAGTTGGTATCGTGCGCGACAGATTCGTCAATAGCGTGACCATAATCAATTCATTCATTGAGCAGTATTTAGCCAATGGCATGGCACCTGATCCGCTATGGGTCGAAGATGTTTTTTGAGAAATGGAGTGGGCCAGATAAATTCTTTATGATAAATTATTTGAAATTATCTTTATTCAGTCGAAATTTCATAAAGTAACCTGAATTTTTTAGAAAACTATGGAATCGCTCCTCGCCTCTGCTGCCACCGATCCGGCTTTCTCGGACTTCCAAGTCATGAGCTTTGGCAGCTTGTTGCTGCCAGATCATCCCATCCGTTTTGGCTTCCAGGTGGACATTGTGCCCTCCAACTGCCCCTCCAGCATCCTTTTCGGCCTCATCAGCCGCGATCCGGTGAACGGTGGCTGTGCCAAGACCTCCGGCTTCGCCGTGCGGCTGGAGCTGGACATGCGCGAGGTCTGGGACGCGCTGAATGGCAGCGGTCTCGTCGGCTGGGTGGAGCATCCGCTCGGCCTCGCCGGTTTCACCGACGAGGAACCCCTCCTGCTCGGCTGGGAGATCGAATTTCACGGCAAAGCCCTCATTCCCAAGCTCGTCGTTGCTGACCAGCAGTGGCTCTACCCGGCCATCCAGTGCCCCAATCCCATCGTCATGGAGTCCATCGTCGGCTGGCAGGGCGAGTGGGAGGCAGATCCACGAGGGGTTTTCCTCCATCCCGCCCTCTGGCGTGAGCAAGTGCCCCTGACCTCGGCCACCGAGCCGCAGACACAATCCGTCGCCGCCTGATCAAGCTCCGGCTTGAATCCCGCCGGTTTTCCCGTTACCAGCGGGAAGCATGAAAAACACGGACAGTCGCATCCTCATCACCGGCGGAGCCGGATTCATCGGCAGCGCTCTCGTTTGGGAGCTGAACCGCCGGGGCTGCGAGAACATCGTCGTCTGCGACCGCCTCAGCACCGACGAGAAGTGGAAAAACCTCGTCCCGCTCAAATTCGCCGACTACATCGACGGCAACGACCTCCTTCAGGCTGTGCAGCATGCGCCCGCCAAGCTCGGGCGCTTTGACCACGTCCTGCACCTCGGCGCCTGCTCCGCCACCACCGAGCGCGATGCCGATTACCTGATGCGGAACAACTACGAGTTCACCAAGCAGCTCTGCCAGTGGTCACTCGCCCATCAAACCCGCTTCGTCTATGCCTCCTCCGCCGCGACTTACGGCGACGGTGCCCACGGCATGGACGATCAAATGCCCGACATCCACGCGCTCCGCCCGCTGAACATGTACGGCTACTCCAAGCACCTCTTCGACCTCCACGCCAAACGCAAAGGCTGGCTGCCCAAGATCGTCGGCCTCAAGTACTTCAACGTCTATGGCCCCAACGAGGGCCACAAGGCCGACATGCGCAGCCTCGTCCACAAGGCCTGCGGCCAGATCCTCGCCACCGGCAAGGTCCAGCTCTTCAAATCCCACCGCCCCGACTACCAGGACGGCGAGCAGATGCGCGACTTCCTCTATGTGAAGGACGCCATCCGCATGACCCTCCATCTCGCCGAAACACCCAGCGCAGGCGGTCTGTTCAATCTCGGCTCCGGCAAAGCCCACACCTGGGTCGAGCTCGCCACCGCCATCTTCACCGCCCTCGGCAAGCAGCCAAACATCGAGTTCATCGACATGCCGGATCACCTGCAATCGAAGTATCAATACTACACCTGCGCCGACATCGCCAAACTCCGCGCCTCCGGCTTCACCCAGGAAATCACCGCGCTCACCGAAGCCGTGCGTGATTATGTCCAAGGCTACCTCGTGCCGGACAAGCGGCTCGGCGATGAGACGCCGGTCTGAACTGCATCAACGACTCAAGCACAGCGACCACCGTTCGCCGCAGCACTGATCAATGCACGGCCCACAGCTCAAACTGAAGCGCGCACGACGCGCGCACGGCGCTTCCGGGCCACGGGGGACACCACAGCCCCGCCCGCTGTCTCCAGCTTTTTGTTCGGGCGTGTGTCGCCCAATGCCTTGCGTTGCTTGGTCTGTTCTCGTGCCCAGGCGATGAGCTTCGTGCGATCATAGCCAAACTCTGCCGCTATTGCGGCGCGGATGTCTCTGACTTCTTGGACGATGGTGTCATTCATGGTTGAAGTTGGATGAGGGTTTCAGGGGTGCAGACAATCGGAAAGTGCAGGTGGTGATACTGGCAATACTCGTGAAGATCCTTCTGCAACGTGGCATTGGCGAGGTGGGCGCAATTCCAGGTGAGCAGATAATCCATTTTGTGGAGCATCGCCATGCCCAAATGCGAGGCATCAGTTGCCGCCCTCGGCGGCAACTGAAACAGTCGTATCAAGTCAGCTTCGAGCTGATCCAATTCATCGGGCACATCCAGTTCCGGCAGTGATGTCAGGTAAACCATTCGTCGCTGGGCTGCATTGGGGTCTCCTCCAGCGGCCTCACCGCGCACGAACGCAGAAGTGTAGAGCAGGAAGCGATGCCGGTGCTGGTTCCACCAGTCGTGAGTGAGCTTCTGATGCGAGGCCATCGGCTCCTGGCGGCTCGGGTGAGCACCCAGATAGCAAGGGATCGTCGAGTCCTCCTACGCCTGACCGGGTGAGAGGCTTCGAATGCAGGTTGAGGTTGTAGCGTTCATGACGACTTGAACTGGAGGCGGGTCAGACGTTAGGAGGGACGTCTTGTTCGCCCTTTAGCTTTGAACATAGATTTGAGCCATCAACTTGACGTGCGATAATGTTAAGTAGCGAGTTTGACAACTCACCGAGTGTCACGCCACACCAAGATGCGAAAGTCAGTAGGGGAATGATTAGGGGAGGAGCGGCACCCCAAGCCACTAACCAAAGCGTCCAAAATATCGCAATTATCCATGATGCTGTCCGCCACCTCGCTTGCGATTCAGCGGTCCTGATCCAGAATCGCTCGGATCGAGAATGCGCCAGCCCCGAAAACTTGCTTTTGGGATAGAGGTCCATATTGCTTATTCTGGTGAGCAGGTGATTTATCGACAAATCCGTTGTTTTGTCAGCAGCTTTATATCCGACGTTTGTGTGATCTGAATACGTTGTTTTGCGTCATGCGAGTCGTTTTACACTCCCATGTTGAAATCAGGCAACATAAAATGGGTGATGAAAGTGGCGAGCAGGCCAACCATACTCGCGCTCCTTGCGGCGGTGCGCGGGGAGGATCACCGCCACCCCGGATCGAGGAACCAGTGATTTAACACCGCAGAGGTAGGAAAGCCGCAGAGAAAGGCATTGTAAATCAATCCTCTGCGGCGTTCCAATCTCTGCGGTGCGACATTCATCAGCGTCTCCTCAACGCACCGGCGCAAACACATTCCCCAGCGGCAGCCAGCGGGCGGTCCAGGTGCCTTGATCGAGGAAGCGCACCTCGATGAGGCCGCCGCTGTTGCGCGGATCGTTTTGATCGAAGAGGAGGTTTCCCATCAAGAACCAGCGCAGCGATCCCCTGCCCCGCTCCCAATCCGGCGATGGACGATGCGTGTGCGCTCCCACGATGAGTTCCGCGCCCGCTTTCTCCGCCCAACTGGCCACCAAACGCTCGCGAATCGTCGGCGCGGCGGCGTATTCGGCCCCGCAGTGCAAGAAGGCGAACAACGGCTTCGATGACGGCTTCCAAAGCTCGAACGAGCCTGCCCGCAGCAGATCACGCGCCGGTGCGGGCGAGTTTTCGACATCCGTGGCCGCGCCGAGGCAAAAATCATCGAGTTCGATCATCGCGCCGTCTTCCACCACCGCGATGCCTGCGGCCTCCAGATCACGTTTCATCGCCGCAAACGCCGCCGCGCCAAAATCATGGCTGTGATTGTTCGCCAGCGACACGGCGGTCACGTTCAGCCGCTTCAGCCACTCCAGCGCCAGATCACGGCGCATGCCGATTTGAAACGGATGACGCAGTTTGGCAGGCACTTCGGGCAAGAGCACGCCTTCGAGATTTACCATCAGCGGCGCTCCGCCCGTGGCATCAAGGATCGTTTTCTCAATGCGTGCCGCCTCGCTCGGCCGGGCCAGTTTCACAGCCACTTCGCGGCCAAACTGCGTGTCTCCGCCGAAACAGACGCGCTTCCCCGGCAGCAAGCGTCCAGGGATCACCTCAGGGCTGAAAAGCTGCGTGATGTAGCTCGTCGTCTCCGGTTCATCCGGCCTGCCGCCGTAGTGAATCGCGTTGCGATTATGCAGCACCACCGGCTTCACGCCTTCATGGAGCCGCAGCATGAGCCACTGCGCCGCTTTCGAGTCGAGATGACCGGGCTGATCGAGACTTAAAACCGCCTCCGCGTCACCCACGGCCAGCACACGCAGCGTCTCCTCATCCCGCCGCCTCGCCTCCGACTGTGTGAGGTAATGCGAAAAATCCGTCGATTGCACCACCAGCGTCGGCTTCTCCTGCACGCAGCGCTTCAGCAGCGGCAGCAGCTTTTCCCATTCCGCCTTCGTCGAACGCACACCGAGCGTCACCGGCACAACCAGCACCTCGCCAAACCATCGCGCCAGCATCGGCAACACGGCCTGCACACCATGCTCGCGGCTGAACAGACTCGACTCACTCACCAGCGGTTCCTGCATCAGCGCCTTCACCGCCGCCGCATCCACCCGCACGCGGCCCAGCGGCGTAAGAAAATCCCGCGTCGTCGTCGAAAACGGCGTCGTGCCCCGCTTGAAGTGGTCCGGGGATAAAATCACGATGCGCTCATACTTCCCCGCCGAGGCGAGAAACAGCGTCTCCGCGATCAAATCCACCGCCAGCAGATGATGCGGCACCGTCACGCCAGAGATGCGCTGCGGCAGCGGCTTCAATTTCGACTCCGCCGCCTCACACACCTCACGAAACGGTTTCGCCTC
>DNXB01000571.1 GCA_003506995.1 Verrucomicrobiales bacterium
GCTCCCGCGTCTGCCCCGAAGTCGCCATCATGTTCCCCAAGTATCAGGCGGGACCGATCAACGGCGATGAGATCAACGAATCCGAAGCCGGCCGCGAAAAAATCAAGGTGGACATCTCCTCGCTGCTCGGTGGCGACATCTACTCCGCGCTCAAGGACCGCAGCGCCGCCGCCAAATCCCGCTTCAGCAAAGAGCGCAGCCCCGACAAGGCCCTCGACGAGCGCAAAAAATGCCTCACCAAGCTCGTCGGCGACGGCTTCATCCCCGCCGACGTCCTCGCCAGCCTCCCCAGCACGGAGGAGATTCTGAAAAAGGCCGTGATCGCCAAAGCCAAAGCCGCTGCGGCGCTCGCAGCTCAGTAAAGGAGCGCGGATGCCCCCATCCGCAAAAAACACGAGCGCTCACGCCACTTCATAAAGATCACCCGATCCGCCCCAAGCTCACAAACACCAGCGTCGGCTTTCCATCTTCTCGGGCCTGCGCCAAATCCACGCGGAATTCGAGCTGCCAGTCGTTCAGCTCCTCGGGATCGATCAGCACTTGGTTCACACGCCACGTTTGGCCGTCCTCACTCGGTTCCACATAGGTGTGGCGGCCGTTGCGGGCTTCGTTGTCGAGGCGGATGCGGTCGTGGTCGGCGTAGTAGTCGTCCAGCTCGGGGTGGTCGATCTTACCGCTGACGATCTGCTGCATGTGGCGAAATATCTCCGTTCGGATGAGGGCGGTGAACTCGCGCTTGTTCCGCGTGATGTCAGGCGCTGCCACCGGCTTCTCCTCGACCTCATCCGGCTTGTAGTTGGGATCACGCAGCTTCTCCCATTCATCCAAAAGGCTCGAATCCGTGCCTCTCAACACTCCAGCAATCCACGACTCCATTTCCTGCACAGCCTCGTTCTTGAACGAGTCAGGCACCGTCTGCGCCAGCACTTTGTGAACGCTGGAAAGATGGCGAAGCAGCACGCCCTCGGCGCGGTGGAGGTCGTAGTCGTTGATGTAGTCGGCAAAGGTGCGGAAGTTCTCGAACATCTCGCGGGCGATGCTTTTCGGGCGGATGTTTTCCTGGCCCACCCAAGGGTGAGCGTCGCTGAAGGCGTTGAACGTGTTGTAGATGAAGTCGCGGCAGGGTTTCGGGTATTCCAGCTCATCCAACTTCGCGATTCGCTCCTCGAAGGGCACGCCTTCGTTTTTCATCGCTGTCATCGCTTCCGTCTTCACGGCGTCGAGCTGGCGGCGCAGGATGATGTCGGGATTTTCGAGGATGGACTCGCACAGCGTCATCACATCCGCCGCGTAGGTCGCTGAGGCCGGATCAATGAGCGCCAGTGTGTCGATGAGGTAGAGCGAGAGCGTGTAATTCAGCGAAAAATCGTCCTGCAACTCCACATTGAGCCGCAGCTTGGTGCCATCGGCTCCGCGCTGCGCGGTGGGGATGATCTCGACGATCTTCCGCTGCACCAGCGCCCGAAACAACTGCCACGCACGCTTCTCATGCTGCGTCTTCGCGTTCGCCGTCTCGTGCGATTCGGCGATGAGCTGCCGCATCGCCGCGCAGCCGTCGCCTTTTCGGCTCAGCACCTGGAGCAGCATGCCGTGCGAAACTTGGAAGCGCGACACCAGCGGCTCCGGCGAGGCGGCTTGCAGTTTTTTGAAGGTGTCCTCATTCCAGCCGACAAAACCCTCCGGCGGCTTCTTTTTGACCATCTTGCGCATCTTCTTCACGTCCCCGGCTGCCTTGGCCTCCATCTTCGCGTTCTCGATGACGTGCTCCGGTGCCTGGCACACGACGTAGCCCACGTCGTCAAAGCCGCGACGGCCTGCACGCCCGGTGATCTGGTGAAAATCACGCGCCGTGAGCGTGGCGACCTTTTCGCCGCTGTATTTGCTGAGTCGCGTGAGCAGCACCGTGCGGATCGGCACGTTCACGCCCACGCCCAGCGTGTCCGTGCCACAGATGACCTTCAGCAAGCCGCGCTGCGCCAGTTTCTCCACCAGCACGCGATACTTCGGCAGCAAACCGGCATGATGAATGCCCACGCCATGACTGAGATACTTTTTGACCTCCTTGCCATACGGGCTGGTAAACTTCGCACCCGCCATCAGCTCCTTGATCGACGCCTTTTCCGCTGCCGAGCAGAAATTCAGGCTCATCAAATCCTGCGCCGCCTGCGCGGCCTCGTTCTGCGTGAAATGCACGAGATACACCGGTGCCTTGTTCGCCTCCACCAACTCCTGAAGCGTCACATCAACGCCGGTCTGCACATAACTGAACTCCAGCGGTACCGGACGCTCATACGACGTCACCACGGTCGTCTCCTCATTCGTCAGCCGTGTGAGTCCCTCCTTAAAGAAAGCCGATCCACCCATCGTGGCCGACATGAGGAGGAAACGCGACTGGCTCATCGTCAGCAGCGGCACCTGCCAGGCNNGGCCTGGGCGGCGTCGTTTTGCGTGAAGTGGACAAGGTAAACCGGGGCCTTGTTTTGGGTGGTCAAGATCTGCAGGGTTTGATCGACGGAGGTTTCGACGTACGAGAATTCGAGCGGCACCGGCCGGTCGCGGCTGCTGACGACCGCGGTTGCTGCTCCGGTCAGCCGGGTCAGCTCCCGGGCGAAAAATTCCGTCGAACCAAGGGTGGCCGACATGAGCAGGAAGCGGGAGCGGGCCATGGTCAGCAGCGGCACCTGCCAGGCCACGCCGCGTTCCTTGTCCGAGTAGTAATGGAACTCGTCCATGATCACCTCGCGAAACGGAGCCTCCGCGCCGTCGCGTAGCGCGTAGTTCGCCAAAATCTCAGCCGTGCAGCACAGGACCGGTGCTTTGCGGTTCACCGTCGCATCGCCCGTGGCCATGCCGACGTTGTCCGGGCCAAAATAGCGACACAGTGCCAGGAACTTCTCATTCACCAGTGCCTTGATCGGGCAGGTGTAAACGGACCGCCGACCCTTCGCCAACGAGCGAAAATGCATCGCCGTCGCCACCAGCGACTTCCCCGATCCCGTTGGCGTGTTCAGGATCACGTTACGATCATCGAAAAGCTCCAAGATCGCCTCCTCCTGCGCTGGATAGAGTTCCAGCTTCTTTTCCGCCACATAATCGAGAAATGCCGCCAGCAGCTCGTCATTCGAGCAGTCTTTGGAAGCGGGAAGTCGGCGCAGCAACAGGTGGTCGGACATGGGGCGGCCGTTAAAATCGAATTTGCAAGACCGGATCAGTCTCACATGCGGCCACGATCTCATTGTAGCGCGTCAGAATCGCCGTGAGCGTCGCCTTGCATTCACCTGCCTTGAACAAGCTGCGTTCATAAACGTTGGCGGTGAGGAATTGCGTGGCATCAATCACGTCGATGCGGTCCTTCCATTCCGTGTTCTTGAGCAAATAGGCAGCACCCTCGACACCATCTGCCAGCGTCACGATCACAGGCTTCAACCCCGCTTGCAGGTTCTTGGACACCTTGCGAATCAGCGCTTCAGAAGGATGGGTGGTCACATGAATCGCGACGCCGCTCACCTCGAAGTCAGCCTGTCGTGCCGTGGAGTGATCAGCGACGGAAAAACCATGATGTGAGGCGGTTCCGGTGCCGAGAACAATATCCAGCTTGGCCCCGACTAGATGCTGAAGCATCGCGCCGACAAAATTGGCGCCGCCGGAGTTTTTCTGAATGTCCGCCGCCTGTTCAAAGATGTTGGCGACATTGGCAGCCACGGACTTCCCTGTGTCGAAATTGAACTTTGGTCCTTCACTGGCGAAATGCAGCCGCACCTTTCCAATCCACCATTCCATTACAGCTTCGAGGTCAAGCGCCTCCTTAGTTTGAGCGTGGAGTGAGTTGAGGGCTGTGACATAAGCCTCCATCAACCCGAGGCTTCCACGGCTTGTTCTGCCTCCCTCTTCCGCCAGAACTTTTGTGATTCCATACGCAGTAAGGATGTTTTGCACCGCAGCCTTGCCCAGTCCCGCCACCTGGCCGCCTTCTTCGGTGCGAAGTGAATCATGACCGAGCGGCAAACCTTTCTCCTGCGCGGTCTTGGTTAGAACCAGCCCGACACAGAGCCCTCCTTTATTGAGGAACTTGCGCTGTTTTCCGGCCAGGGCTTCAAGTTGTTTGATGATGTCGCTCATGTCTTGGCTTTGGCGATTCGGCGAGGAATGGAGTAACGCACGTCTTTTCTAATGGATGGTAGGGGCAGCGCCGTTTGCCGCATCTCATCAAGAACAGGGTTTAGATAGTTGCGGGCAATCCACTGAATGGCAGGAACACAAACGGCATCACCAAAACCAAATAACGCCTGATTCAGCGGCACATTAATTTTGTATTTATCAGCGCCCATGAGACGGGCGCACTCCCGAGGAGTCAACAAACGAACTCGATACTGGCCTTTGCCAGCACAAAATAGAATTTGGCGTCCACTTCCGCCTCTAGGCGTGCGCAAGCATCCAGCAATACCATCCGTTCGGAGTTCCCCCATGCTTCTACCGTTACGTACGCGACGAAACACAGTGCCATATGACCACTTGGAACCAGCAATCATGTGATCGGCTTGTGCGCGATGTTTCTCGCTCATCTGGTTCATGAGATACTCGCAGCGCTCCTTCGACCACCACACCTCCGAATTGAGCGGCACATCCTCAATGATGTCGGCTAAAAGCCTCGTTGAAGGCGGCAAGGAAGGCAAAGACCTGATCGACCACCCAACTTCAGGGTTCATGAAAATGAAGTCCGCAAGTGCCGACGGGCGAAGGTCACTTTGCAAAAGCATTGGTGCAGTTTCTTTCAGACGGTCGGGTTTAGCTTTGCTGCCCACAACAAACAAGCGCTGACGGCTCTGAGGCACGAAACGCACCGCATCAATGATGAAAGCATCCACTGCGTAGCCAAGTTCGTTCAGCGCCAACAAAGCGTCCCGAAAATCGTTGCCGTCATTTGAGGTCAAAAAACCAGCGACATTCTCCAGCAAAACCAGAGGAGGACGTCTCTTGCCCATGCCCTTGATCGCATCAACAAAGCCCCAAAAAGCCGACGATTGAGTTCCTGCGAGTCCATGCCGCGCTCCCGCGAGCGACAGGTCGTTGCATGGAAAAGAGGCTGTTGCCAGCTCGATGTCAGGAATGTCTTTGCCATCCACTTTATGCACATCGTCCAGCACGAACTCGCAGGCCCCTTCGTTGAAGTTGTCCCGGTACATCTCCCACTTCTTTTCATCAAGGTCATTGGCCCAAACAGTAGTCCAGCCCTCCTTGTCCAGCCCCATTCTCATGAGACCGATTCCGGAAAAAAACTCTGCGGTGCGCTGTTGCATATGATTGAAGGAGGGTTACGCGACAAGTCCGGCCTTACAACTGACGATCTTGAACCTCGGGATTGAACAGGTGATTGATTTCGACGCCATGAAGAGAAGCAGCGATGATGGCAGGCTGTGCCGAGAGCGCACGGGCAAAGTTGCTTTTCTCGATCAGCAGACATGGGGGCGCGGAACTTGAAATCGGAATGGGAGCTGGCGGTCAGGAAGGTCGGAAGTCGCACAGGCCAACACCTCCGGACGCCGAGCAAGCTCGGGAACGTCACCAGCCCAAGCGTCGTGGCGGTTCCCTGTCTCCCGCTCGCAAGGATGCGAAGGGTTCTGATGCCGTCGAAGCTCTCAAGTGCCACCCGCCGATAGGCGGTGAGCTTTCCCAGTCTCCAAGGTGCCGCCAGCCAAAGGCTGGTGACGTTCTCCACTCTCCCAAGTGCCACCAGCCAATGGGCGGTGACGCTCCCGACCTTCTGGCCTGTCAGCAGCCAAAGGCTGGTGAGGAGCCGGAGCGGGCTTTCTCCTTGGCAATGAAGGCAGGAGGCGTGGTAAAGGCTGCCAGCCGCCAAACGTAAAAAGGGCCATGCGGATGCATGGCCCTCGTGGGAAGTGATGAGGGTGGAACGAACTTGGAAGTTCGTTCTACGGTGGTCAGACGGTGCCGAAGATGGTCTTGCCGGTGCTGCGGAGGTCGTCGCAGGCCACTTTCATGCGCTCGCAGAGGCCTTGCTCTCCTTTCTTGAGGTAGCCGCGCGGGTCGTAGGCTTTTTTGTCGCCGACCTCGCCGTCGATCTTGAGGACGCCGCTGTAGTTCTTCATCATGTGGTCCACGATGGGGCGGGTGAAGGCGTACTGGGTG
>DNXB01000262.1 GCA_003506995.1 Verrucomicrobiales bacterium
GAGGAGGCCAGTGACTTCGTCGAGCACCTCTTCAGCGCTCATTTGCACGATTTCCTGCTCTTCTTCACCAACACGGGCCGCATGTATGTGGAGCGTGTGCATCAGATTCCTGAAGCCGCTCGCACCGGCAAGGGGCGCAGCATCAAGAACATGCTCAACCTGCGTTCTGAGGAGAAAATCGCCGCCGTGCTCATCCTGGAAGCCCAGGGGCAGGAGGACGAGGCCATGTGGGCGGCGGACAAGTATGTGCTCTTCGCCACCAAGGACGGCACGGTGAAGAAAACCGCCCTCGAAGAATTCAAAAATTACCGCAAGGACGGCATCATCGCCATCAAGCTCGATGAGGGCAACGACCTCGTCGATGTCGTCCTCACCGACGGCAACAAGGAGATCTGCCTTGTCACCCATGAAGGCATGTGTGCGCGCTTCCATGAAACGGGCGATGATCCCGAATCACCGAATCTGCGTCCGATTGGTCGCAACACCGCCGGTGTGCGTGGCATCACGCTCGATGACGGTGACTTCATTGTGAGCTGCATCACCAACGAGCCCGACACCATGGTGCTCGTGGTGAGCGAAAACGGCCTCGGCAAGCGCACCGCCTTCGCAGAATACCGCCTGCTAACCAATCGTGGCGGCAAAGGTGTGACCACGATGAATGTCACCGAGAAAACCGGCAAAGTCGTCGCCGCGAAGGCCGTGCATGACAAGGACGAGCTCATGCTCATGACCACCAAGGGTCAGAGCGTGCGCATCCGCGTCTGCGACATTCGCGAAACCGGCCGCAACGCCCAGGGCGTCAAACTTATGGGCCTCAGAGACGGCGAAACCATCCAGGATGTGGCTACCGTCGTCGCGGATGACGCCGAACCTGCGGCTGAAGCGGTTGAAACCTCCACCACCGAAGTTGTCACGGAAGCACCGTCAGAAACGCCTCCTGCCTCATAAGGCTTCGAGCATTTCGCCACGCGAGAAATCGGCCACGTCCATCTGAGTGAGAACTCTTCCTCCTTCTCGAAGGGGGAAAGCTTTCGCTTTCTTGGACATGAAGCCAAAAATGATCTTGCCGTTGGGCAGGGCGGCGTGGCAGGTGCTCGGGCTGATCACCTCGCGGATCGTGACGACCGTTTCGATTTTGTCGGGGATTTCCATCATTTCGTCGCGGGAATGTCTTTGCGCTTCCAGTCGATCTTGGCGGACTGAAAATGTGCGCGTGTGGTGATGAGATCGACGGCGCGTTGCAGCACGACATCACTCGGCTTGGGCGCGTCCTCGGGCAGCCATTCACCGGCGGAGCGGCGGATGTAGGCATCGAGCTCGGGGTTGGGTTTGGCGACGAGCGCCGCCTCGTTGAAGCGGGCGCGGGGCTGGTCGGTGATGGTGCTTTTGACCGTTTTGCTGGCGCCAGCCTCGAAGACTTGCCGCTTGATGCTGGTGGGCAGTTCCACCGCAAAGTCAGGCTTCAGCCCTTTTTTGAAGACGGAGCTGTCATCCGCCAGCAGCACCTCGCCGCGGGCGAAGCGCAGAGACCATTCGGCATCCACCGGCACGGTTTCATAGCGCACCGCGCCGCCGCGAGTGGGCGCGCCGATCAAGAGCGCCTGCTTCCGCTGCCTTAGCACCGCTGCGATGGTCTCGCCGAGGTTGTTGGTCTCGTCATCGACGAGAACGAGCAATGAACCTGCCCAGAGCGGCTCCCGCCTGTTGGTTTCGGTCTCGGAGGCGGACTGGTCCATCTGCTTCATCTTGAACAGCACCTCTCCCTTGGGCAGAAACAGGCTGAGCATATCCGCCGCGTCATTGAAGTTGCCTGGAGGGGCAGGGGTGCGCAGATCGAGGATGAGATGCGCGGCCTTGGCGGTGATGAACAGGCCAAGCTGCCGCTCGACCTCCTTTATTTCCCGTTCCGTGAAGGCTTGGGGCCGCAAATAGGCGACCTGCGGCGTGATCAGCTCCGACCGCACGCCTTGCTGCGCTTCGGGCACAGATTCGAGCTTTCGGGGGATGAGTTCCGCGCCGAAGTCGAGCCGTTCGAGCAGTCCGGCCAGCGCGGCGCGGTTCAGCTCGTCAAAGGTGAGGTCGCCGCTGCGGATGTACTCCTTTTGCAGGATGCGAAAGGCGGTCTGGATGCCCGCCTGGCTGATGTCCTTCGACTCCGGGGCGCTGGCGGCGAACACGGAGGGCGCGAGGGCCAGGATGAATGCGAATCGTCTCATGCGCCGGTCTGTTGGAGGTGGTTGAGAGCATGTACGATGCCCGCGCCGCTGCCTTGCCACGCAAAATGCTGCGCGATGGCCCGGCTGACGAACTGCTTGGCCTGCGCCACGGCCATGTTCAAATCCAAGCCATGCGCGAGACCGGTGGCGATCGACGCGGAGAAGGTGCAGCCCGTGCCATGCGTGTGAACGCCCGCTGTGCGTGGCGCGGTGTGCCAGGTGAGAGCATCATTGTGGCAGAGAACATCTGCGGCATCTCCCTTGAGATGACCGCCTTTGACCAGCACGGCGGTGCCAAAGCGGGCGCTCAAATCGCGGGCGCAGGCTTCCATGTCCGCAAGACTCGTCACCTCGCGATCCCACAGCACGCGGGCCTCGTCCATGTTTGGCGTGATCAATGTGGCGAGCGGCAGCAGTTCGTCGATGAGCGCGCACACGGCCGCGTCTTCGAGCAGACGCCCGCCCTT
>DNXB01000136.1 GCA_003506995.1 Verrucomicrobiales bacterium
CGATATCATCAAGCGCGCGATGGTCCGCATGGACCCGGCGCTGGCCGCTGCCGGCCTCGGCCATGTGCGGATGCTGCTGCAAGTGCACGACGAACTGGTGTTCGAGGTTCCCGAAAATGAAGTCGAGGAGACTGTCGCCGTCGTGCGCCGCGTGATGGTAGACGCGCCGCACCCGGCCACGACATTGAGCGTGCCGTTACAGGTGGATGCGAAAGCGGCGAAGAATTGGGACGAGGCGCACTGAACTTATGCTGCGCGATATTCAAGACAGCGCCTCATGGGAAGCATGCGCAGCAGGGGGCCGCGCGAGAACCGCCCGGTGCTTTTGTTAACCAACATTGTCGCGGATTTTATCTTTCCGCTCACAGAAACTTTTAGAGCAGGTCTTTAAGCGTGGCTGATCACCCACGTACGATGGATTCACAAAACTGCCCACAAGGCCCGAGCATGCAAATGGACTCTCAATCGGACACGGCTTTTGTTTGGTCCCACTTTTCTTCGCCTCGTTGATCAAAAAAATTTCAAGACGACGTAGCCCCAAGGATTTGAATATGACGGATTCTTCCATGAAACCCTTTGGGAAGGGCATTAACAGTATTCCCGTCCGCTTCGCACTGATGAGCTTCTTTCTGGGCCTCATCTCCATCGTGATCGCCGAGCGATACCTGGCGGCGCATACATCTCCGGGGACGCTTCATAATTACTTTTTGATTACCCTTCTGGCTGTAACGCCCGCTTTTGTCACATTCGCTGCAGCGACAAAGCTCACGCGCTCCATCGTCGCGTTGCGGCACTCGACGGAAGCGATCGCCTCAGGAGTGGATACGCAACCAGTGGATGTCGACTGCGCCTGCGAGGTGGGCGGGCTCGCGGACAGCTTCCGCAAGATGGTCAATCGCCTTAATTCCTCCGTTACGCGAATGAATCTCCTCGCTCATACAGACGCTGTCACGGGCCTTCCCAATCGCAGCGTGATTACACACGTACTCGCGATGGCCACCGAAATTTCATCAGCCGAGCCTTGCGAAGGGACATTGCTTTTCGTCGATCTCGATAATTTCAAGGGTGTAAATGACACGCTTGGCCACGAGGCCGGCGACAAGCTTCTGCGCGCGGTGAGCGACAGGCTTATCACGGAAGCGTTTCAGCGCAGCCGGGAGAGCATGATCAGCTACACCAACAATTTTGGTGAGCTTTTGCAGGCCTGCCCGGACGATGTTCTGCTCTCACGCTTTGCAGGCGACGAATTTGTCGCGCTCATTCCCGGGGCAAAATCACGCGCCGAGCTGACGGCTCTGTCACAACGTATTGTAACTGCACTGACACGACCCTTTCAGATCGATAACAATGAGGTCGTCATCGGCGCCAGTGTCGGAATAGCGCAGACGCCGGGCGATACGCTCATCCCCAACGATCTGGTCAGTCTCGCCGACTTCGCCATGTACGAAGCCAAGCAACAGGGAAAGAGTTGTTTTGTCTTCTTCGATCAAAACTTAAAGAAGCTCGCAGAGGAAAGGCGTCTGCTCGAAACAGAGTTCCGCCATGCCTTGCAAGCTGACGAGTTCGTTCTTCACTATCAGCCAAAGCTCGGAATTGATGACGCGAAACTCGTTGGCGTTGAAGCTTTGGCGCGCTGGGCGCATCCCACACGCGGCCTGGTGGGGCCCGGCGTCTTCGTGCCGCTGGCTGAGGAAGCACGGCTCATGAAGGAATTCGGACGGCGTGTGATTGATCGCGCATTGTCGCAGTGCA
The DNA here is from genome assembly GCA_003506995.1 of Verrucomicrobiales bacterium. Taxonomy (GTDB): domain Bacteria; phylum Verrucomicrobiota; class Verrucomicrobiia; order Verrucomicrobiales; family Verrucomicrobiaceae; genus Prosthecobacter. The sequence goes on from DNXB01000136.1 coordinate 1,753, forward strand.
GAGCCTGGTGCGATGCTGGACTGCGCATTCCAATTGCGATCAACTTTTCGTCGGCACAGATCGAAAGCGACAGCTGTGTGACCTATCTCCTGGATGAAATCGGGCGGAACGGGATCGACCCTTTACTGATCGAAGTGGAGATAACCGAGACTCTGGCGATGTCCGACTTTGAAGCCGCATTTGAACGGATCGCCCGGCTACTGGCAGCCGGCGTGAAAACTTCCATAGACGATTTCGGCGTCGGCTTCTCGAATTTGAGCCAGTTGTCGAAATTGCCGGTCAGCTGCATCAAGATGGACCGATCACTGATCGCCGAGATAGGCGACCGCAGGAACGAAGCGATCATACGGGCCATCGTCGACATGGCTCACGGCCTCGGCAACAAGGTGGTGGCCGAAGGCGTCGAAGAATTTGGACAGGTTGAGTTCCTGAACAAGATCGGTTGCGATGCCGTGCAAGGTTTTCTCTTTGCCCGCCCCATGCCAGCAAACGAACTCGTGGATTGGCTACGTCTGTCCGCGGCGCTGCCGAAGAACGGAGCAAAAGCTTCGCGATTGGCAGGGAAGATGATGGAGTTGCGTGCTGCGAGCTAAGTTTTCAGTCAGCCCATCTGATCACGCACCACGCGCGCGCGGGATCAGGCGGCGGCCTTCCTGATCTCCGCGTTCATGCAGCGGATTTCAGCGCCGCCGGGGCCGGCGACGAGCGTGCAGCCTTGCGGGACTTCGCGCCAGCAGCCGCGTTCGCCATCGAGCGGCTCTGACACCACGACCAAGCCTTCGCGCGTCTCGCGCCAGTAAAGCGAGGGCGCCTTGTCGTCCGACGCCCAGCGGAAAGCCCACAGCGTTTCACCATCGGTGAGCGCGGAGGTGAAACGCAACGGCTCATTTATGCCCGCACGCTCGATGATCGCGCGCACGCGCTTCAGCGTCATCGCCATTGCGCCCAACGGATCAGCCTTCAGGCCGAAGCCCAGCGCGGCGAGAAAGAGCGCTTCTGAATCGGTGGTGCCCGCGCGGGAGTCGTAGAACTCGTCCGGGATGAGCGCCTCAAGCCTGCGCTTTAGCGCGGCATAGGCGCCGACCTGCCCGTTGTGCATGAACATGTGGCGGCCGTGCACGAACGGGTGGCAATTGGCCCGCGTGCTTGCCGTGCCGGTGGATGCGCGCACGTGGGCAAAAAAGAGACCCGAGCGCACCTGCGCGCAGATGTGGCGGAGATTTTCATCCGACCACGCGGGGCGCAATTCGCGATAGAGGCCCGGCACAGGCCGTTCACCATACCAGCCGAGCCCGAAGCCATCGCCATTGGTGGGCGTCAAGCCCTCGGTGGCGTTTAGCGATTG
>DNXB01000036.1 GCA_003506995.1 Verrucomicrobiales bacterium
TGCAACTGCTGCTCGACCAACTGAAACTCACGCTGCCCGAGCAAGGCCCGCCGAAAATCACCGCGCCGAAAAGCGGTGGGGAGGACAAACCGAGCACCTGAATTTGCACGGCCTGTAGTGCAGACCTTTTGACCTTGATGCCGCAAAATCAAGGCTTCCAGCCGCTCAGCCTTGTCCAGTTCGCCAAGTCGGGTTAACGGTTCATTCCTTCAAGATGCCGGAGTGGGTGAACCTTGGAGAAAACGGCATGGAGTCATTACGCTCGCATCGCCCGCTGGCGCAGGAAGTGGTCGGCCAGCACGAGATGCACCATCGCCTCGACCATGGGCACAGCTCTTGGCAGCACACAGGGGTCGTGACGGCCTCGGGCGGATAAAGTCGTGTCCTCGCCGGTGTTGGTGACGGTCTTTTGCTCGCGCAAAACGGTGGCGGTGGGTTTGAAGGCCACGCGGAAGACGATCTCCTCGCCGTTGCTGATGCCACCCTGGACGCCGCCGCTGCGGTTGGTGCGCGTGCGGACGTTCTGGCCGTCCATGAAGAACTCGTCGTTGTGCTCCAGGCCGGTCATCGTGGTGCCGGAGAAGCCGCTGCCGATTTCAAAGCCCTTCGTCGCAGGCAGGCTGAGCATCGCCTTGGCCAGATCGGCCTCCAGGCGGTCGAAAACAGGCTCGCCCAGACCTGCGGGCACGCCGCGCACGACGCATTCGATCACGCCGCCGACGCTGTTGCCCTCGCTGCGGATGTTTTCGATGAGCGCGATCATTTTCTCCGCCGCCACGGGATCGCAGGTGCGGACGATGTTGGATTCAATCAGCGAAGAGCAAAGGGCGGAGGGCGGAGGGACTTCAGCGTGGATGTTTTGCACCGTTTTGACGTAGGCGAGCGCTTCGTAGCCGGAAAGCGAGTGCTGGAGCACTTTCCGAGCGATGGCACCAGCGGCGACGCGGCCGATGGTCTCGCGGGCGCTCGATCTGCCGCCTCCGGAGACGGCGCGGATGCCGTATTTCGCGTCGTAGGTGTAATCAGCGTGGCTGGGGCGATAGGCCTGCTGCATCTCCGTGTAGGCGGAGGGGCGCTGATCGGTATTGCGAACGAAAATGCCAATGGGCGTGCCCAGCGTCTGTCCATCAAGCACGCCGGAGAGAATTTCGGCGGTGTCGTCTTCCTTGCGCGGCGTGACGATCTTGCTCTGGCCCGGACGGCGACGGTTCAGCTCATGCTGGATGTCCTCAACGCTGAGCGGGATCTTCGGCGGGCAGCCGTCCACGACGACCCCGACGCCGGGGCCGTGGGATTCGCCCCAGGTGCTGATGCGGAAAAGAGTGCCGAAGTTGCTCGCCATAGGCCGCCATCATGGTTTCAAAGTTCAAAGTTCAAAGTTCAAAGTTGTCGTTCCTGACAAAGTGCGGTGGAATGCCGTCATGATCTTCCCTCGCTGGTTTCTCGCGGTCTTCGGCTGCGCCACGTTTTCGGCGCATCTGCATGGTGTGGAGGTGGTGGAGCTTGAGGGGGCGAAATATCAGGTGTTCCGGGTCGAAAAGGCCGACTGGCCGAAATTGCAGCTCGCGTGGCTGGGTGCCGACGGCAAGCCGCTGCTCGATTTCAACGGCCTGAAGCGCGCGCTCGCTGCGAAAGGCCGGAACATCGTCTTTGCGACGAATGCGGGCATCTACGAGCGCGGTCCGAAGCCCTGCGGCCTCACAATTTGCGATTCCAAGGAGCTCGTTCCGCTCAATCTGCGGCCTGGCGAGGGCAATTTTTACCTCAAGCCCAACGGTGTCTTCTTCCTCGACGATCAAACCGGCCCAGGCGTCATGGAAGCCGCTGAATTCGCCCGCAGCGGCCTCAAACCGCGTCTCGCCACGCAGTCCGGCCCGCTGATGCTGCGCCAGGGCGTTATTCATCCCGCCTTCAACGCCAACTCACCAAACAAACGCCTGCGCAACGGCGTCGGCGTGCGCAAGTCCGACGGACAGATCCTCTTCGTCATGAGCGACCGCGACGACTCCATCAAAGGCCGCGTGACGTTCCATCAATTCAGCCGCCTGTTTCTCCACCTCGGCTGCCAGGACGCACTCTTTCTCGACGGCGACATCTCCACGATGCTGGTGAATCCCAAGCCGGACGCGAACTTCCTCTCCAACACCTTCGCGGCGATGTTTTTCGTGGCGGAGTGAGGGCCGGACGCTCAGTCGTAACTCAGCACGTCGTGGATTTTCCACGACAGCACGCCGCGTCCCAGGCCGCCTTCGCTCCACTTGCGCAGTTCCAGCACCTCCAGGGGTTCCAGCCACTTGGCCGCTTGCTTGAGACCTGACACATCATTGCCGCCCTGGCCGCGCACCACTGCAAAGGCCTTCAAAAACTCCCGCAGCTTGCTAAAGCTCAGCTTCACGCGCGTCCCTGCCGTCACGGCCTTGCCCGTCTGGCCGAGGCTCTCCGCCCATTGATTCTGCACGGCCCGCGACGTGCCCAGCATGAAAAACCTATCCGTCAGCGACACGCAGGGCAGCAGATCCTCGGATTCAAACGGCAGCGTGTAGGCGTAACTCGTTACCGGTCCTTTCTGCTTCATCACCGCCTGCGGCAGCTCCAGCGGTTGCGGCAGCGGAGCCTGCTGCGCCAGCTTTTGCAGCGCACTCTCGATGTTCTGCCACGAGACCTCGATCAACGCGCGATTTTTCATCTCATGCAGCACCGTCAGGCGCGGCAGCGGCACATCCTGACCGCCCGGTGGCAGACCCGGCAGCGCAGGCATCTTGCCGCCGACATCCAGGATGAACGCTCCATCATTTCCCAACGCTTTCTGCCAGATTGTCTTTGTCCCGTCATACACGTCAAGCACGCCGGGCAGCACCGCTTGATCCACCCGCTTGAAAATCTCCGCCGCCTGTTCACCGCCCACGCCCGCGTCGATGACTTCCTTCGTCGCCGAGTGGGCCAGCTTCATCCAGGCTTCAAAATAGGCACGACCAGCGCCCGTGGTCGCGCTTTGGCCGCTCACGCCCAGCACCACGGACTCATCATCGAGCAGCGGAGTGAACTGCGAGCCCTGGGCCAGCACCGCCGCGTTCGCCGGGCTGAGGCGGGAGGCCCAGTCCAGGTGCAAACCCGCGTCCCACCAGGCCACGGCGGCGCCATTCATGAAATTGGCGCGGTAATACGCCTGCTCGGCCGCTCCCAGCTCCACAACCAGCGATGCCAGTGACCGCGCCACGCCGGCAAACATCCGCTCCTGCTCCAAACCCGCCAGCAAACCGCGCAGCATCGGCTGAAAGGGCTCGTCGGATTGCAGCGCGTTCAAAAACGCCCCGTCCCAGCAGGCGACCAGGCCCAGCTCACGCTGCGCATGCGCGTCGTCCGCGAAACGCATCTCGCTCCGCGCCAGCATCGAGTCCTCGACCGAGTTCGCCAGCCGCACCTGCTCGGTCGTGCGTCCCACGGCCACATAGGCGCGGCCTTTGCCCAGGCCGAGCGCCAGCACCCATTTTTTCCGCGCCAGCACCTCCAGACCACGCGCCAAGCGATCCCGGGTCTCGGGAGTGATCTGCGGCATCGACTTCACCAACGCCTCCAGCCAGACGCGCCGCCGCTCCAGCGTCAAAATCTCGTTCATCGCGATCTCGTTCACCGTGATCTGCTCGCCCTGCGTCGTCACGATGCGCGATTGCGGCGCGTCGCCGAGCCAGTCCGACAGCCTCAGCAGGCTGCTCATCTTTTGCAGCACCTTTTCCGGCTCCGGCGAGGCCACGCCGATCATCACCGGCGGCATTTCAAAGCGTTCCAGCCACAAAATCAACGCCTCCAGCACCTCCGCGTCTCGCAGTGCCGCGTCCATCATCTTTCCCGCGTCAAAACTCGTTCCCAGGCCCGCCAGCGAACCGCCGCTCATCATGCCGCGATACGCCGTCTCGTTGTAGAGGTCGTTCAACTGCCGCAGCATCACGATCCCCTTCCCGCTCTCCTTTCCAAACGCCACAAACGCCTCGTCCACCTGCACCGCCTCCGCGCTGCCGTCCGCCGCCGGAAGCTGCTCCTCCACAAACGCCACCGTCTGCTTCCACCAGTTCGTTGATCTCAAGGCTTCCGCATGCTTGCGGAAATTCACGCTGCTCACGCAGAACTCCACATCCCCAGGCACACGTTCTGCCAATCCCAACCGCGAAGACTCCGTCAGCAAGGTCGGCCGTACCACGATGGGTGCTTCGGTCTGGGCCTTTGGCGCGGCTTTTTTCTTCCCGCAGCCGCAAAGGACCAGTGCTGCGAGGAGCAGCGAAAATGACGAAATCAGAATGGCGAATGACGAATGAATGACGAAGCTCGAATGACGAAGGCTGGCGTTACAAGCCCCTGTGACATGAGCTTCGTGATTCGTCATTGGGATTTCATTCGTCATTCCTCATTCTGATTTCGTCATTATTTGAGCGCCGCATACACGCGATGCACATCATCATGCGCGTCGAGCGTTTGCAAAAACTCCGTCGCCTCATCGCGCTGTGCGTCGGTCAGTTCCGGGTATTCCTTCGGCACATAGCTCATCTCCGAGGTCGTCACCTGCCAGCCGGCCGCCTTCAGCGCCTTCGTCACCGCGTCCAGGGTCGTTGTTTGAGTGAAAAACCTCGCGCCGATATGCCCTGCGGCCTCCTCATCCTCGATTTCCAGCGGTTCCACGTTCTCCGCCTCGGCCTCCAGCGCCGCGACTTCGATGTCGAGCGACTTGTCCGCGTGATGCGCCTCGACCAGGCCCACATGGTCGAACATCCACATCACCTTGCCCATGCTGCCAGCGCGGAAGAGCACCTTGAGGTCCGAGGACGTGCGGTTGTTGTTGTCTGTCAGGCATTCCACGATCACCGGCACCCGGTGCGGCGTGAAGCCCTCGTAAGTCGTCGTTTCATACTGCACCGCGTCCGGTCCCGTGCCCGATCCCTTCGCAATCGCCCGCTCGATCGTCTCGCGCGTCACGCTCTGCTTCTTCGCCACCGCGACTGCTGCCGCCAGCCGTGCGTTGTACTCAGGATGCGGCCCGCCCAGCTTCGCCGCCACCTGGATTTCCCGCACCAGCTTCCCCGTGATCTTGCCTTTCTGGTCCGCGGCCATCTCCCGCCATTTCTGTTTCCATTGTGCGCCCATGATGTGTCTTTCAGTTCAAAGTTTAGACGCGCACCAAAGGTGGGAGCAGGGGGAATGCAAGCTGCCCGACAGGTCAGAGCGGCAGATGAAGGAGGAGGTCGCGAGCTTCACTCGCTTGCAGCGCATCGAGGATCACTTCGATGTCTCGCACGCATGCCCCGATGGAAACGGACTGTCGCGCAAAAATTACGGTGGCAAAACTGCGCCCTGCAGCCTGCCGTAGTGCCGTCTCCTCCAGAAAATCCTGGTCTTGCGTAAACAACAGCCGGTTCAACTCCATGGCACGATCCAGCAACAGATCATCCGCCAGAGTGCTGGTGCCGTCGTCTTGGGCGGTCAAAACATCGAAGCCCTTCCGCCGCAGTGCCCGCGTGATCGCGAGCGGCACATGCACATCCATGTAAAGCGCGAGGCTCACGACACTTGCCCGGCTTTGAGCCTGCTGAGCCGTTGTTGAACCGCATGGCTGCCCATTTTTTTCAGCAGTTCATCCGCCTTCTGCTGCTGCGTCTGAATCTGCGATTCGATCTCCTCAGCATGGTCATAGAACCACGCCAAAGCCGCATAAATCTGCGCCAGGGTCAGGTCTGGATGGTTCTCATGCAGCGTTTCCGCGCTCCACCCATGTGCCAGATGCTCGGCCGCGAGATGGACCACCTTGTAAGGCGTTTCATCGATCCACGCCTCGCCTGAGGCGTCTCGCCAGATGTGTGGCATGGTTTGAGCAGGCATGGCAGAAGCTAGTCGTTTGATGAGCCGAGAGCAAGCTGGCGTATTTTGGCAGTTACACCTCAAATCAAGGCGTGCTTCAGAGGTGGGGGCTGGCGGAATGCAAGGATCACGACTTCGTGAATCCGTCCGCGGCTTCTTGATCTTCCATTCTTGACTCCCTGCTCACTCGAACGCGATATTCCCCAGATGCATGTCGGATAGGTAGATGCCGAACCATTCCAGTTCGCTCATGACTTTCCGCACCTCAGGCCAGCGGTCCTCGAATTTTTCCATGCGATCCATTTCCCAGGACTCCCAGGTTTCTTCGTTGAAGTCGAAAGGCTCGTCCAGAATCGCTCCGGCGAAATCCAGGAGGTAGGGCGGCCTGACGATGGTCATTTCGATGGCAAGCCATGTGTCGTCGTGGTGCAGATAAGCGGGGGAACAGCAAAACCGCGCACGCTCTCCACCTTGCACTCGAACAGACGCAGATAGCAGTCCCGCTCGCGCTGATAAGGTTTGGAGGCACGGAACAGCTTCACAGCCCAGGGATGATTTCGATCCTTGCTGTGCAAAAGCCATACGCTACCATCCACACCGAAGCCGAGGCTGTCGCCAAGCTCCGCGTGGCGGCTTCCGGCGTAACCCAGCGCTTTTTCCTCCATGGAATCAAACACCATTCGCTCATCCTCGCCGAAGTCAGGTTACAGCGCCACTGTGGAGATGTTTCTCGACATCGAAGGCGTGCGGCATGACGTCTCGCACATGGGGCCGGAGTTTGTCATCCTTGCCAAGCCGGTGAACCGTCCGCCATGCGCGGGCATCGTGGGTTTGAGCGTGGACGGAAAACTCAAGCAGTGGCCGGTCTGCCTGCCAGACGGCCTGTCCGAGGACACGCGTCGCGTGCGAACGGCGAAGGCGGCGTGAGAAGCGGAGCTTTCCTCACTTGCGCAGCGCTTCCCGCGCCTTCTTCGGCAACGCGTCCACCACGAGCTGGTACGAATGCTCGACCAGCTCCCGGACCAGCTTCGGCGGCAGGCTGCCGTCCAGCATCACGGTGTTCCAATGCTTCTTGTTCATGTGCCAGCCGGGCTTGATGGCCTTGTGCTCGTCCCGCAGCTTGATGGCGCGTTCGGGATCGCACTTCAGGTTGATGCGCGCGGGAAAATCCTCCGGCACGGTGATGGCGAACATCTTGCCGCTCACCTTGTAAACCAGCGCCTCGGGTCCGAATGGCGTTGTTTCCTCCGCTCCCGGCAGGCTCAGGCAGTGGGCGATGACATCCGGCAGGTCCATGCGGTCACGACGCCAGCAGCGCCAGTTTAAAGCGGCCGTCATACTGGCCGCTCGCGTGTTTGTTGCAGCAGTGCAGGCAGGCGGTGGGCCGACGAAACTTGCGCACGCGTTGCACCGTGGTCTGGCACGCGGGGCAGGCATAGACCAGCTTCCGCACCACCTCGTTGCGCGGCAGCGGCAGGCGATGGTGCGCTTTTTCGCCAGCGATGCCCAGATCCGCGCAGGCTTGACGCCATTCTCGCCCATGCGGCTCGATGCGGCGGCGTCCGCTGCGATGGTAGGCGATCAAATGCGCCAGCTCATGCTTCAGCGTGCGCTCCACCTGGCCCTCAAAATCACGCAGCAGCGGATTCAGCTCCACCGCCCACTTCGGATAACGCGCGTAGCCCGCCGTGCTGCGCAGCCGCGCGTTCCAGCTCACGGTCAGCAGTTTCGCGCCACCGGGCATCTCCAGCGCATGCAGCCACTCGCGCGCCTGCGCCTCCAGCGTTTCGTCGCGACCGTCCTGCAGGGCGGTTTCGGTCATTTCAGGCGGCTCCACCGCTTCCAGCTCACGCACCGACTGAAACGGCGTCCACACCGGCTGTGCCGTGAAGTCGAAAAAGAGCTGGGAGAGATCGAGCATGACGCGTCACTTCTGCTTTTTGGCCTTCACCTGATGCTCCTGCTGCCCCAGCGCGTAGAGCATGTCTGGCGGCACCGATTCGAGGATGAAAACGTTCGCGCCGATGGTGCTGCGCGCGCCGATGACCGTGTCGCCGCCGACAATCGTCGCGTTTGCATACACCGTGACGTGGTCTTCCAGCGTGGGATGCCGCTTCTTGCCGCGCAACGCCTGCCCGGCGGCCAGCGACCGCGCCACGAGGCCCACGCCTTGATACAGCTTCACATGATGGCCAAGCTGCGCCGTCTCGCCGATCACCACGCCCGTGCCGTGGTCGATGAAGAAATGCGTGCCGATCTCCGCGCCGGGATGAATGTCGATGCCCGTGCGGCCATGCGCCCACTCCGTCATCATGCGCGGGATGAGCGGCACGTTTTCTTTGTACAACACATGCGCCGTGCGCTGGATGGCGATCGCCTCCAGGCCCGGATACGCCAGAATGATTTCCTCAAAGCCACGCGCCGCCGGATCGCCCTCGAACGCGGCCTCCACGTCGGTTTGCAGCAGCGCCCGCACCTTTGGCAGAGCCAGCATGAAGCGGCACACGAGTCCTTCGCTCTCCGCAGACGTCGAATCGCCGTTCAACCGCACGGTGCGGCGCACCTCGACGTTCAAACGCTGGCGGATGCCCGCGACGAGCTCATGCGTCATGAGCTGCAGCTCGTCCGATGACACCGCCTCCTCGGAAAAGAAGCCGGGGAACAGCAGATGCAGCAGATCCTCGCACAGCGACGCGATCGCCTGCTTCGACGGCAGGTTCCCGCAATCGACGTGGTTGATCCCCCCGACCTCGTGATACGAGGCCATGAGGCTGGTGACGATCTCATCCTGGCGGCAATCCATGTCCGTCCAGCGATACCGCGCTGCGGAGGGGATTCAAGCACCGCAGTGGCGCAAATGCTGTGAATAAGTCCTGCTGGTCGCATCACCTCCCCGCTGGCACGCAGATCGTGCCGGGGCGGCGTCATGGCTTCAGTGACTTGAAGCGCTCCTGAAGATGCTGGAGCGCATCGGGCTTCGTGGCGTTCTTGCGTTCCAGCTCACGCAGCAGGGTGGCCGCGCGCATGCGGTCGCCGGCCTTGAGCAGGTCTTCGGCATGATTGGCCACATCATTCTGCGTGGGCGGCAGACCGGTCGCCTTGGCATCCAGAGCGGCCGCGCCGGGATTGGAGCGCGCATGGCCGCCGAAGACGTCCGTGATGTTCAGCCACCAGGCTTCCGTGCCATCGGCGGAAAAGGCGATCCAGATCGGGTCTCCTTCATGCACGAACTCGAACACACGCCGGTTCGCGATGACCGGCCGCACCTTCTGCACCTCCCAGGCCTTGGTTTTGACACCGACCTCGAACTCCGTGCCGTTCCAGCGCAGCTTGATCGGTGTTTTCTCAGGGCCACCGACCCAGACGATGTTTTGAATGTCCTGCGGAAATTGGGCCACGGGTTTGACCGCCGTGCCGGTCTCCGCCTTGAATTCGATCTCGCCGCTCACATTCACCGGCGTGATAAGCTTGAGATCATCGCTGACAAAGTACCAGGCGGACCGTGATTCGCTGAAGACGAGCTGGAACACGCCCACATCCACAAAGGCGTGCTCCTTGTATTTGCTGCGCGACTGGCCCGTCTGCGTGACGGCGTGGAAGCTCTCCCCATCGAAGCGCAGGTGCTTGAGGGAATTCGTGCCCTGGAGATCCCAGATCACGTCCTTGAGGCCGGCGGCGAACGTCTGCACCTCGGGCCATTCTTTTTGCTGCCCTTGCGCAAGGCCGGTGAAAATCCAGATGGAGAAGAAAAGCGAGTGGAGCAGCTTCATGCGGGCCGATACTGGCATCCGTTAACACGTCTGGCAAATCCCAACACGATGCCGGACCGCGCGACAACGTTTGCGGTGGCAAAGGCTGTGGAAGCGGCTAAAGACACGGCCCACTTATTCGCACGACCATGCAACCGACGCCCGCCCCCGAACATTCCGAATCCGAACTCCTGCAAATCCGCCGCGAAAAACTCGACGGGCAGGTGAAGGCCGGATTGAACCCGTTTGGCGGCCGGTTTGACACGACGCATCAGCCGGGAGCGCTGAAGGCGAACTTTGAGGAAAACCTCACCGTGAGCGTGGCGGGCCGCATTTTGAGCCGCCGTGAGATGGGCAAGGCGACGTTCTTTGACCTCGGCGACATCAGCGGCCGCATGCAGTGCTACCTGAGCAAGGGCGATGTGGGCGACGAGGCGTATGTGCAGTTCAACCAGCTCGTGGACATCGGCGATTTCGTCGGCGTGGAGGGTTTCACTTTCATCACGAAGCGCGGGGAGAAGTCCATCCACATCAAGAAGCTGACGCCGCTGTCCAAGGCGTTGCGTCCGCTGCCGGACAAGTGGCACGGTGTCACCGACAAGGAGATCAAATACCGCCAGCGCTACCTCGACCTCATTTCCAATGACCGCAGCCGCGAGATCTTCGTGACGCGCAGCAAGATGGTCGCGGCGATCCGCAGCTACATGCAGGAGCGCGGCTTCCTCGAAGTCGAGACACCGATGATGCAAGATGTGCCTGGTGGTGCCGCCGCAAAGCCGTTTGAGACGTTCTTCCACGCGCTGAACCAGCCGATGTTCCTGCGCATCGCGCCGGAGCTGTTCTTGAAGCGGCTGCTGGTGGCCGGGTTCACGCAGATCTTTGAGTTGAACCGCAATTTCCGCAACGAAGGCATGAGCCGCCGCCACAACCCGGAGTTCACGATGCTGGAGGCCTACTGGGCCTACGCCGACTTCGAAAAGATGGCCGACCTCGTCGAAGGCATGATCTGCCATCTCGCAGAAACTTTCTGCGGCGGACTCAAGATCGAGCACAAGGACGAAGACGGCAATGTGACGCGCACGATCAATCTTGAGCGTCCATGGCGGCGCGTGCGCTACACGGATCTGCTGAAGGGTGTTGATCCGAAGTGGTATGAATACACGCCGGAGCAGCGCAAGGCGCGGGCGAAGGAGCTGGGCGTCGAGATCGGGCCAAACTTCGAGGATTACGAGGTCACGCAGCATGTGTTTGAGCGTCTGGTCGAGGCTCCGCAGTTCGATCCGCTTTATGTCACGCATTGCCCGAAGGAACTCGTGCCGTTGGCGAAGCAGAACGCGCAGGACGATTCCATCGTCGATGTGTATGAACTCATCATCAACGGCCAGGAGATCAGCCCCGGCTATTCCGAGCTGAACGACCC
>DNXB01000333.1:0-2550 GCA_003506995.1 Verrucomicrobiales bacterium
GTGATCTTGTCCGTCCTCCAGGAGGGCAGCGCGTCCTGGTCGCGGGTCAACGAGGCGGGCAGGAGCTTGTTTTCCTCCTGGCCCAGGTGGTTGAAATAGCCCTCGCGGTACATCTTCGCCCGCGCGGCGTACTCCGATGCCTTGCTCTTGTGGTTCACGCTGTCGGCCTGGATCGTCGAGTCGTTGGTCGCGCTGAAGTAGGCCGCCAGCATCTTGCAGAAGTAGCTGGCCGCGAGCATCTGCACGGCCTGCTCGTCGGCGTCCGGAACGCTGCACTCCGAGGCGTTGGCCTCGTGCAGGGCCGTGTAGGTCACCCGGAAGTGCTCGGTGGCCGCCGGCGTGTCCTGTAGAAAGCGGATCACCTTGCCCGACGGCTTCGCGTAGATCCTCCAGGCGCTGTCCTGGAGGGTCGTGTCGTCGGTCACTGCATCGTCGACGGGGTACTCGATCTTCTTGATCGAGGAGAACCCCTCGCTCCAGGAGGCCAGCAGCGTCACGGCGTAGTCGAAGCCCCCGGTCCCCGCCTCGTCCTCCGGGACGATCCGGGGCCGGTTGCGCGAGTGCTCCTTGAAGGCGGCGTCGATCGCAAGCTGCTTTTCAGGCTCGCCCAGGGGCAGCTCGTCGCCCTTGACGAGGGAGTCGATCGCGGCGATGTAGTCGTATTCGGTGCTCATGTGTCGTGCCTTTTCTTGTCTTGCCGGATTCCGGAATCCGGAAGCCCGAATCCGGCCGGCTCAGCCGGCCTCTAATTTTGCCCGCTGAGGCCTCGAATCTTGCCCAGTAGCGTTTTAATCGCCCGACGGGGGTACTGATAGCCCCGCGGCTCCGGGGCGCTTAAAATCGATTTCTCGTAAAGGCCGATCCAGGCGCAGGCAACCAGGGCCAGCGGGGCGATGTGGAAGAGCCCCCAGCCCAGGCACCCGACGGCGATGGCGGTCATCCCGGCGGCGGCCCGGGGAGACGTGGCGGAGATCAGGGTCCGGATCCCGATCGACAGCACCCAGGCGCAGGCAAGGGCCAGGGTCGGAAGGCCCAGCTCGAAGCCGAGCTGGACGTATTCGTTGTGGGCCTGCGTGAAAGCCTGGCGCATCACGATCGCGCCGTTCTCGACGGACAGCTCCCCGAGGCCCGGCACTCCGGCCGTAATCTGCGGGAAGAGGTCCTTGAAGCTTCCGAGGCCCAGGCCCAGTGGGTTGGCCAGGACGATCTCCGCCGCCCGCTGCCAGGCAACCCAGCGGGTGCAGGCCAGGGTGTTGGCCAGCGGGTCCACGAAGCTCACCCACAGGACGGCCGCCGAGCCGAGAATCCCCGCTGCCGATAGAAGCGCGATGCGCGGGATGCGCCGGTCTGCGATCGCAAAGGCGATCGTTGCCGCCATGCCGGCCGCTGCCCCCGTCGAGGACCCGGCCGCGCAGATCCCCCAGGCGCAGGCGATAAATCCGGGCCACCACCGGCGCCGCATAAACGCCGGAAGGCACAGGGCCAGCATTGCCCCGGCCGAGCAGGGGTTGAAGGGCCCGGAGGGCCGTTCGAACCACATGGAAAAGGCCCCCGCAAACTGCAGGGCCTGCCATGCGATCAGCGCAAGGGCGCCCACGGCGATCGCGTTCAGGACGCGGTCCTCGTCGATGTCCTTGCTCATCCTCGTCCATGCGAGGTATTTGTCGAACTCGGATCCCTTGATCTTCTCCACGAAAGCCAGGAAGACGGCCACGGTGCCCAGGCTCACGTAGGCGTCGTAGGAGGGCGGCAGGCTGAACGCCACGTGGCCCAGCGCCGCAAGCCAGAACAACCGCCGCCACCAGCCGGAGAGGAAGGCCGCAAAGAAAAGCCCTCCCCCCCAGATGGCCGCGAGCTGCCAGGAAAGCCTGAACTCGAAACCCCCGATCGGGACGATGCAGAACATCAGCCCCGCGAGGCCCCCGAGCACTATGGCGTTTGTGAATTTCTCTTTCATGTCTCCACCGGTCACCGATCACCGGTCACTGATCGCTTCTTAATATCCCGCCGGCGGGGAAGCGGGCGTAACGACCTTGATGAAGTACGTCGTCGAGGTCCCCGCGCCCGTCGCGCCGGGCAGGACCCACCCCATCGTCTGGGCGTTGTCCGGCTGGGTGGTCGTAAGTGCGCCGCTCGGGGTTGCGGAAAGGAAGAGCCTGCTGCCGGGAGAGGCAGCGGTCATGCCGGTGATCACGCCCTCGACGATGATCTCGGCCGTACCGGATGCCGAACAAGCCTTGCCCACGATCCCCACGGCGGGCCGCAGGGCGGAGTCATCGGCGTCCGCCAGGTATGCTTTGCCGTCGGCGGGCTTGATGGTGGCCACCTCGCCCACGGAGAGAGCCTCTCCGCAGACGGCCGAGAAGCGCTGGTATTTCTGCTTCCAGCTCGCCGCCTCGGCCGAGGCCGACATCGCGAGCATCGCAAAGATAGCGATCAGGGCCACAAGCACCCTGAATTCTTTCATGTGAATTCTTTTCATCTCGTCCTCCTTGCTCTTTCTTCATCCCCGTCCCCCTCTCCCCTGGCGGGAGAGGGTTGGGGTGAGGG
>DNXB01000333.1:2605-15409 GCA_003506995.1 Verrucomicrobiales bacterium
TTGTCGGCGACGAAGACCTGCTCGCTCTGCGGCGAGTCGGCCAGGAAGAACTCGGGCTCCTGGCGGCCGTTGAGGTATCCCATCTCGACCATGTCGACGATCTCGGGCGGCAGCAGCAGGCCCCAGTCGGTATCGTCGGACAGAAGCGAGATCATCTTCGAGGTGACCTTGCCCTTCAGGGGGTTGGGGACCTTCGTGGTCAGGTCGTTGGTCGAGTAGTAGAAGTCCTCCTTCTCGATCTTCTCGCCCGTGTCGAACAGGGCGACGGGAACGATCAGGTTGGGCTTCACGCTCGGGTTGTCGAGCAGCCCCAGCTTCTCGGCGGAGTCCTTCTCCGTCATGTTGGCAAGGGCCTTGTACGCGATAAGGGCCGTGGCGTGGGAAAGCGCCGTGCTTCCGAGGTTGCCGTGCCCGGCTGTGAACCAGGCCGTGCCGTCGGAGCAGTTGGCGTTGCCGGTGAAGAAGGCCCAGACGTACTTGGCGTGGGTCCTGCGCGCGGCGCGCCCGAGGGCCGCCACGAGGCGCTGGATAATGGAGATGTCGTCGTTGATGATGGTCTTGCGGGTAATCGTCAGGAGGTTTCCCTTCTGGCCGATCGTGTAGGTGGACTCCTCGTCCGTCACGCCCGCAATCTCCTGGTAGTCGGCGGTCTCGGGGTCCACCGTGGCGATGTCGGGGAACCCTCCCACCAGCACCGCTTCCTGCGTCCTGAAGTCCTTGACCGACTTGCGGATGGAGATGAGCAGGCCCTCGCCGAAGTCCGTCTCCATGTACTGCTTGACGAGGCGGCGGTTCAGCGTGTTGCCCAGGACGTAACTGAAGGTGGCCGAGTCGATGTCCATCCGGGCCAGGATGTCCCTGGGGATCGCCTTGCGGTTGAACCGGCCCGAGATCTCCGTGTCTCCCGTGAAGAACACGTAGGCCTCGCGGATCCCGTTGAAGGAGGGCACCTGCCCGTAGTTGGAGAAGTCCGCCACGGCCCGCAGGTCGGCAAACACCGGCTTGCTGTCCAGGCGGTCCATGCGGGAAAGTGCCACTACGTCGTCCTTCGTGAGACCGAACATCCGGTCGACGGCCATCGTGGCCTTGTCGAAGCTGTCGAGCCCGGCCGACACGCCCGATCCAGGGACTGCCGGGGGCGGGGATGCCGCCTGGACCTTCGCCAGGTAATCCTTCTCGTCGGCGATCGCCCGGGTGAGCTCCTCGGTCTCGAAGACGCGCCCGACGAACTGCTTGCGGATCCGCTCCTTCGAGAGGTCGGGAAGCCCGCTCTCGGAGAGGGCGTCCTTAACGGCCATCTCGCAGCGAAGGATCTTCACCTCGTCGTTCTGCTGCTCCGGCGGCGTCGCCGGGGTTTCGGGTTCCATTGCCATGCGGGCCAGGGCTTCCACCTCGTTATCGGAAATCGTCTCGAGAGACTTTCCCGCGAGGAGGGCCGGCCGCTTCTCGGAAATCATTTCCCAGAGCTTCTTCTTCATCGGTTCCTCCTGTCTGTTTTTCTGGGCCGGCACGGAAGCCACAGCCCTCAGAAATTTCCCGCCCGCGGCGGGTCTTGATACGATGTCAACGCTGTCGGCCTTTTTGATCTCCGACATCACCATCACCTGCTTTCCGCCGACCGTGTCCTGTGCGGCTCTCACCGCGCAGTCGTAGGAAAGCCCGTAGATGCTCTTGCCGCTCTTCTGGGCCGAAAGCAGGTTCTTCCCCAGCCACTTGGCCTCCTCCAGAAAGTGCAGCGTGCCCTTCAGCCCCTCGCCCGCCGCGTACCGGGCCCCGTCGATCCACCCGACCTTGTTCTTCACCAGGAAGGACTTGATGTCGAAGATCTCGGCCGGGACGTGGGTGACGCCCTGGGGAAGCTCGAAGAGATTTACGTCCACGTTCTCGAAGAGAGACGCCGAGCCGCGCAGCACGGCCTCGGGCAGGTACCAACCGTTCTTCGTGAAGCCGGGCTCGGCGATCAGGACGTCCCAGGACATCCCTTCCGCATCCCTGGAAGACCCCAGCCTCATGAGCAGATCCACGCCCTCGTCGCCCTCGGCCTGCGAGCTGCGCACCTCGACCCAGACGCGCTCCACGGGTGTCATCTCCTCGCCCAGGCTCACCTTGCCGTCCATCATCGACCAGGAGACGCGGAAATACTGCTCGTCCTTGCGGGCGATGATGTACGAGGGGTAGACCTCCGAGATCCAGGCGTCCTTGTCGCGGGCATTGAGGGCTGCATAGATCATCTCCCTTACCTGGTCGAGGCTCACGTCACCCGCCGCCCGCTTGTCTTTGTCATTACCCTTCATGGCTTCGCTCCTTGTTCCGTTCAGCCTCCCTCTCCACTGGCGGGAGAGGGTCGGGGTCAGGGGGTCTTACTTCTTCGCCGGCCCCGTGATCGGCTTTTTCTTCTTCGCCTCCGGGTTGACGCCCGTGATGGCGATCTCCGGAAGCTTCTCGACCTGCTGGCCCTTCTTGAAGCGCACCTTCTTACCGCCGAAGGTGACGATCACGGCCTCGCCCGTGACGGGGTCGATCGCGCTGGCGTACACGTGCTGCCACGCGATCCCGTAGGCGTCGCAGGCATCGAGTATCAGTTTGTCGGTTTCTTTACCCGTTGCTTTTTCCTTGCCTTTTTTTTCCTCGTCCGCCATCTCGTGGTCCTCCTTGCTTGATTTTTCTCACTCTCCCCCTCTCCCCTTGCGGGAGAGGGTTGGGGTGAGGGGATTTCTTCTTATCGGTGCTTGAAATTCTTCGGCCAGAACGGGAACAGCCAGCGCCCGCCGAACAGTTCCCCATTTGCGCATCCCTCGGCGTTGTCGCTCCAGGTGATGGGGCTGACGTCTTCTCCCAGGGTGGCCTGCACGCCGAAGCGGTAGCGGCCCCGCGAGGGAAGCACCGCCGTGGCGGCCGTTTCGCTGCTCGTTCCCACCTTGATCTCGGCCCCCGTGGCGACATTTTTGATGAAGATGCTGTAGCTCACCGCCTCGCCATCGACGGGGGTGCCGTCTTCGTAGGTCGTCACGGCGTCCCAGGCCAGGTTGTGCGAGATTCCGCGGTGCCAGGTGTCGGCTGCCGCCGCGTCGCCGTTGAAGGCCCCCGCCGCGCCCGCCAGGCCCAGCACCAGGATGATCGTCAGGATGATTTTCTTCATTTCTTTCCCCTTTTTGTTTCTTTCGTTTTGCGTGAATCCCGAATCCGGAAGCCCGATTCCCTGCCGCCTACACGGCGGCGGCGAGCCTCTCCGCCATCCCTTCGCCCCACTCGTCCTTCCAGGGGATCGTGTAGCACGAGCAGTTCACGGTATTCTTCGCGCTGCCCGCCGGATCCCGGGGATACATCAGCATCTCGCCACCGACGGCGAAGGGCTTGTCCACGTCCTGGAGCTGCCCGTGGGCGGCCAGGTGAGAGATCCTCGGGACCCGCGAGGTCCCGTGCATCCACTGCTTCTTGAGCCCCGGCACCACCTCGGCGGCCTTCTCCCTGCGGGCCTGCGCGGCCGTCTCCAGGGCGCGTCCCGCCTCGGTGCGCACGATCGTCTCGGCCCGCCGGGCAATCGAGGGGAAGATCCCCTTGTCGTCGAGGCTCTCGCCTACGGCCTGCATCACGTCGTAGGGTGTCTTCTGGCCCATGAGGCCCCGCGAGATCTCAAGGCCGATCTTCCGGGAGGCATCCCGGGTAAGACCCGTCACCAGGTCCACCGAGTAGTCCTGCATCACGAGCAGCAGCTGCGAATCGATCAGCGGCATGGCCTGGTAGATGCCCGCCTGGCGCAGGGGCAGGTCCGTCATCTCGACGCCGTGCTCCCACATGTCGCGCTGGGCCTGCCGGATATCCGCCCCCAGCCCGGTTGCCAGCTCGCGCATGGTGCGGTCGATCGAGCCCTTGAGCTGCGGCAGCCGGTAGGCCTGCCACTCGGTCTGGGCCACCTGCGCGGCCACCTCGGTGCGCGCCCGGGAAAGCAGGGCAAGCGCCCGCTGGACGGAGTCCTCCTCCATGTCCCGGGCCTTCCGGAGCAGCTCACGGATCTTCTTTTCGAACTCTTTTTCTTCGCGGCTTCTCATTCCCGTGGCCTGTCGCCTGCAGCCTGTAGCCTTTTATTTGTTCTCAAACGTTTCTGCACAAACGATCTCTTGAAACCCTCTCCTCCCGTGCCTTTCATCCTCTTCTCTTCCCAATCAACCAATCAACTAATCAACTATTTTCTGCCGCGCAGCGGCAGCCCGTTCCCTCGCGAGATAATCCTCCATGTCCCGGTCCTTCGCCTCGTCCTTCGTCTTCTCGATCTCCGCCTTGGCGTCGATCGCATATCCCAGGTACGAGCTCACGTAGGCCCACATCATGGCCGTCGTCTCCCGGCTCATCCATCCCTCCTGGCTGGCGAGGGACAGGGCCGTGGAGAGCTGCGGGATCCCGTTGACGAGCTTCGTGAGGTCGCGCTTCGAGATCTCCGGCATCTGCACCCTGAAGCCCTTCTCGGCCTCCGCGGGCGAGAGCCGTCCGGCGATCACTGCCTGGTCGACCTGGAACTGCAGGACGTAGATCAGCTTGTGCTTGTAGAAGAGCTGGCGCTGGTCGAGGTCCTTGATCGGCACCTGGCCGAAGATGTCCGCCTCGGTCTGGTAGGCCTTGCCGCCTTCTCCGAACCACGAGTCGGGCCGGCCCAGGGAGCCCATGATGAAGGACTTGCCCAGGTCGTAGCCGCTCTTGAAATCCGGCGCCTTCAGCTCGGGGGAGACGGCGCTCCACTCGACGTTTTCGTTGTGTGCCCGCACCGATCCGGGCTCGGGGGCCGGGTTGTCGCGCAGCCACGTGCGGATCTGCTCCTCGTTCATGCCCTTGAGCATCACGTCCCACACGAAGTTCAGCATGAACTCGGCCCGCTCCAGGTAGTTGAAGGCGTAGCGCTCCAGCCCGTCGAACCAGTCGAAAAGCGTCAGGTAGTCCGACCGGCCCCGCGCGGCATTGGGCGGGTGGTTGAGCGTCATGAAGAAGCAGTCGCCCACGAGCCTGCCGTAGGTCTTCGACCGGATGTTCCAGTCCGGACGGATCACGGCGTACTTCGGGCCGGGGCGTCCGACGGCGCCCATCGTCTCCACCTGCATGCGCTGCAGGACGTTGAGCGGGTTGACCCATACGTCCTTGATCTCGGAGGGGTCGCGGTAAAGGAGCCGTACGTGGCCGTTTGCGGAGTTCACCTCCACGGGCCAGAGCTGCTCGCCCAGTATCCCGCACCACATGCACCACTCGGGGAAGTTGAGATCCATCTGGTTTTCCGGGTCGTTCCAGAACCGCTGCAGGATCTCCAGCACCGCTTCCGAATCGGACTCGATCTCGATCGGCTCCGAGAAGAGGAAGCTGCGGTCCATGTGGGCCGCCCGGCGCAGGAATCCGGAGGTGTCGTACATGTAGTAGGCGATCTCTTGCATGCGCGCCTGCACCATCGGGGTGAGGTCGCGCTGCGAGATGGCCTGGCCGGAGAGCCGCCGGTATCCCTCGTTGTTCGGGTCGTAGCCTACGGAGATGGGAATGTCGGCCTTCGCCCGCTCCCTCTCCCAGGCGGGGCCCTGCTCGGCCGCCATTTGCGACCGGATCTCGTCTTCCGTCCGCAGGCGCGGCGCCAGGATCCTCGCGGCTTTCTCTCTCCAGCTCATGACTGGTCCCCTTTTTCTTTTCCCGATGCCCGATGCCCGATGCCCGATTCCCTCTTCATGGTCTCACAGCCTCTTTCATCCCCGTCCTGTTCCTGAACCGCCCGAAGAACCCGCCGGGCGGCCGCACGCCTTCGCGCCTCATGATGGCCTCGCGCTTCTCCGGGGCCCGCGAGATGTCGATCACCGCCCCCGATGCGTTCAGGGAAAGCGCCCCCTCGAGGGCGTCCGGCCCGTCGTCGTTGACGTTGGCGTCCATGATGTAGATGAGCTGCTCGACGAGCAGGTCCTGGTCGCTGTGCCCCTTGATGAACCGGAGCTTTCCGAACTCCATCAGCGGCGCGATCCGGTTGACGATCCGGGCGATCTTCTCGGTTTTGTGCGTCACCTTGTGCAGGTTGACGTAGGAGCCCGCCTTCTCGGCGTAGTTGGTGTAAGAGTCCAGCAGGAAGTCCTGGAACATGTTGATCTCCACGCCCATCCCGCAGTGGAATTCGGCCTCGATCGCCCAGACCATCGCCCACATCTCGTTGACGGTGGCGTGCCGGAGCCAGGCGTGCAGCACGTCGGTGATCCCCCCGGTCTCGTCGTCCCGGCCCACGACCACGATGGCCTTGTAGTCCGTCGTCTCGGTGCCCTTGCCCGATGGGTCCAGGAAGGCCGACACCATGAGCTTTCGCGGCACGTGAATCTCCGGCGCGTAGATCACCCAGCTCTCCCGGATCGGGCTCTCCTCGGCCCCCACGCGGTTGCGCATCTCGCGGTTGAATCGCACCGTGCCCATCTGGCGGCGGCGCTTCTCCAGGCGCTCAAGCGGCCAGAGCTCCGGCCACAGGGGAGAGCCGTCCTCGCGGATCGCGTCGTATTCCTTCCCGGGATAGAGGGCCTTTCCCTCCTCGTCCTTGGCGGAAAGGAACTGCGCCAGGATCGATCGGGAGGCGAATTTATTGCCCACCATTGTGAAGCTGTAGCCCTCGCCCAGCGAGCCCAGGACGGCCTGCAGCAGCCAGTCCATGCCCTGTTTCACGAGGCGCGGGTTGCGCACGTTCTCGTCGTTCTCGAAGTCGTCCACGATCACGCGGTCGGGGCGCCACTGCATGTTCTTGAGTCCGCGCACCTTCTCGCCGCGGCCCCGGGCCAGTACCCGCACGCCGTCGGCGGTGAAGTCGCTGTCGGTCCACTTGCGTCCCTTGAACTCTCCGAAGTCGTGGATGAGGCGGACGTTTTCCTCCAGCTCGACCCGGATCGGAAGGGTGAAGCCCTTGGCCTGGTCGTTGGTGTCCGAGACGATCATGATGAAGTGCTTGCGCGCGTAGGCAATGTCGTGGATCGGCACGCCGAAGGTGAAAAAGGTGCTCTTCGCGTGCTCGCGCGGGGCGGCCAGGGGGACGACCTCGTTTTCGATGTCGGCCAGCTCCGACCACTCCTCGTGGAAGTCCTCGAAGGGCAGCGAGAAGTAGTGGGGCAGGTAGGTCTTGAGAAAATACAGGCGGTCCCACTCGGCCCGTGCCTTGCGCTCCCGCTGCTTTTCCGGCGTATCGTCCTCGAAGGGCGAGACGCTCTTCTTGATCCACTCGCGAAGATCGTCCGCCCAGCGGTCGAAGCGAAGCTCCGTTATTTTAGGTCGCTTCTGCATACCTCGCCTTGAATGCCCCCACCAGCTCGTCGAAGTTGCGGGCCAGCACCTTGAGGCCCTCGGGGTCCTTTTCCTTCAGGATCCCCGCGATGAACTCCAGGCTCTCCAGGAAAAAAGCCGGCTTGTCGATCTTGGCCGTGTCCAGGGCGGCCTTATCGCCCTTGCCGGCGATCTTTTCCAGCCGGACAAAAGCGTAAATATCTTGCGGGTCTAAACTGCCGACAGCCTTTTTTGCCAGGGCGCTGCGCATCCTGGCCATGTTGCTCTTGATGTCCTTCAGCGAGACCCGATACTCTTGGCGCTTCTCGCGCCACTTTTCGGCGGCCGACCAGGTCTTGAGCTGTGTCACCGAGACGCCGGTGCGCTGAGCGACCTGCTCGAAGGTGAGCCCGTCCACGACGTAGAGCTCTTCCGCGCACTCACGCGTCTCGAAATCGTATTCCTGCCCCATGTTCGTCCTCTTCCGGAAGCCTGATACTCGAAGCCCGAAGCCCTATTTCCCCAGCGCCTTTTTGATCGCCTTGTTCTGATCCAGGATGCCCTTGTAATCGATCGTCAGGCGCGCCAGTTCGATGCAGAGCTGCGCCGCGATATCCGTCTCGAGGTTCTCAATGTCCTCGAAGGGATCGAGCTTGAGCCTGATCTGCTCGATCATCGCGCCGATGCGGAGACGGAGTTCCCTTGCCTTCAATTCCTGCTCGTGGAGCCGCCCCATGTTTTGCAGTCTCTCGAAGCTCATATCTGGCTCACCTCGATCCGGCTTTTGCCGGCCTCCACCCGCACCATCGGGCAGAACCGGTTGTTGTTGATATCCTCGTGCAGCCTTGTCATCGTCTGCGTGGCCAGGATGACGATGTCCTTGAGATCCCCCGCCACGCTCTGGTAATCGTGGACCAGGGACACGTTGGAGCGATACATCTCGCGCTGCTCTTTCATGTCCTTTTCGTAGGATTCGAGGATGGCGGTGATGTCAGCCCGGTACATTTCGAACAGGTTTCGTTGATCCTTTTGGTCCTTCCACCAGATGAAGATGATGACCCCGACCATTCCGAGCGTCCCGAACTCCCCGATCACCTTCACGAATGTGACGATCTGCTCCATTAAAAACCTCTTCCTTTCAGGCTCCCTCGCCCTTGAGGGGAGAGGGTCGGGGTGAGGGTGAATACTCCCCTTCCTACCCTCGTCCCTACACCCTGGTCCCTGGTCCCTTCTTCCACGGCCCCGTGAACAGCCACTGCAGGTACGAGACGATCCTGTCGTCGACAACCGACGGCGTCCGGATCGCCTTGATCTTCAGCCAGGCCAGCACGTGCCCGACGATCGAGACGGCCAGAAGGTTCCGCGAAAGCCAGCCGCCCCAGGCCGTGGTGAACCACTCGCCGAAGGCATAGAGAGTCGGGTCCACGTCCACGATGCGGTATTCCGTGAACATCTTGCGGATCCACTCGGCCAGCTCAGCCGCCCAGTCCATGATTCACTCCTTATGCAGGACATGCCTTTAATTCTTTTTCTCCCTCTCCCCTGGCGGGAGAGGGCCGGGGCGAGGGGGAATACCGCGATATCCCCGGCTTCTGCTATTCTGCCACCTTGGATGACATCCGTAAGCACGACCATGTGCTCACGCCAGGGCGCTACGTGGGTGCGGAAGAGCAGGAGGACGACGGCGAGGCTTTTAGCGACAAGATGGCGCGGCTGACAGCGCAGTTGAAAGAGCAGTTTGAGGAAAGTGACAAGCTGGAGAGTGAGATCAAGAAGAACCTGGCGGGGTTGGGTTATGGGTTCTGATTGGAAAACTTACTCCCTTGGTGAGTTGGGGCCAATTAAAACAGGAAAAACTCCACCTTCTTCGCTAGGTGACGGATTCGGAGGGACGGTTCCATTTGTGACGCCAGGAGACATGAACGGCCAAAAGTGGATAACCGATACAGACCGATATTTGAATGAGAACGGCCTGTCTGCTGTTAGCTCGTCCTTGATGCCTGCACGATCTGTAGCGGTTTCGTGTATTGGGTCTGATATGGGCAAGGCTGCTTTGCTATCTAAACCAAGCGTCACCAATCAGCAGATAAATACCATCGCCGTAGACGAATCAAAATTCAATGCAGAGTTTGTCTATTACGACTTGTCTGTAAGGCAGCAAGAATTAAAGGCAGCAGCAAGTGGGTCTGCAACACCGATTCTGAATAAAGGCCATTTTTCCGCATTTGAAATGTTGGTGCCCCCCAGAGCAACACAAGACAAGATCGCAGAAATTCTAGGGAGACTCGACGACAAAATTGACATCAACCACCGCATCAACCAAACCCTCGAACAGATGGCGCAAGCTATTTTCAAATCATGGTTTGTCGATTTCGATCCGGTCAAAGCCAAGATCGCCGCCAAGCATGAAGGCCGTGACCCACTACGCGCCGCCATGAGTGCCATCAGCGGTAAGACCGATGCCGGGCTTGACCAGCTTCCGCCAGAGCAGTACCAGCAGCTTGCCGCCACCGCCGCTCTGTTCCCTGATGAAATGGTTGATTCAGAGTTGGGGGAGATTCCGAAGGGGTGGAGAGCTAGTCAAATCGGTGGTGAAGTCATTGCTACCGGCGGCGGAACGCCTAGTACCCAAGTCTCGGAATATTGGGATAATGGTACGTACTATTGGGCAACGCCAAGAGATTTTTCAAATCTATCAGACAAGGTACTTCTTGCCACTGAAAGAAAAATTACCAAAGAAGGCCTCTCAAAAATAAGCTCAGGTCTTCTGCCTGCTGGGACTGTTCTGATGTCCTCAAGAGCACCTGTTGGCTATCTTGCGATCACAAAGATTCCTACCGCTGTGAATCAAGGTTTCATCGCGATGAAGTGCAATAAAGATTTGTCACCAGAGTTCTGCCTTCAGTGGACACATCAGATGATGGATGACATCAAGCAACGCGCATCCGGGACAACTTTTGCTGAAATCAGCAAGTCCAATTTTCGACAAATTCCTGTAGTTGTGCCTTCGAAGGGGGTAATGGACTCTTACACTATCACAGTCTCTGGTTTATATGAATTGATAGCCAGTAATGTCGCCGAATCAACCACCCTTAGCGAGACTCGCGACTCGTTGCTTCCCAAACTGTTGTCTGGTGAAATGTCAATTGGGGGGGACATGAATGGCTGAAGTTTTCGTACAGCTTACGTCCCTTGATAGGGCAATTGCTTCTTCGGAAGGAGCGGTTCACCTCGTAGAACAAAAGGTACGCCTGGAGTCGGCGCTTGCGGCAAATGATGTCGCCCTTGTTTTGGATACTGCAAAAGCTCTGCTTGAATGTGTACTCAAGACGATTCTCGCTGATCGAGTTGAGGGTGCAAACCTTGAACAAGACATGAACCCGCTTTACAAGTCTGTGCGCGAAGTCCTCCCTCTTAACCGTAATGAAAAAGCCAAGGAGCTGCTGAAAAACATTACAAGCTCTTTGGTTCATAATGTTTCTGAACTACGCAACAAGTTTGGGGCAGCATCACACGGTGATGATGGTTATTATGACAATCCGATTGAGGTGCCAGAAGCTGAAATGATAGCGCAAATGGTGGACGGAATGACGGCGTTCCTCTACCGAAAGCACAAACAAATTGGTGACCCTGAACTGGCTGCAAGGATATTTTATCCCGATTATCCAGATTTCAACGATTTTCTCGATGGCCAGTTTGACGGTTATAGTCTCCATCTTGACGAAAGACACACATTTGCTCTGCCCGCGAGCAAGATAATATTTTTGACAGACGAGAAGGCATATCGGGAGATGCTGGTACAGTACAGATCATCAGAACAAGAGTATGAAGAGGATGATTAATTTGTGACACCTTTCTACCTCCGCATCCTTGTTGCCGACAGCGACGCTGATGGTTTCCGTCTGATAGAACGTTCCAACTGGATCGGCAAATATGAACGGCAAACACTGGGGTCTGCATGACGGTACAGGTAAAACCTTGGAAATCGATTGATGAGCAGGTTGAAATCCTGCAGTCGCGAGGGTTGCAGATCGAAGACTCTGATCGGGCAAAACGGTATCTGAGACGCCTGGGTTATTACCGCCTGAGCGGTTACTGGTATCCGTTTCGTCAGTTCCGCAACCTCGATGATGCTCAAACCACCGAGCTGCGCAGCGATGGTTTCATGGCAGGAAGCCGGTTTGATGACTTGATCAAGCTGTATGTCTTTGACAAAAAACTACGCTTGCTGGCTCTGGACGCGCTTGAGCGTATTGAAATGGCTTTGCGGGTTGATATTGCCCATTTGCTGGGAGAGCGGGATGCCTGTGCCCATGAGAATCCGGCATGCTTTCACGGTAATTTTAGTAAAAAAGTTAACCCCAAATTTGGGAAAACAGACCATCAGTATTGGCTGAAGAAATATCAGCAGCAGGTTTACCGCGCTCGTCATACGCCGTTTGTCAAACACAACCTAGCCAATTACGGTTGTCTCCCCATATGGGTCGCCATAGAGGTTTGGGATTTCGGGATGTTATCCACCCTATACGACGGTATGACGTTTGAAGACAAACGAAGAATTGCTCTGAAATATGGCGTGCCGGACGGCAACAAATTGGCCAACTATCTGCGAAGCTTGAACTTTATTCGGAATGTTGCGGCGCATCATACGCGGCTATGGAATGTTAACGTTATTGATCGTTCACCCGTGCCGCAGGGAACGTATTGGCAGCAACTTAACAATGCTCGCCCATTTTTCTACTTTTGCCTGATGCAGACGTTTCTGCGTGTAATTTGCCCGACGTCAAAATGGAGGCAGCGACTTAATACACTAATCAATGAGGATTTCCCTGTTGTTGGCTGCGGTGCTGTTAAAATCGGGGATTTTGGAGTTACGGAGAATTGGAGATCGTGGGAATTATGGTGCTAAAAATGAAAACCGACGCGTACGTAGATGGTATCCACGAAGAGGCGCCGGGCGTATTGATTGCAAAATAGACTATCTGCACCTGCGGGGTCAAGCCCTATTTTATTTCAATTTCACCACAAACAGAAACAACAGACCGTTTTTTGCGCAACATATTGATATTTAAGACATTTATTATTTCATCGCAAATTGAATTTGGGTGCCGAAAAGGCAAAAGGACATGGAACAGATCGTATAAATGAGAACCGACGCGTACACAGAGTGCAGAGGCGCCGGTCATATTGATGGTATCTGTAACCTATTAACCCGGCAGGATCAAGTCCAATCTACTGTGGGCTTGTACGACACGTGCAACAAAGGCAGCCAGGCATGATGAACGAACAACAGCTTGAAGATCAATGTATCCGTTGGCTTCAGGAAACCGGCTGGCAGTGGGTGCATGGCCCGGACATTGCCCCGGATAGCGATGCGCCTGAACGTGCCGACTACCGCCAGGTGATTCTGCATGATCGTCTGCTGGCAGCTCTGGCGCGTATCAATCCGCAAATTCCTGCCATGGCGCTGGATCAGGCGCTTCATGCCGTGCAGACCATCAACGAGCCGCAGATGGTACTGCGTAACCGCAGCTTTCACCGCCTGCTGCTCTC
>DNXB01000205.1 GCA_003506995.1 Verrucomicrobiales bacterium
GCGGTCGCGCATGACCTCGGCGCAGAGCGGGAAGCCGGGGAGCGTGGAGGGCGTGGAGAAGCCGGTGCTCTCGATGTGGCTGTAAAAAACGTGGCGGCCATCACGCGTGGTGGTGTCGGGCACCGGGGCGGCATGCTCACCACCGAGCCAGGCGGAAAGGAAGGCGGGCAGATCGACCTGCGGGCCGGTGGTGCCGAGCGTGGGGTCGATGCAGGCCGCGCCCCACTGGGTGAGAAAGGCCTGGTCAAAGCGGTGCTCGGTGCCGAGCGCGTCCTCTCCGCGCAGGGCAAGAACGACGCGCGAGTCCGCAGGAGCGGTGAGATTCATAAAACCGAGCACGCGGCCTTGAACCCGTGTGCCAGCCTTGATGAGGGTGGAGTCGATGCTGGCGACGTTGGCTTTGACGAGACGGGAGACGGGCTTCGCGTTGCCGCCGAGGCCGAGGTGCAGGAGCGCCTGCTGACGGGCAGTTTCATCTGTGAATGGCATGCCGTTGAGCAGCAGCGGGATTTTTTTGGTCCGCAGCGTGGGCAGCCAGGCGGCGAGGGCGCGCTGTTGCGCGTCATTGAGCACAAGACCAGCGTCGAGGATGACGGCGCTGAAGTCGTGCGACGCGGGGAGAAAATCCGTGCCGTTCGCGCTGCGGAAGTCGAGCTCGCAACCAAGCCATTCAAGGGTTTGGCGCATGAAGCGGGCCGTGGCGGTGCTTTCGGCGGCGGGTGCGGGCTGGCCGGTGTGTTTGGCATCCCAGCCGTGCAGGACAAGGACGCGGCGGGAGATTTCCTCCAGCGGGCCCAGATTGACGCCGTTCATGGCGGGCGTGGTGATGAATGGCAGGGCACCGATGCTGGTGAGACGCTGCGCGGCCTCACGGGCGGCGGAGCGGTCATGTGTGGGGGCGTAATCGACGGCGAAGACGCGCATGCCCTTCATCTGCACCTGACGAATGTGACGCGTGAGGCGCTGGACATCGGCGATGGGCGTCCAGTCGGGACTGCCGCCACGACCTTCACGAGTGTAAACACCGAGGGCGAGGAACCCGTCGGCGACGTTGACGGCCTCGGCACCGAGACCACTGCGCAGGTCGAGCAGAAGGCGCTTGTCCGGGTAACGCTGACGCAGAGTGGCGGCGAGGTTCAGGAGAGCGACGCGTGCGGCGGGGGNNGGCCGCTTCGCCGCCGAGGCTCAGCACAAAACCGTCAAAACCTTTCTTCGCCGCCGGATCGGCTAGCGACTCGACCACCCAGGGAATCCACTGCGGATGCCCTGGATCGGCCAGACGGCCACGCTTTTCCGTGGCGGAGGGTTTCGAGATCATCTGGCGGTCTGCCGCGAGCATGGACGTACGCGTGCCGGTCTGGAAGCGAACGGTGTCGAGAAGCGCCAGATAGTGGCTTCCCAGGGAGTGGCCGGGTTCCATGTCCACCTCCGCCTGCGGGTGCAGCACGCTGAGGTCAAAAGCGGCGACGGAACGCGGGTCAGGACGCAGCGACCAGTCCACATACAGATTCCGGACAGAACTCAGGTCGGCTGCCATCAACCCTGTCACCGAAAAAGCCGTTCCCAGAACGAGCTTTCGCAGCAAGTGGGGCAACTTCGAAAACTGGGGGCGAGGTGAAAAGGAAGACATGACCGTGAGGGGCTTTCAAATCTGAGAACGCTGGCATTTTAGAGACTTGGATTATAGAAGCAATAATCAATAAAGCCTTTACAAAAGACTTACCTCCCGCTTCCCAGGTCAAATATGAGTCGCCAAAGCCGCCTTTCATCGAAACAATCGCACCCATGATTCACTCGCCCGTTCTCACGCCTGCCGAAGGCATTTTGATCGACCAACCCTGGGGAAAACTCACCTGGCTGGCCTCCCGCGAGCTGGGGAACTCGACCACGATGACCTTTGGCCGCGTCATCATCCCTGCGGGTCAAACCAACCCACGCCACCGCCATCCCAACTGCGACGAAATCCTCCACCTGCTCTCCGGCCGCCTCGAACACAGCCTCGGCGATCAGAAATACCTCCTCAACCCAGGCGACACGATCTCCATCCCCGCCGGTCAGTGGCACAATGCCCATGCACTGGATGGCGTGGATGCCGAGATGGTGATCTGCTTTTCGACAGCGGACCGGCAGACGGAGTTTGAATGACGAATCAATGATCAAAGCCCGAACGATCGAGGCATCCTCGTTTCATTCGGCATTCCTCATTCTGGTTTCGTCATTCTTCAGCCCTTCGTCACCACCTCATCCAGATTCATCACCAAGTTCGCCGCCATCGTCCAGGCGGCGAGTTCGGCGGGGTTGAGTTTCGCGTCGGGCTTCGATTCGCCGTAGCTGATGGCTTTTTTGGCCTCCTCGGGCTTCGTGGTGTAGGCGGCGAGATGCTTTTCGACGGACTGGCGGACGATTTCGGCCTCCTGGGCGTTCGGGAAGCGGCCGGTGGCGCTGCGGAAGAGCGCGGTGATGCGCGCATCGGTGCTGGTGGCGGTTTGCAGCACGCGCTGGGCGAAATTCCGCGAGGCCTCGAAGAACTGCACGTCGTTCATGAGCGTGAGCGCCTGCAGCGGCGTGTTGCTGCGCTCGCGGCGCAGGCAGTAGCTCTCGCGGTTCGGCGCGTCGAAGGAGGTCATGTTCGGTGGCGGGGCCGTGCGCTTCCAGAA
>DNXB01000261.1 GCA_003506995.1 Verrucomicrobiales bacterium
TGGAAACCTACACCTGGGAAGTCCTGCCGCCCGAGATGCGCAGCGGCGATGTCGTCGATCAGTTGGTGAAGGAGTATGAGTGGACGCTGGGAGAGATGCGCAGCCGTGAATTGAGCCCGGTTTGAGGGGTAAAATCCCCTTGCGCCGAAGCACATCCATCGGAAGTCTGACGTTCCCATTTTCCCATCATGCAATCCCTCTGGAACGACCAAGAAGCCGCCACTTTCGGCACCGATCTGCTCGGACAACGCGTTTACACTTCCCGTCTGCTTGGCCGCAATCCCGCGCTCGTCCTCCATGGCGGCGGCAACACCTCGGTGAAGGTCACAGAGCAGGATTTTTTCGGCGATTCTGTCGATCTTTGCTACGTCAAGGGCAGCGGCTGGGATCTGGCGACGATTGAACGCGCCGGTTTCTCCCCCGTGCGCATGGCGGCGCTGCTCAAGATGTCCAAATTGGACACGATGAGTGATGAGGACATGGTTTTGCAACAACGCGCGGCGATGACGAACCCGAACTCGCCCGCCGCGAGCATCGAGGCCATCCTGCACGCCATCCTGCCCTTCCGCTTCGTCGATCACAGCCACGCGAACGCCATTTCCGCCCTCACCTGCGCCGCCGATGGCGAGGCACGCACCAAGGAGCTTTTCGGCAAGCGCGTGCTCGTGCTGCCCTATGTCATGCCCGGCTTCGTGCTCGCCAAACAGGTGCATGAGGTGCTTCAAAAGACCGATCTCCGCAAAGAAGGCATCGAAGGCATCGTGCTGCTGAAGCACGGACTCTTCACCTTCGCTGATGATGCAAAGGCGAGCTACGAGAAGCACATCGAACTGGTCACGATGGCGGAGGAGCATCTGGCCGGTAGGGCAGGCGTCTCGCCTGCCACGAGTGAAGCGGGCATCCTGCACGCACAAGAGGATCTCCTCTCACTCGCGAAACTGCGCCACGCCGTCTCCAAAGTGCGCGGTTTCCCACAGATCGCACGTCTCAACGCTTCGCCCGAAGCCGTCGGCTATACGAGCCTTCCAAACGTCGCCACGTTCGGCACACGCGGCCCTTTGACGCCGGATCACAGCATCCGCACCAAGCGCGCGCCCGCGTTCATTGGCGAAGACATCGAAGCCAGCGTGCAGAAGTTCGCGGATGACTATGCCGCTTACTTCAATCGTCATGCCAAAAGCCAGACGATGCTTGATGCGGCCCCGCGTTTCGCGATCTGGCCCGGCAAAGGCATCGTGAGCTTCGGCGACACGTTGAAGGACGCCAAGATCGTGTTCGACATCGCCGAAAGCACCGCTGCGACGGTCCAGCTTGGCGAAAGCATCGGCGGTTGGGAGCCGCTGCCGGAGAAGGACATCTTTGAGATCGAGTATTGGGATCTTGAGCAGGCCAAGCTGCGCAAAGGCCCGGCCCGCAAGGTGCATCAGGGCAAGGTGGCGCTCGTCACGGGTTGCGCGGCGGGCATCGGTTTCGCCATCGCGGAGTCGCTGGCCGAACAAGGCGCACAGGTCGTCGGCCTCGACATCGACAAGGACATTCCGGAGATCATGAAGAGGATCGGCGGCATCGGCATCGTCGTGAACCTCACCGAGGACCAGCCCGTCCAGGACGCGATTGATTTCACCGTACGCGAGTTCGGCGGCATCGACATCGTCGTCAGCAACGCCGGCATCTTCCCCAAGAACGACCCTCTCGACGCCATGGTGCAGACCGATTGGGACCGCACCCTCATGATCAACCTCACGAGCCATCAGAAGCTCATGAACAAGGTCATCCCGTTTGTGAAGCAGGGCATGGATGCCAGCATCATCTTCGTCGGCAGCCGCAATTTCAAAGCCCCCGGCCCGGGCGCCAGCGCCTACTCATGCAGCAAGGCCGCGCTCACCCAGCTCTGCCGCGTCGCCGCGCTCGAACTCGCCCCGCACCAGATCCGCGTCAACATCGTGCATCCCGACGCCGTCTTCGACACCAAGCTCTGGACCCCCGAGGCCCTGCTCAAGAGCGCCACGCGCTACGGCATGACCGTCGAGGAGTACAAGACCAAGAACCTCATGAAGGTCGAGATCAAGAGCAAGGACATCGGCAACATGGTGTCCGCCATGGCGAGCCCGCTCTTCGCCAAAGTCACCGGTGCGCAGATTCCGGTCGATGGCGGGAATGACCGGGTGATTTGAGTGGTGATTACAAAAAAAAGTTTCTGGCTAGCAAGCGGTTAGCAGCCGCCAATCACTCGGAAGATCAAGGGTTTAGCTGAGCAAAACAGGAGATGAAACATCTCTCGTGTGCTACTTGGCTCTCCACGTTCGTGGAACCTTGTTGCTGCGGTGATTTCATGACTAAAGTAAGCAGGCATGAACGCCAAACGTCGTGCCTCCAAGCCTGCGAGAAAGCCAAACTCCAAAACATGGCAGCCTGAGCACTGGCTGATGCTGTGGGAGATTATATGGAGGCGTCTGCCTTGGACCATTTGGTCGCTTGCTGGACTGATGCTCGCTGCTGCGTGTTTGATCCATTCGGCGGTTTCGGGGGATTCTCCGTCATCTGCCTTTCGTGAATGGCTTTCTCTTTCCCGCTGGTTCCTGCCACGATAAGCATCTGGAGCCTTCAATCATCAGCAGCGCCGTGGAGTGCGGTGGCAAGCCTTCATGAGCATGTTCCCGGCCGAAGCAGTGAAACATCACTGGTGACCAGTTTGAAAGGCGTGCTAGCCTTCTTCCATGAAAACCAAAACACCCATGCGCTGGTGGCATATGCTGATTGGCTTTGCGGTGATGATCGCGCTGATCCTACTTTGGAGTGCAGGATTCA
>DNXB01000034.1 GCA_003506995.1 Verrucomicrobiales bacterium
GTCGTTGTATTGAGGATCTTTTGCGAGATTCGTCCATTCGTTGGGATCGGTGGCCTCGTTGTAGAGCTCTTCCTCGCCATTGGCGTAGCGGATGTAGCGCCAGCCTTCGTTGCGGATGCCGTGGTTGTTGAAGCCGTGGGTGGTGAGCGCTGGCGTGGCCCACGCGGCGGCGGGATCGGCCAGCAGGGGCTTGATGCTCAGGCCTTCCACATGCGCGGGCTTTGGAATGCCGCACACGTCCATGAGCGTGGGGTAGATGCTCATGAAATCGACCGTGCGCTCGCAAATGCTGCCGGGTTTCGTCAATCCGGGAACGACCCACAGCAGCGGCGCGCGCGTGGCCTCCTCCCATAGCGCGAATTTGCGCCAGTGATGCTTCTCGCCGAGATGCCAGCCGTGGTCGCACCAGAAGACAATGATGGTGTTGTCCTTGTGCGGTGATTTATCGAAGGCATCGAGCAGGCGGCCGATGTTCATGTCCGTGTAGGCGGTGGCGGCCAGATAGGCCTGGATGGCCTCCTTCCAGCGGCCGGAGTCGAGCATGGCCTTGTGATCGCCCTGCGGCTTCGCCATCGCCACACCGGCGGGCGGGATGTCGGCCAGATCATCCTCCTTGTAAGGCGGCAGCTTGATGTCGGAGAGCGGGAACATGTCATACCATTTCTGCGGCACGTTCCAGGCCATGTGCGGCTTGTGCAGGCCCACGGCGAGGAAGAACGGCTTCTCATGCGCCTTGCCGAGCTGCTCGATGCCGTAGTCGGTGATCTTCCAGTCAGGCAGGTCGCTGTCCTCGCAATCCAGCGGCGCGAACTTGATGCCGCCGACGCCGTCGTCCTTCGCGTTCTTCGAGAGCTTCTTCTCCGCCTTGCCGCCGCCTTCGTCATCCAGGTAATCATCCCACTCGCTGCGACGCTCAAACGAGCCGTGGTAGATTTTTCCCGCGCCACTGACGAAGTAACCCGCGCCGCGAAACGCCGCTGTCAGCGGCTTGTCCTCCGGGATGAACTTGCGCCAGTCGGCTTCATTGCCGTAAACGCCGGTGGTGGAGGGCCGCATTCCGCTCATCAGCGCCGCCCGCGACGGATTGCACACCGGCGCGGCGCAGTAGCTGCGGGTGAAGGCCGTGCCCATCTTCGCCAGGCGGTCGATGTTCGGCGTCTTCGTCTGCTCGTTGCGGTGCAGGTAGCCCACCCAGTCGCGCAGATCGTCGATGGCGATGAAGAGCACGTTCGGCTTCTTCGCGTCAGCGGCTTGAAGTGTGAATGCGGCGAAAAACAGGCAGAAGAGGAGCTGAGAGCGTTTCATGACGCGTGAACAGCAGCCAGACATGGTTTCTTAGCGCGAAAAGCCAGCCGACGCATTTTCCACATCATCCGCGCTGTCTCAACAGCGCTCGATCTTCGATCCAGCGCATCAACACGTCCCTGTCCGGTGCTGTTGAAATTCGCTCGGCACATTGCGTGGCCCCTTCGCTGAATGTTTTATCGCTCAGCAGTCGCTTGAGCTCATGCGCCACTCGTACCGGCGTGAACTGCCGCACACTCAGGCCAGTTCCGGCTCCGAGGCGTTCCAATCGGTCCGCGTTGTCCGGCTGGTCATGCGCCATCGCCATGATGAGCTGTGGCACTCCTGCGGCGAAGCCTTGGGACATCGTGCCGATGCCGCCGTGATGCACAAACGCCGACGCATGCTTTAACAGCGTGCTGAACGGCGCGTAATCGACGGTTAGAATGCTCGTGGGCAAGTTGGGTGGCACTTGTTTCGGCTCGCGTGTGACAAAAACCGCCCGGCAGCCGACTTGCGCGACTGCTTGAGCCGCGACTGCGAAGAAACGTGATGCCTGCACATTCGCACTGCCTGGTGTGAAAACGACCGGGCGCTCACCGGCAGCCAAAAACGCCTGCAATTCGGGTTGAAGCGGTTGTTCCGTCGCCAGGTCCTCCAATGGAAAGGTCCATTGCAGCAAGTTCGTCGGCCAGTCGGGCTGTGGCTTGGCAAACCACTCGGGAAAAAGTGCAAGCACGCCATCCGGTGAGTCCCACCACTCGCGCCAAAGGCTTTTCGGTGGTTTGACGCCGTTGGCCTCGCAGATGCGCCGCAGTTTCGGCAGCGCAAAGAGATCGACGGGGTTTGGCAGCGAGAACAACGCCCGTTTGAACCACACCGGCATGGCCCGCAGCACACGCATGGCCGGATGCAGCAGCGGTGTCTCATGCGCGCTCAGAAACACGGCGGGTTGCAGATGCACCGTGATCAACGGCACGCCGTGTTTCTCTCGTGCGAGCCTGCCCGCGAAGGCGGTGACGGGCGCGAGCATGAGATCGACCTTTCCGCAGCTCTCGATGGCCGCGAGATAGGGCTCCACGGACTTCGCGGCGAAGTCGAAGACGACCTTCGTGCCGTGGCCGAGCTTCCAGATGCGCGGGTCGCGGATCATGGCCTCAAACTCGTCTTTTTCGCCCAGCGGGATGAAGTTCAGCCCCGCCTTGCGCGTCTGCTCCTCAAACAGGCACGCGGTGATCATTGTCACGCGATGCCCACGCGCCATCAGATGCCGCCCCAGCCAGATGAAGGGAAACACATCACCGGCGCTGCCGAAGGGAAGGAGGAGGATGTGGGGCATAAATGACGAATGACGAAATCAGAATGACAAATGAATGAGCCGTGATGCGTGAAGCTCATTCGACATTCGGCATTCGACATTCGGCATTCCGCCGCGTCGTCCAGCGTTTCAGCAATGCAGGCAGAGCGGCAGGGCGTGTCAGTGTCACATAAACACCCGTGCAGGCGGCGCAGGCGGCGCAGAACCAGAATATCTGGCCGGGAGTCCAGTGCAGTCGCAGGCTGAGCTCGCCCTGCAGCACTGCTGCGATGCTGATGCCGACCCAGGAAAGCCAGGAGGCGGCGCCTTGCACCGCGCCTTTGCGATCCGCAGGAGGCTGGTGCTGCAGCACGGCGGCGATCGGCACGATGAAAAAGCCGCCGCCGATCCCCAGCAGGCTGAGGCAGACGGTGAAGATCGTTTTGCTGACGCCCTCCATGCCCATGACCAGCCCCATCGTCGCCATCAGGAACGCGCCGACGGGGATCAGCCCGTATTCGATGTGATCTCCGCTCAATTTGCCCGCCAGCATGCTGCCGACGGCCATGCCGATGGCCAGCGCCACCTGAAGCACGCTGTTTTCCAGTGGATCAAC
This sequence comes from Verrucomicrobiales bacterium, assembly GCA_003506995.1. Lineage (GTDB taxonomy): Bacteria > Verrucomicrobiota > Verrucomicrobiia > Verrucomicrobiales > Verrucomicrobiaceae > Prosthecobacter. Next base: position 3,198 of record DNXB01000034.1, read on the forward strand.
CTTCAGAATCTGCTGCGCGTAGAGCAGCAGGTTCATCTGCACCAGGACCGCGATGAAAAAGAAGCCGGTGTTGCCCAAGTTTGCCCGCCACAGGTCGCGGTCGCCCTTCATCCAGCGAAACTCGCGCCAGAGTTCGCCGAGAAAATTCAGGCGCAGCGGCTTGTCCGGGCTGGCCGGACGGACGCGGGTGATGCCGGTGCTCGCCCACCAGCCGGCGATGGAAAGAACCAGCAGGATGATGCCCGGCCAGGGTGAGCTGCCGGGAAAGGCGTTTGCCATCAGGCCCGCCGCCAGTGTGCCAAGAATCGCCGCCAGGAAGGTCAGCATTTCGATGATGCCGTTGGCCCAGGAAAGTTTCTCATCGGGAACCAATTCAGGAAGCGAGCCGTATTTCGACGCGGCAAACAGGGCGCTCTGCGCGCCCATGAGGCAGATGCTGACGAGCTGGAGGTTCAGGTCCTGCATGGCCAGGGCCACGAGCGCGAAGGTCATGATGGCGATCTCCAGCACCTTCACCCACATCATCACACGCCCTTTGCTGAAACGGTCGGCCATCCAGCCGCCGAACATCGAGAACAGCAGGAACGGCACGGCGAAGTACATGCCCGCATCCGACACCAGCCGGTCGAGCTTCTCCTTCGGCCACTGCTGGGCCATCACGATGAAGATGACGAGCTGCTTGAGTAGGTTGTCGGAAAACGCACCCTGAAACTGAGTGCCCATCAGGCTCCAGAAGCCGCGTTTCCAGTGGGTTTTGGTGATCGGGGAGGGAGTAGGGTTCATGCGCGTTTGGCGGCGGCTTGGGCAGGCGTGGGGCAGATTTTCTTCAAAAGGAAGTGCGTGGGAATAAACACAAGGATGATTAGCAGCGCGATCCATGTCACGAGATAAAGCTCCGCGCTCATCCAAGTCTGCGGCTGCGCATCGTCCATGCCGAAGACGTAGTTGATGTTGCGCGGCAGATTCGGGTCCGGCAGCGTTTCACCCGCCCTTGGCAGGAAAAAGAAGGCCACGAGACACAAACTCGACGCCAAGGCCGTCCAGCCTTTCAAGGCGCGACGGTCGTAGCCGAGCTTGAAGACGAGAAAGAGCAGCAGGAACGGCAGCCAGCCGTGAAAGAGCGACAGTCCGCGCAGAAACAACGGTTTCGTTTCATCAAACATGTAGGCCGTCATGCCGGTTATTTTGAATCCGCAAAGCTGCACGACGTAATCCACGCACCAAAGCGCCTGCGGTATCAAAATGCCCACGGCGGGCAACGAGATGAGCAGCGGCTTCTCCAGCCAGATGCCGACGAGCGTGAGCAGCAGCGCGATGTCGCAGAAGTAGAGAAAGTTCGTCGGGCCGTAGTGATACCAGTAAACCGGGATCAAAACCGCCATGAAGGCGGTGTAGAGGATCTTGAGCCAGAGTGGGATCGCGGATGAAGGATGTGTTTTCATGCGACGGGAGCTTCCAACGCGGAGGTCAGGCAGGCGAATCGACCGTTTATGACATTGTATTGAGGAAATGAATACTGCTTTTCATGGTTCAAACCGGCAGTGGGAACTATGGCGTCAAGCGCCCCCTCACCCGGCCTCTCCCCGAAGTGAATCATGGAGCAACAAAGTCTTCGGCGGGGAGAGGAGATTCGCGCTGGGCGGCTCGAAAGCGACCTCCCTCTCCCCGTCGCAGACGTTCATTTCACATATCATCTGCTTCGGGGAGAGGGCGGGGGTGAGGGGAGACCACCGGAGTTCAATGCAGCCAGGCATCAATCGCAGGTGAGACATTGCCCGCGATGTGATAGGCAAAGAAGGCGACCGCAGCCCCGGCGATCACGTCCAGCGTGTAATGCGCCCGCAGCACCAGAACCGTGGCCATTTCACCCACCGCGATCACGGCGACGGCAATGCCGAGCCACAGCGGACCGACGTGCGCGAGTTCGAGCGCGCCAAGCACGGCCAACGCCGTGTGGCCGGAGAAAAAGAAGTCATTCCCCACCTCATAGGTCACCAGCAGCGAAGGGCTGCCCGGATGCCGCCAGATCATGCCGGGAGGCGGCGGCAGCGTGCAGATGGCCTGCGAAAGCTGCCGCAGACCAAACAAAATCAGCAGCGCGATGAATGGCGCGAAGCTGCCGCCAAACACCGCCAGCGCGATGACCGACAATGCCAGTACGTCGATGAAAAACGAGCTCACGATGAGCAGCCGGTTTGCCGCGCGATCATTCACACTGAGCCAGCCGTGCCAGCGCGCGGTGAGATCGTGAACGAGATCGCCCAGGCCATGACGCGGCGTGCTTTTGCGGGCGATGAGAATTTGCGTCCAATGCCAGGCGGCGAGCGCCAGCACGACGATGCCGAGGCGGATGAGGATGGTGGTGAGGTTCATGATTGGCGATGGGTGAGGGATGCGGACATGAGCGATTCAAGGCGTTGGCGGATTGCGAGCGTGACGGGATCAGCAGACACGCCGCGTGGCCGATCCGGCGAGACTTCGATGGCTTCACCGATCATAACGACGGCTCGCATCGGCGCATGAGGTCGCGCCACATCGGTGAGGTCTTCTTCAAAGCGCTCCACGGTTTCCAGCAGGCGTTCCGGCGACTCCGAGGTGTCGAGATAGCTGCCAGGATAGCAGTGGAGCTGCTGCACGAGGTAGAGATCGGCCAGTTGCCTCCAACGCGCTGCCTTGTCGGCCTCGGAGAGCGTTTCATCGAGCAAATTGGGCACGATGGCGGTGCGCAGCGCTT
>DNXB01000316.1 GCA_003506995.1 Verrucomicrobiales bacterium
CGCGCATCAGCGGCAGCTCCGGCCACGCGTCCGGCTTTTTGTCCCTCGTCATGTCATCGCTGTAAGGAATGCCGAAAAACGCGTCGAAGCCCTGCCGTGTGGGCAGAAACTCCGGCTGATCACCGAGATGCCACTTGCCGACGCAGGCCGTCGCATAACCCGCGCCTTTCAAAACTTCCGCGATGGTCAGCTCGGACGGATTCAGCCCTTTCTGCGCCACCGGCTGCAACACCGCGCCGCCTGTGGCGCTGGCCTGCATGCCCACACGGCGAGGATAGCAGCCCGTCATGAGCGATGCACGGCTCGGTGTGCAGACTCCACTGGCCACATAAAAGCTCGTGAACTTCGTCCCTTCCGCCGCCAGCCGGTCCACATTCGGCGTGCGGTGCAGTTTGGAGCCAAAGCAGCCCAGGTCACCGTTGCCGAAGTTATCGACGAAGATGAAGATGATGTTCGGCTTCGCGGCGAAAGCGCTGGCGGAGAGCAGGAGGAGGCAGAGAAACGTTTTCATGGATGGGGGACACGCTGGTGATGCTTTGAACGCACCGTACAAAGCGTCCGAGTTAATCGCGCATTTCAAAAAAACCTGGCTTCTTGGCGGACGAATCCCGCGCTCCATGGTTGCGATGCCCTGTGCCAGCGGCACTTTGGCAGACCCCCATGATCGGCGATGACTATTTTGAGCTGCGTTCACGAATCGGCACGGACCTTCTGGCCCTGGCCGCCGCCTTGCGTGAAACCGGCGGGGACGCCGAATCGGCCGCGATCATCGACAATCTCATCGCCAGCCTGAAGGAGCCGTTTGTTTTCGTCGTCGTGGGCGAGGTGAATGTGGGCAAGTCGAGCTTCCTCAACGCGCTCTTCGGCCAGGACTTCTCCACCACGGGCGTGATGCCCACGACGGACAAGATTCTCTTCTTCAAGCACGGCCATGAGCATCAAGTCGTGCCAGTGACGTCCACGCTCGACGAAGTCCACGCGCCGGTCGATTTTCTGCGCGATTTCCACATCGTGGACACGCCGGGCACGAACTCCATCGAGAACGAGCACCAGCAGATCACCGAGCGCTTCGTGCCCATCGCGGATCTCGTGATCTTTGTCTTCTCCGCGATGAATCCGTGGGGAGCCTCCGCGTGGCAGTTTCTCGAAAAAGTACACCGCGAGTGGATGCGGCACGTCGTCTTCGTGCTCCAGCAGTGCGATCTGCGCAGCCCGGAGGAGATCCAGGTCATCACGGACTACATGGGCCAGCTCACGCGGCAGCGATTTGGCCGCGATTTCCCACTGTTCCCTGTCTCGGCGAAAAAAGCCTTCCTGGCGCGCAACGCGGGCATCGATCACGAGCGCTTGCTGAAGGACAGCGGCTTTGACGCGCTGCAGCAGCACATTTCCGGCCTCGTGTCGCACCACACGGCGCGTCTGAACAAGCTGGCGGGCACCGTGAAGCTGGCACGGCAGATTTTGGACCACATGCGCGAGCACTTCGCCGTGGCCGTGCAAAACGCGCGCCGCAAGACCACCGTGCTGCAAGAGCTGCTCACGGAGCGCGAGATTCAAGTGGACCGCACCTTGAAAAAAATCCTCCCCGCCTTCGACGCCACTGAGCGCGACTACCACGAGTCCGTCATGCGCGTGGCAGGGCTGGCGCAGGACGCGCTGGCCACACGGCGGGCGTTTCAGCGCAAGCCTTCGCCCGATGATGAGGTGCCAGAGGTGCGGCAGCAAAGCCTCGATCATCGTCTCTTTCAGGAACTTCAGCACCGCACGGGCGACCGCTGGCGGCAGGTGGGCCTCGTGCTGGAGGAGGATGTGCATCAGTTTGAGCGTTATCTCTACGCGCAGGGCAGGGGGACGGTGTTTCCCGTCGATGTGTCGGTGCCGGTGCATGCCTACGACGATGACGAGAGCGAGCTGCGCCGCCGTTTTGGCACGCATGTCGATTCCTCGCTGCGCCGCTTCGTCATCGGCCTGAAACTCGACGAGGACATCGAGCCAGGCATCGAAAAAGCCCGGCGTACCGCCCGCTGGGTGCCGCGGCTGGTGCTGCCGGTGTTGATCGCGACGGGGCTGTGCGGATGGCTCGACGGCTGGGAAGGCGGGGGCATCGCCGCCGGGGCCGGCGTGCTTTTGCTGGCGGTGGTTTATCTGCTCACGCAGATCCGGCTCAACAGCGCCCGCAACGCCATCCTCGACAAGCTGGAGCAGTCCTCCATCACCCTGCGCGAGATGCTCGCGAAACAGGTCACCGAGGATGTGACCGCGATTTTTGGCAAGTTCCTCGGCACGCTCGATCCCGCGCAGGCGGGCGCCGCGCAGTTGCTCCAGGAGCAGTCCGCGCATGCCGCGCGGTTGCAGCAGCTCGCCACCTCGTTCGACGCGTTGGAGCAGCAGGTGCAGTCCCGCGTCCCCGCGCGTGCGACCACCTGACCGTCTTTCCCACCGGCATGACACCCGCCGAGATCAAATCCGCGCTCCTCGCCAAAGCCCGTGCGCTCGGCTTTGACGACTGCCGCGTCGCGCCCGCGCTGCCTGCGGCGCATCGCGAGGTGTTTGAGCAATGGATTGCCGAGGGCAAGCACGGCGACATGGCCTGGATGGCCCGCAACATCGAGCGGCGCACCGATCCACGCGTCGTGCTGCCGGGAGCGCGGAGTGTGATCGTGCTGGCGATGAATTATTACCAGGGTGCGCCGCATGGGAGAGATGGGAGGAATGCGACGGATGAGAAGAATGATGACAATCACTCCCATTCTTCCCATTGGTCCCATCCAAGCTACCGCATCGCCCGCTACGCGTGGAACGACGACTACCACGACCTCATCGAGAAAAAACTCCGCGAGCTCGACGCCTTCCTCACCACCCACGGCGGCACGCAGAAGCCCTACGTCGATACCGGCCCCGTTTTGGAGCGTGACTTCGCCAGCGAGGCCGGGCTCGGCTGGGGTGGCAAGAGCACGATGCAGATTCACCGCCACCTTGGCACCTGGTTCTTCCTGGCGGACATTTTGACCACCCTCGAACTGCCTGCCGACGCGCCCGCGAAGGACATGTGCGGCAAATGCACGCGCTGCATCGACGCCTGCCCCACCCAGGCCATCACCGCGCCTCAGCGCATGGACGCCCGCCGCTGCATCTCGTATCTCACCATTGAAAGCAAGGGCAGCATTCCGCACGAGTTCCGCCGCGCCATCGGCGACCGCATTTATGGCTGCGACGCCTGCCTCGACGCCTGCCCGTGGAACCGCCACGCCCAGGAATCGCGTGAAGCCACGTTTCAGGCCCGTGAAACCGTCTTCTCCAAGTCCCTGCGCGATTTTCTCGCCCTCACCGACGAAGAGTTCCGCGCCCTGTTTGCCAAATCCCCCATCAAGCGCATCAAGCGCCCCGCCTTCCTGCGCAATGTCTGCGTTGCCCTCGGTAATGTGGGCCTTCCAGAGGATCTGCCCGCCCTCGAAGCCGCTGCCGCTGATCCACACCCGCTCATCGCCGAACACGCCGCCTGGGCCATCGCGGAGATCCGCCAGCGCCACGGCGGTTGACAGGGGAAGGCCGACCGCCTACTCTCCGCCGCTTTCGAGCATGGCGAGGTAGCAAAGTGGTAATGCACTGGTCTGCAAAACCGGTATGCGCGGGTTCAATTCCCGCCCTCGCCTCCATTTTCCCCACCCAACCGTCGCACAGTCTCATGAGCGAGCCACCCGATGATCCACGGAAGGAGGGGTTGCCGACGCATATTCCCACGCCGGACCCGGCCCCGAGCGGGAACCCTGCGATTGGCGCGGTGCTTTCCTTCATCGGCATCATTCTGCTGGCGTTCATCCTGCGGCTGGCTGTCCCAAAGGAGGACAATGCCATTGAACTGGGCGTCCTGCTCATCACCGTCGGCTTCGCGCAAATTTGGCTGATCTTCCATTTCCTGAAGTCGTTCAGGAAGTGAGCCGCTGATTTTGCGGCAATCCCGTTCTTGTTTTTGACCGCCTTCATCGCTAAATCACGGGCATGTCCCTCCAGCAAGACCGCGAAGAACTCCGTCAAATCCTCAAGGCCAAGTCCGTCAAGACCGGCAAATTCACCCTCGCTTCCGGCAAGGAGAGCGATCTCTATGTCGATTGCCGCGTGACCACGCTCGACTCACGCGGCGCGGTGCTCGTGGGACGTGTGCTGCATGACCTGCTGCGTCAGGAAGAGGCGAAGCGCGGCCTGAGCATCGGCTCGCTCGGCGGTCTGACGATGGGCGCGGACCCCATCACGCTTGCGGTGGCGATGAGCTCCAGCCTTGCGGGCGATGCGACACCGGTGCAGGCGTTTGTGGTGCGCAAGGAGCCGAAAGGCCACGGCCGGGGCAAGCGCATCGAGGGCAATTTCATCACCACGCAGCCCGTCGTCGTCGTGGATGACGTGATCACCACCGGTGGATCGACTTTGAAGGCGATCGAGGCCATCGAGGAAGAAGGCGGCAAGGTCGCCTTCGCCCTCATCCTGGTGGATCGCGACGAGGGCGGCCGTGCGGCGATTGAGAACAAAGGCTATCCAGTCGTCGCCGCGTTCACGCGGGCGGAGCTGGTGTGAGAATCAGGAGCACCCATATGCCCAACGAACTGGATCGACACGCAAAGGAAAAGACACAGGCACAGCGTCCGCCCAAGTTTTTCGGTATTGCCGAATGGTATGGGCAGGATGTGGCCTGCATGACTGCGGAGGCACGCCGCAGTCTGGCAGAGATCGCTCTGTCAAAGAAAGTCAAAATTGTGCCATGCCCGTTCCGTGGAGGGAGAAAGTGTCATAAAGCAGGAGGAGTCTGCACGCTTCGCAGCTATTCACGCGAGGATGCGCACGACCAGTTGAAGCTTGGAAGTCCAGTGACGGTGTGCCCGAGCCGTTTCTTTGATCGAGAGGAGATTTTTCGCTGGGTAGGCGAGGTAATGCTGGGGACGCAAACTCCGAAAGTGCTGGGCGAGATTCGGTTTCTCCAGCGAATCACCGAAGGGAAAGAGCAGGATTCTGAAGACGCAGATTTCATCGGACGCATTGATAACATTCTTGTTCATCCCGAGACCTCGCCTCGTCTTCATTGGTGTGCCTTGGAGCTGCAAGCGGTCTATTTTTCAGGCAAGGCAATGGCCCCTGACTTTCAGGACATTCACGAACATCCTGACGACATTCGTTTTCCAGCGGGGAAACGACACCCCGACTTCAGGAGCAGTGGTCCCAAGCGTTTGCTGCCACAGTTGTTGAGCAAGGTGCCTGAGCTAAGCCGCTGGGGTAGAAAAATGGCTGTTTGTGTGGATGAATCCTTCTTTGCCGAACTTGTGGGCCTGGAGGAGGTCAAACATCTGAGCAATGCCGACATTGCGTGGTTCGTAGTGAAGTATGAGCGGGAGGGCGGTTCGTTCAGGCTGGCTCGTTCGCGTTGTTTCTACTCGAAACTCGACAACACGTTGAAGGCGCTTACCGGTGGTGTGCCGCTTCCTCAGGAGGCATTTGAGGCGCAGATCAGGGCCAAACTCACGTCAGTTGCCTGATCCACGGTTCAAGAAGCTCAAATCACGACCGATCAGCAGCTCGGTCATCTTCGCGTGGTGGGTGTTTTTCATCGCCACCTGGCGGGTTTCGAAGCCGAATTCATCCGCGAATGCCTGAATCTCCGGAGTGTTGTCGTAACTCATCAGGAAGTCCCCCTTGGCCTTGCTCATCAGTCGGAAGATTTCACGATGATCCACCTGCCAGTGCGTGTAGAGACGGCGGNNCACCATGTATGGCGGGTCGATGTAAAAGATGGTGTCCTTGTCGTTCAGGTGCTCGCGGACAAGAGCCAGCCCGTCTGTTTGGACAAAGGTGAAGCGGTCTTTGACTTCGTTGATTTCAAGGATGCGCCGAGCCAGCGTTTCCGGGTACCAGCGGGCATTCAGACCACGTTCACCCTCGCCAGTTTTGACCAGCCCGGCTCCCTTGGCGAGAATGCCTCCACGCTGGACACGGTTTCGCAACAGAGTGCGGAATGCCTCATCACGCAGAGAGTTTTCGGTGCCGTCGAGAATTCGTCGTACATTTTCCAAGTTCAGGTCAAAGCTTCGCACTCGTTCAGCCAGCCATCGTGCCTGTCCGTTTAAAACCACACGCCACACGGACGCCACCCCATCGTCCATCTCCGAGAAAACCACATGGCGGGCAAGTTTCTCAAAACCCACAGTGAGACTGACCGCCGCACCTCCAGCAAAGGGTTCGAGCAGGCGGGTGGGAGTGCGATCAAGCGATCCCAACCACGAACGAACATGGGGGATCAACCAGGTCTTGCCTCCTGGGTAGCGAAACGGGCTGCGTTGCGGGACGCTGGACACATTGACTGGACGGTGCATTTCATAGCGCACCTCGCGTCTCGCGGTGGGGAACTCCAAAGTCATCGAATGACTTTCCTCACGCACCACGATGGTTCCCGCGTCATCCATTCGCCGGGCAATCTCCACCAGTTTGTCCGCAAGCTTTGTTGGCACTCGGATCACCGTTGTCTTGCCTGATCGCCAGCGGGACGGAAAAGTAGTAGATGAACGTGCCATGAGCGCACATGTATCGACAGAAGCGCCCGAAGCAACCTTGTAACAGGGTTTTTTATCCCTGTTACAGCATTAGCATAATCGCAGCTACTTGATCCGCACCTGCGCGTGGTAAATCGCGGCTTTGTTGCCCTCGTGGCTGGAGTAGTACGTCACATGCAGCACGTCATCGTGCCAGTAGAGGCCGGGGTAGCTGCAATCACCGCCGCTGGGCAGTTCAAGCAGCGGTGTGAGGCTGTTTGAGGTCAAGGTGTAGAGCACCATGTGCGCTCCCGGCGTGGCGCCAAAGCCGCGTGAGCCGGCGATGAGCCGGCCATCCGGCAGCTCGATGAAATTCGGCCCGCCGAGCGGCACTCCGGCGGAGGCCCAGGTCCATTCACGGTAAGGCGCCTTCGCCAGGCCGATGGCTCCTTTGCGGTCGCCGCCCTGCCTGGTCACCAAGGCAAGGGCGCTGCCGTCTTTGAGAAAGCGCAGCGTGGTTTCCGCAGGCTGGCCGGGCACCTGCATGATGGAGGAAAGCTGCCAGACGGAGCCGTCGGTGCTGGCGTAAGTTTTGAGCGACCATTCCGGCTCGGGCGCGGGGCCGCCGGAGTTCGGGTGGATGTTGAAGCTGGCCGCGTAGAAGCGCTTGTCCGCCGGATTGATCGTCGCTCGCCAGAGTGTGTCGCCTTTGGCGAGGAGTTTTTGCAGCGGCGTCCACACCTTGCCATCCAGCGTGGTGGCGTAGCGCGGCTGGCGGCCCTGCGTGGCCGAGTTGCCGGCGCAGAGCAGGTACAGCCGCTTGTTATCGGGCGTGATGATGAGCTTGGGATCACGCAGATCGGTGCCGGCCTCGGCGAGCGTGCCCTGATCAATCCACACCTTGCCCGTGGAGGAGAGCAGAATGCGAATGACTCCCTCGCCCGTGGCCGAGCTGGCCTCGCGGAAGCAGCAGTAAAACAGGTTTTGGAACCGCGTGAGGTCGGTGAAGGCGTTGTGACCGGCCTGGTCCCAGATTTTTTCCACGGACACCAGCTCCGCCTTGGGCACCTGCGCGTGCAGCAGGCTGGTGAAGAAGAGCCCAAGGGAGCCGAGAACGATGGAAAACAGGCGTGAAGTCATGACAGCGGTGAACATACGCGGCGCGCGTGGCTTTTTACTTCGTCATCTCCTCCTGCATGATCTGCATGATCTTGGGCATGATGACTTTCATCTTCTCCTGGGTCATCGCCATCACGTCCCCCACCATGCCCGCCTGCTTCGAGACGAGCATCTGGCCGGTGGGCGTTTCCATGTGGGCGATGATGTCCGTGGCCTCCTTTTCGGAGAAATTCTTGCCATAAGCCTCGATGAGATCCGGCTTCATCTTCTCCCAGCTCATCATTTCCAGCAGCGTTTCCTTCACTTTTTTGATGGCCTTGTGAAACTTGTCCTGCTGCTCCTGCGGCAGCGCCTTGATCTGGTCCGAACTGGTGCCCAGGCCGGATTCAAAGCCGGCCACGAGGGAGGTCTCGAACTGCTTCTGCACCTGCAGGACGGTCATGAGTTTTTCGATGGACGCACGGTGGGAGGCGGCCAGCTCCGCGTTCGCGGTGGCGAGGATCAGAACGAGGGCGGCAAGGGTGATGAGCTTTTTCATGGGTGTGGGCCGCTTTCAGCGGATGAGGAGCGTGGTTTAGCGCATCCGGGTGCAAACGTGAAGAGCAAACCGTCGCGGCACGAAAAAATCACCGTTTCTTTGGCCGCGTGGCAAAGAACAGCGTGATGCCGAGGCAGGCGACGAGGAAGGTGCCGAAGGTCATCACCGTGAGCACGAGATCACGCAGATCCTTGTTTGGGATGAAGCCGAGCTTGTGGAAGTTCGTGAAGATGGTGGCCTCGAACTGGCGCTGCTGGTCGGTGTGACGGGTGACGCTGCCGGTGGTGGTGGAGACATAGACGCGCGTGTCCAGCGCGTCGCCGGTGTCAAAACGATGCACCGGCAGGATGCGGAAGATGTTGAGGTACTCGGTGTTGAAGGCGATGAGGAAGTCCGTCTTCTTCACCTCGGCTCCGGCGAGGAAATTTTTGGCGATCTCGGCGGCGTAGGCCTCATCCTGGGCAGGATCGGCCTTGCCATCGACGGCGCTGACGTACTGCGGGGAGCGTGATGCCTTCGTGTAAATCTGATACCAGGGCTGGCCGCCAATGCCGCGCAGATTGACCGCCTGCACCTCGGGATTGGGTTCGCTGAGCTTGGCAACGGCCTCGGCCACGGTGAGCTTGATCGCGTTCACATCCATGCCGCCGCCGGAAGGCCGCGCGGAGGGCGGCGGCGCCTGCGTGCGCGTCATGACGTTGTGAATGACACCGCTGCCGGAGGCGAGGAGGACGGAGAGGCTGAAGGCGAGGCCGAGCCAGCGGTGGAGTTTGCGGATGAGCTTTGGATTCATGAGCGAAGGGCGAAGAGCAAAGGGCGAAGAGCAAAGGGCCTAGTGTAGTCCGTCCAACAGATTGCTTGTTATAAGTGGCGTGTGGGGTATGATGGAGAATGAGAGTTGCCCCGCCGATTACATTGACAAGCAAGGAGCGCCGGAAGCTGG
>DNXB01000057.1 GCA_003506995.1 Verrucomicrobiales bacterium
GCGCGCAGGCGCACATCGGCGGGCGGGTTGTCCTCGCCGCGCAGCAGGCGGGCGAAGCGTGCTTTGGAGCGCGCAATTTCCAGCTCGTCCATGAGGCCGATCTCCCAGGCTGTTTTGCCCCGCACCTCCTTTTCCCTGTAACCCATCGTGGTGAAGAAAGCGGTGTTGGCATGCACAAAGCGCCCTTCGGTGTCCATCACGACGATGAAGGCCGAGGTGTGGTCCACCAGCGCCTGGTTGTAGGCCAGCTCCCGGCGGTAGTTGAACTCCGCCTGTTTGCGCTCGGTGATGTCCTCCACCACGGCAATGTGGCGCAGCGGCGGCTCTCCGGGCCGCCACATGGGCGCGACGGTCAGATTGATCCAGGTCAGGTCGCCGTTGGGGGCCACATTGCGTTTCTCCATGTTGAAACTGCTGATCCGGCCTGACTTCAAATCTTCCATCTGGTTCAGATCATCCTGGAGGTCGTCCGGGTAGGTCACGTCCATGAAGGTCAGTTGCAGCATCTCCTCGCGGGTGCGGCGGTTGATCTCGCACATGCGCTGGTTCACGTTGATAAAACGGCCCGTGGGAGTCTCAATGACCGCGATCCCCACCGCCGCCTGCTCAAACACGGCGCGGAAGCGTTGCTCGCTCTCCTCCAGCGCCTGCTCGGCCTTCTTGCGCTCGCTGATGTCAGAAATGGTCCCCGTCATGCGCACCGCATCGCCACGCTCATTCCAGTCCGCCTGCGCGCGGGCGACGAACCACTTGTGGTCCCCGTCCTTGGTGCGAAGACGAAATTCCACCTGGTAAGGCTCGCGCCGCTCAAAATGCGCCTGTCGCACGGCTTGCACCCTCGGCACATCTTCAGGATGCAACCGGGCAAGGAAGGACTCATCGCGGTTGTTTGCCAGTTCATGCTCGGAAAAACCCAGCATCTGCTTCCAGCGTGGGGAGAGATAGACATCACCGGTCACGATGTTCCAGTCCCACAGGCCGTCCGTGGTGCCGCGCAACGCGCGCGCGTAGCGCTCCTCGCTGATGCGCAGCGCCTGCTCCTTCCACTCGCGCTCGAGAGCCAGGGCGGCGAGGCGAGCCGCGTTGGCGACGGTTTGAATCTCCGCCTGGGCAGGCTCGTGGGGCACCGCGTGGTAGCAGGCCAGCGTGCCCAGCACCTTGCCGGAGCTGCTCACGATCGGCTCCGACCAGCAGGCGCGCAGCGCTGCCTTCGCAGCCATTTTGTGAAAGGGCTCCATGCGCGCGTCTGCCAGCACATCCGGGCAGATCACCCGCATCCCTGAGTGCGCCGCCGCGCCGCAGCAGGCCATTTGGGGGCCGATGGGCATGCCGTCGATGGCTTCCCTGGCATAATCTGGCAGGCCGGGCGCAGTCTTCATCTGCAAACGAGTACCTGAGGCATCCACCAGCATCACGCTGCACCGCATGCCCGGATGCCCGGCCTCCACATTGCGTGTGATGGCTTCCAACACCGCGCTGGCGGGCGCGCCCTCGGCGATCAATTGCAGACTGTGCGCCTCACGCTCCTCCGCCGCCTTGCGCTTCGAAATGTCCGCCGTGGTGCCGATCATGCGCAGCGCACGGCCTGGGAGGTCGCGGTCAATCACCCGGCCGCGGCTCAGCACCCATTTCCATGAGCCGTCCTTGCAGCGCAGGCGGAATTCACCGGAGAAACTCAGGGTGCGCCCGTCGAGATTGTCCTGCACGGCAGATATCAGCCCCAGCCGGTCGCTGGGATGCAGGATGGCCTGCCAGTCTGAGAAATTGCCCGGCATCTCATCCTGTGGTTCATAGCCAAGAAGCGCCTTCCATTGGCTGGAGAAAAAGATCTGGTCATGCTCGACATCCCAGTCCCACACACCAAAGCCGGAGCTTTCCAGGGCGAAGCGCCAGCGCTGCTGGCTTTCCTTGAGTTTCTGCTCGGTCAGCACGCGCTCCGTGATGTCACGTCCCACCGCCTGCATCTCCACCAGACGACCGGAGACATCGAACAGGCCGCGGTTCACGAACTGCATCCAGCGCACCTGCCCCTGGCGGTCGTAAACGCGGTTCTCAATCACCACCACCGGGTTCTGCGGCGTGAGCGTGCGCAGCTTTTCCTCGATCATCGGCAAATCCTCGGCCACCGCCACGGGCTGCCAGCGGCTTCCGATCAGTTCTGCGCTTGTCTTGCCGAACAACCGGCAGTACACCTCGTTCACATAAGTGAAGGTGCCGTCCGGTCGAAACCGGCAGATCGTCTCCGTCAAATCCGCCACCACCAGGCGGTGGTGATCAGCCTCCGTCAGGGTAGCGACGGCAGGCGGGGGCTGCTGACGAGTCTTGCGCGGTTTCATGGCGTCAGGGGATGTATCCCATCGACGTCATCCACTCCGCCACGCGGTTCGGCCAGTCGTTCACCGGGCCGCCGCTCTTGCGCATGCCGAAGCCGTGGCCGCCTTTGGCATAAATATGCAGTTCGCAGGGGAGATTAAGCTTCTTGTATTCGAGATAGAGCAGGGCGCTGGCGGTGGCAGACCAACTGTCGTCATTGGCATGGACAAAGCACATTGGTGGCGACTTTTTGGTGACCTCAAAGCCGGGCAGAAGATGAAACGGGTCTTCCTTGCTGACGAGATAGGCGGGATAAACTGGAATCGCGAAGTTCGGCGTCGCATCCTCGACATCGAGCGCCGGATCGGTCGTGTAGGTACGCTCGTTGGCATGCAGCGTCGTCATCACGGTGAGATGACCACCGGCGGAAAAGCCGAGAATGCCGATGCGATCCAGCTTGAGGCCCCATTCGACGGCGTGGTGACGAATGATGCCCATCGCGCGCTGCGCGTCTTGCAATGCCTCACGGCCCGGATCGTTCGGATCACGCTTCGGCACGCGGTATTTGAGCAGGATGCCGGTCACGCCGTGCTGATTCAGAAAGTCACACACCTGCGAGCCTTCGTGCTCATACGCCAGGATGCCATAACCGCCGCCAGGACAGACGAGCACCGCTGTGCCGTTCGGCTTCTCCGGTTTGAACACCGTGATCATCGGATCGGTGACGTTTGTGATGCGCTGCACGTCATCGGCGGATTTTTTCGGCACCTCTTTCTCCGCCTCAATCTTCACGCCGGGCTTTTCCGGTGCTCCACCGGGCCAGAGTTTCACCACGATCGGTTCAGCGGCAAAAACGGAGGTCGCGACGAGGAGAAGGGCGGTGGTGAGCTTCATGGTGCCGCCATTGGAGCGGAAATCACCGCGCAACGCAAGGCAGCATCATCGCGTCCCGCATGCCGTGGAGGATTTTTTTATCCGCCGGGCACACCGTGGCCAGCACGCCGCCGAGCGCCGGATCGTCATCCTCGTTCGACGTGGCAAAATAATACGGGCACAGCCGCACCCGGCTCTGCATCGCTCGCGTGGCCTGCTTGTCCTCATCCCAGGCCGGATGCGTGACGACCTTCGCCCGATGAAACTCCTGCAGCACGAACGGATTCATCGGGAAACTCGCCAGCGCCTCGTCAATCGCCGAGCCCCACTGCTCCTGTGATAAATCGTGACCGATGAACACGCCTCGTGAGCCCCAGCCACGCTCCGAGAAGCCGCTGATCTTCAACACCAACTGCCGCTGCTTCCCGCCGAACGTTTTCATCTCGCGCCAGTCCTGGATGTCGAGTTTCGGCCACACCGCGAACGGCGGCAGTGGTGTTGGATCAACGACCCAGCCCATGGGAATGCATCTTTTGAGAAGTGCCAAGTGCTCAGTGCTCAATGCGGAGTTCCAAAAGCCTTCCAACGCAGGCGACCAGAACAACGCGAGCCATAGCTTTTCTTCGAGGAAGGCTTTGATCGGCGGCGTGAAGCTCAACTCGCCACGCTCGGCCATGCGCAGCATCACGTCGGCGTTTTCGACGTTCGCGAGGTCAAACAGCTCGAAGAAGCGATAAATCGCCGCGCCATTCAGTTCAAACGGCTGCACCTCCCACGGACGCAACACACGCCGGCCCAGCCTATCCGCCAGCCAACTCATCTCCGGCAAATAATCGCCCGATTCACGCGAGATCAGGATGTCCTCACTCGGAAACGCCGCCGTAAACGCGTCGATCATGCCCGCGGCTCCACCGATCACATTCTGCTCAAGCGCCGCATACGTTTCATTCAACCACGCCGTCAAACCGATGCCGCCGGGCAGTGAATCGAGCTCCGAAATGCTCACACCGGTTTCCGTCAGCACCAAGTCCGGCCGTAGCACACGCGGGAGATCCTCATGCCAGCGCGGATTGCGCCCCAGCTCGATCACCCGCTGCGGCTTGCCCTGATCCAGCAGCTTCGCCACCCACGGATGCGCCTCATCAAAATACAACCGGTTGCACGCCCGCTGAAACGCCCGCAAGGCCGGCCCCAGCGATTGAATCAGCTCCACCGTCCCCGCATCCAGCGCAAACGCCTCCGGCGACAGCACCCACTCCTTGTCCTGGAAGAAACCTTGCTCAGGAAACGAGGCGCGGATGCGGGAGATGGATTCGGCAGGTGAACTCACAACACCTCCTCGCCAGTTGCCGCCTGATACGACAGCAAAAACGTCTTCACCAGCTCGCCCTCGCCGCAAACAGTCATGCCGGGGAACTTCTTGAACCAACGGCCATGCGGCACCTCCGGATTACTGGTCAGCCATTCGGAGAACTGCATGAGATCGTCATTCGTGATGCTGCGGCTCTCGATCCGGTCCAGCAGATGGTTCATCAGCCGGTGTGGCAGATTTTGGCGGAGAATTTTGGGCATGCAAACGGCTGGGAATCAAAGTTCGCAAATGCAAGATGGATTTGCCGAGTTCCCTCCAACGTCATTATATCGAACCCGTTTTTAGACGACGCGTTGTGGATGCTACGACTGGGTGCCGTAAAAACCGCGCATGATGGCATCACGCAACCGAGCGATCTCAGACTTGCTCTTGGCCTCCACCAACTGCTGTGCCAGCTCACCTAATTCGGCTGGACTCAGTTTTTTGTTTTTCTGAAGCCTGCGGATCTCACTGGAGATGGCTGGCTTTGAGCGAGAACGGGGCGTCTTTGGTTCCGGCTTGGTTTTGGTGGCGATCATGGGGTGAATGTATTCGTTTTGCCCAGGTGGTCAAAGCGGGTTTTGTTGTGCCGTGGACGTCAGCTCATTCGCACGCGGGCTTCGAGATGGGATCGGCAGCTTAGCCGACTTCTTCACCAGTCGCCGCCTGATGCGACAGCAAAAACGTCTTCACCAGCTCGCCCTCGCCGCAAACGGTCATGCCGGGGAACCTTTTGAACCAGCGCCCATGCGGCACCTCGGGGTTGGTGTTCAACCACTCAAGCAGGCTCTCCAAATCCTCCAGCCTGATGCTGCGGTCACGAATGCGCAGGTGCAGATGCGCCATCAGCGCATGAGGCAGGTTGGAGCGTAAAACCTTGGGCATGTCCGGTCCGTCCGGTTGCTTTCACTTCGTGCCGTAAAAGCCCTTCATGAACTCGTCACTGTAGTGCGAGGCCGTTTCATCGTCCTTGGCGTCACGCATGAGAGTGGCCAGCTTCATCAACTCCTCGACCCCCAGCTTCTTGTTCTTCTGCAGCTCCTTGAGGTCGTCAGAAATGCCGGGCTTAAGACGCCGCCGGACACTCCTGGGCCTAGCCTTGGGCTTTTTCTTGGTTTTCGTCGCGATCATGTTCGGAGCATACTTATTTTGCCCAGGCGGTCAAAGCGGGTTTTTCCGCATCATGCCGTGTTCAGCCCTCCGGTGATTGCAAGACCAGCTCCAGCCGACTTTGCAATTCACCATCGAATCGGTTCAGCCATGTTTCATCGATCAAACCCACATCGGTCAGATCGCGCAGATGCATGCGATCCCAACGCCTGACTCCATCACTCCAAGTCTCCTCTTCTACTTCAACCCCGCCGTCTTCATCGTCCTGAAAAACACCCCGGAACCGCCGGGCTGTTTTTCATCGGTGTCATAATAGATCGTGCCGAGCGTCGCGTCGTTGATCTCCACCGTGCGCGGGCAGGCACGTCCGCCGATGGGGCGGCCTGGGTTGTAAAACTCCACGGGATGCTCCAGGTCCCAGGTCTGCCCGTCATCGCGCGAGACGACGAAGTGGATCACGTCACCGCCGACACCCGAACCGATGATGTGCGAGGCGAGCAGCCAGCCGTTATTCAGGCTCATCATCTCATGCCGCCAGCCTTGCGTGGAGACATCGGGGAAGGGCTTGATGGGCTGCCAGGTTTTGCCGCCATCGGTGGAGCGCTGCCCTTTGCCGCTGATGAGCGTCCCCGCAGGTGTGCGCACGAAGGGAACGAGGCCGTGGCTGGTGCCGTCGCCGAAGGAGGTCTCCTTTCCGGTCTGCGGGTTGTAGAGCACCGTGCGGTCGGCCAGCGGCAACAGCCACGAGGTCGGCGACAACTCCACGATGGGATGGCGGATGACGCTGTGAATCTTCGGGTCGGCATTCTTCGCGAGATTCACCGGCGCGCTCCAGGTCAGGCCATCGTCACTGCTCAGCGAGAAGGCGACGTAACGCGACTTGACCTTCTCCTCCGGCGCAAACCACACATTCCAGCAGTGCAGCAGCCGCCCGTCTGACAATGTGGTGAGCGAACCTGGATAAACGGCCACCTTGTCCGTCGGCGGAAACTGCATCGGTGCCGACCACGTCTTGCCGCCGTCCGTCGAGCGCGTGATGAGATGCGGCATGAATTCCTTTTTGCAGAACGTGGCAACGAGAGTGCCCTTCGTGCTGATGCACAGCGCCGGATGAATGTGCCCGCTCACGCCTGATTCGATGCGGACAGGGGCGGAAAGTCCTATTTCCTGGCCGATGACAGAGGAGCTGAAGCAGAGCAAGGCGGCGACGATCCATGCTGGATTCAATTGTCCGGGCGGGTGACTGACTGGGAGGGCTGGAGGGTAGTGCATGCGAGGAACAGTTACGTCGCGAGCAAGTTTACTTGATCGAGCTGTGTGACTAAAGCGACCGAGACAGGAACGTAGGTTGCAATGGTTGCGTCCCGTGCGCCTAGTCGGCAAGTCTTCGATTCACATGACCACCAAACATCGAATTTTCACGACGAGCTTCGCGAATGTCTATCCCTGCTATGTCGCAAAGGCAGAAAAGAAGGGGCGTACAAAATCAGAAGTGGATGCCATCATTTGCTGGCTGACAGGCTACAATCAGAACGAGTTGGAAGGACAACTGAAAAAGCAGACGGATTTTGAAATCCTTCTTCCGGGAAGCTCCCAAGATGAATCCTTCCCGCGCTTTGATCAAAGGTGTCGTTTGCGGCGTCCGGGTGGAAGATATTCAAGAGCCGCTGATGCGGGAAATACGTTACCTGGATAAATTGGTCGATGAATTGGCCAAGGGGAAGGCGATGGACAAGATTTTGCGGATCTAGTCTTGGCGCCGCAGCGAACCGCCGCCCCGCTGGCTGTTGAACCGGGAGTGACGTTCATTGCAGCGGCGGCGCTCACGAATCATGAGACCTTACTGAGGGATCTCCCGGACTGGCGGAGAGATTTACCAACACTTTTCGTTCAATTCACCTGCCATGAAACAACTCCTCACACTGGCGATCGTCCTCTTCGTGGTCGCGACGGCAACCGCCGCCGACTGGCCCACGTATCGCGCCGACGCACAGCGCAGCGGCTACACCTCGGAGCAATTGCCGCGCGAGCTGTCGCCAGCCTGGAAGTACCGGCCACTGCACGGCCCCAACCCCGCGTGGCCGCGCGACGACCGCATGATGTTTGATCGCGCGTTTGATGTCACGGTCGCGGGTTCGCTGGCCTTTTTCGGCAGCTCCGAGGATGGCCGCGTGGTGGCGCTGGATACCGCCACAGGTCGCGAGCGCTGGTCGTTCTTTACCGATGGGCCGGTGCGCTTTGCGCCGACCGTTTGGAAGGACCGCGTCTTCGCCGCCAGCGACGATGGGTGTCTCTACGTGCTGTCGATGGCCGATGGGAAATTGCTCGACAGGTGGCGCTGCGGGACGACTGAGGAGATGATCCTCGGCAACGGCCGCATGGTCTCGCGCTGGCCGATGCGCGGGGCGCCGGTGGTGTACGATGACATCGTGTACTTTGCCAGCGGCGTGTGGCAGTCCGGTGGCATCTTCATTCGCGCTCACGATGCCGCCACTGGCAAAGAGGTGTGGCGCAACGACGAGGCTGGCAAGATTTACATGCCCCAACCCCACGGCAACGCCAACGCGGAGAGCGGCGTCTCGCCGCAAGGGCACTTCGTGGCCACGGCGGAGCAATTAATCGTCCCCACCGGCCGCGCCGTGCCGGCAGGTTTTTCGCGCCGCACGGGCGAGTTCAAGTATTACCACCTCCAGGCGAATGGACGCGTGGGTGGCACTCTCGCGGTAGCGATGGGTGAGAACTTCTACAACGCTGGCAACGCCTATGACGTGAAGACCGGCGACCTCCGGGCCAAGCTCGGCCCAGGCACGGTGGCCGCCATGCCCGGCGGGCTCGTGAATGGCACGGCCACCGGCGTCAAGGTCATGCGGCTCGCCGAGACGGAGGTGCCTGATCGCAAAGGCAAGATGGTCAAAAAGGTCGCTCACGAAACCGATTGGACTGCGGACAAGATCGACGGCAGCGCGGCGGTGATCGTGGCTGGCAAAACCATTTTCGCAGGCGGTGGCACCACGGTGACCGCCATCGATACGGATTCGCGTCAAAAGATCTGGTCTGCCGAAGTCGATGGCGCTCCCCTGGGGTTGGCGGTCGCTGGCGGCCGGTTGTTCGTCAGCACGGATCGCGGGACGATCTACGCCTTTGACAGTGGAAAGCATGAATCGCCCGCAGTGATCCAGGCGACGCCGCAGGTCGCTGTGGTCGATGATTTCTTCCAAAAAGCGGCGGACGAAATCATCAAGCAGACCGGCGTCAAGGAAGGCTACTGCCTGGATTTGGATTGCGGCGACGGTAGCTTGGCGCTCGCGCTGGCCGCAAAAACGAACCTGCAAATCTATGCGATGAGCGCTTCGGCCGATGACGTCGCGAAGGTGCGCAAGCGCGTGAGCGAGGCCGGTTTGTACGGAGTCCGCATCACCGTGCATCAGGGCGACCCCAAGGCACCGCGCTACGGAAAGTATTTTGCTGACCTGGTGGTGTCGTCGCGCTCGCTGCGGGAAGGGCCGATGATCGCGACAGTCGAGAATCCGCCGGCCGTGCTTCGCCCGTACGGGGGCCAGCTTTGCTCCGGTCAACCTGGAGCCATGAAGGTCGTCACGCGCGGAGCTCTCGCCAATACCGGAAGCTGGACCCATCAATACTCGGACCTGGGCAACACGAGTTGTTCCACCGACGACGTGGTGAAAGGTCCGCTGCGCGCACTGTGGTTCCGCGATGTCGATCTCGAACTGCCGCAGCGCCACGGACGCGGACCGGCGCCGCTGTTTTACGAAGGACGCATGTTTGCCGAAGGGCTGCACGAACTGCGCGCGGTCGATGCCTACAATGGCCGCACCCTCTGGACGTTCGCGCTGCCGGATGTGCTGACTTCCTACAATCAGGATCACCTTTCGGGCACCGCGATCACCGGGAGCAACTTCTGCGTCGCGGGAAAGCATGTGTTCGTGCATGACAAGAAGAACTGCTACAAGCTCGACACCGCTACTGGCGAAAAAGTCGCCGTGTTCCCAGCCCCGCCTCAGGTGGATGGCACGCCCGGAATGTGGGGCTACATTGCTTGCGATGGCGAGACGCTGTTCGGTTCACTGGCGCGGGCGGAGGTGAAAGTCCGCCACAATTGGAAGGCGGCCGATATGAACGAGCTGCTCAGCGAATCGTCGGCCTTGTTTGCGATCGACCCGGCCAACGGCAAACTGCGGTGGCGGTATGACGCCCAGCAGTCGATCCGTCACAACGCCATCGCCATCGGCTCGGGCCGCGCCTATCTGATCGACCGTCCCCTCGCTGAAGGTGACACATGGGACCCGCGTGCCGACGCCAAGGTGAAACCACCGGTGATCAAGCAGGAGCCGGGTCGGCTGGTGGCGATCGACATCAAGACCGGCAAAACGGCGTGGACGAACGACCAGGACATCTTCGGCACACTGCTGGCCTATCAGGCCGATCAAGATTCCCTGCTCATGAGCTACCAATCCACGCGCTTCAAGCTGCCGTCGGAAGTCGGCGGCCGGATCGCGATGCATCGCGGAGCCACCGGTGAGCGAGTGTGGGCCAAGGACGCGACCTACACCACCCGTCCGCTGATCAATGGCGGCACGATCTACACCCAAGGCGGTTCGTGGGATCTGGCGACCGGCGCGGATCGGCCATTTGAGTTCAAGCGCTCGTACGGTTGCGGTCAACTCGCCGGCTCAAAGCACATGCTTCTCTATCGGTCGGCCACCTTGGGTTATCTGGACCTCACGCGCGGATACCCTGAGGATTTCGGCGGCATCCGCCCCGGCTGCTGGATTAACGCACTGCCCGTCGGCGGGCTGGTGCTGCTGCCCGACGCCTCGGCCGGCTGCTCATGCAGCTACCAGAACCGCTCGTGGATGGCGCTCGAAGGCAATTGGTAGTTGGGTAGTGGTACAGTTGCTGGTGACAAGTGAACTTGAAGGCTCCATTCTGAGCGCCATGTCCTTCATGTTCGAGCTTTACTACCGTCCGCCTGAAGACGAGGCGAAGGAGGCGCGAATCGTGGCAGAGGTTGCTGCCGCTGGTGGCCGATTAGATTTCCGAGAGCCTGCGGACCCAGAGGGAGGCTCGATATGTCTTACGTTTGAGTTCGAGAGCCGGGAGAAGGCAGAATCTATGGAGGCAGTCTTGCGTGCGAGGGGCGAGCATGTCGAGGGAGTATGCGATTACGGATGAGTTCAAACAGTACCGCTACTGGTAGTCGAGGGAAGGAATCAGTAACCAGTTCGGAAGGAGTGATGAGTTTCTTTCTCCGTGCGACCTTGGGAGCGCGCCGCATCACTGTTTGTTTACGGGGCTCCCGCGGCGGAGTGCCAGGACGCCGAAAATCGCTGCGAGAGTCGGGGTGGGGACATTTCGTTTTCGGGGAAGAAGCCCGGAAATCATACGGCAGCGATGGTTGAGTTCAGAGCCTTTTCTCGTTCATTGACCGATGCCCTCCTCCACCCGCGTCCGCTACCGTGTTGTCGGCTTCATGCTGGCGCTCGGTGCCGTCACCTATCTCGACCGCGCGTGCATCGCCACGTTGTCGCCGGACATCCGCCGCGATCTCGGGCTGAGCAAGGATCAGATGAGCTGGATCTACAGCGCGTTCGCCATCGCGTACGCGGCGTTTGAGATTCCGACGGCATGGTGGGCCGACCGCATGGGCACGCGCCGGGTGCTCACGCGCATTGTGGCGTGGTGGTCCGCGTTCACGATGGCCACGGCTGCGGCGTGGAGTTTCTCGTCGATGCTGGTGATCCGCTTTCTGTTTGGCACCGGTGAGGCGGGCGCGTGGCCGAACATGGCACGGACTTTCTCACGCTGGATCCCCAGATCCGAACGCGGCACGATCCAGGGCATCTTCTTTGCCGCCGCGCATGTCACGGGAGGATTGACGCCCCTGATCGCGCTCGCCGTCGCGGGCCTGTGCGGGTGGCGCTGGACCTTTGTGATCTTTGGTGTCCCCGGCATCGTTTGGGCCATCGCTTGGCACCGCTGGTTCCGGGATGATCCTGAGCAACATCCTGCGGTGACTCCGGCGGAACTGGCCAAGATCGTCGCGGGTCGCGATCAAAGCACCACGCTACACGAAGGCTGGGCCTATTGGCGGCAATTGCTGAGGCACCGCAACACCCTGCCCCTCTGCCTCATGTATTTTCCCAACAGCTTCGGCTTCTACTTCTGCATCACCTGGCTGCCGGATTATCTCAGGGAGCAGCACGGCTTCGACTCGATGCGGCTGGGTTTTTTCACCGGCCTGCCACTGCTGCTGAGCATTGTGGCGGACTTGCTCGGGGGATTGGCCACGGATGCCGCCACCCGGCGCTTTGGATTGCGTATCGGGCGTGCTGGCGTCGGCGCGGCATCCTACCTCGTCGCCGGCATCGCCATGCTTTTGGCGACGACCACCGCGCATCCAGAGCTCGCGGCGTGGTGCACCGCCACCGCAGTGGCGGCCAGCATGTTCACCCTCGGCGCCTCATGGGGGACGGTCATCGACATCGGCGGCAGTCACACAGGGGTGGTGGGCGCGGCGATGAACACGAGCGGCCAGATTGGCAGCATCGCGTGTCCGCTGATCGTGATCTGGTTGCAACAGCACTATGACTGGAATGCTCCCCTGTATCTCATTGGCGGCCTTTTCCTCCTGGGAGCCGTCGCCTGGGGCTTCATCAATCCGCACCGGAAGATCTTTGAGTAGCAGGAACCTGTGAAGCGCGGGTAGAATCACGCTGCCAAGACCTCACGTCACGCGTATCTTCAGGTGCGACATCCCTGCTGCCGCCGTGTGGATGCAGGACGGGAACCGGCCGGGTGAAAAACCCTGTCATGGGAACGTCCCAGCCACCTCATGGCGTCCGGCGGGTGAGTTCGCACCGCCGGAACCGGCACGTTGCGATTCTGCGGTCACTTCAACCTTGGTTCTCTTGGATCCGATGCCTACCCTCAACATGACGGCCCCTTTCGGGCTCCCGCCTCTCCGACCCTGCCATCCAAGCGGGGATCCGGAGACCAAGCCCCCCTCGCGCTTTCCCACGGTGCGCGAGTGGAAGGCCATCGTGGCTGAGTACCAGCAGCCTTCCACCTGGCGTGCCATGTGGCAGTTGGTGAACACGCTGGTGCCCTATGCCGCGCTGTGGTTCCTGATGCACCACTTCCTGAGTGTCTCGTGGTGGATCGTGGTGCCGCTGGCGATGCTGGCCGGAGCGATGCTGGCCCGCGTGTTCATCATCTTCCATGACTGCGGTCATGGCTCGTTCTTCCGCTCCCGCCGGGCCAATGACATCACCGGCTTCATCACCGGCCTGCTGACCTTCACGCCCTACCATCACTGGCGCTGGGAGCACTCGCTGCACCATGCCACCACCGGCGACCTCGACCACCGTGGCGTGGGCGACTTGTGGACGATGACGGTGCAGGAGTATCTCGAAGCCTCGCGCTGGAAGCGCTTTGCCTACAAGCTGGCGCGCAATCCCATCGTGCTCTTCGTCATCGCGCCGTTCTACGTCTTCATCATTCATCAGCGCTTTCCCAAACGGGCCGCTGACCCGCGCGAGCGGCGTTCAGTCTGGTTCATGAACCTGGCGCTGCTGGGCATGGCGCTGCTGCTGAGCTGGTGGTTCGGGCTTGTGCCGTATCTGATCATCCAGTCCATCATCATCGGCGTGGTGGGCGCGGCGGGGCTGTGGATGTTCTATGTGCAGCATCAGTTTGAGGACGCCTACTGGGAGCATCACGAGGACTGGGACTACACCGCCGCCGCGCTGCAAGGCTCGTCCTTTTACAAGCTGCCGCGCATCCTCCAGTGGTTCACCGGCAACATCGGCTATCACCACATCCACCACCTCAGCACGCGCATTCCGAACTACAACCTGGAGCGCTGCCACCACTCGCACCCCGTCTTCCAGCAGGTGAAGCCCCTGACCATCCGCACCAGCCTCAAGTCACTGGCCTTCCGCCTGTGGGATGAAAAGCTGCGCAAGCTCGTGGGCTACCGCCGCATGCGCGAGGTGCGCCGCGAGCAGGCTGCGGCGAAAGCCGCGCCGGACAAGCTGGCCGTGCAGAACTTCGAAAACGAGGGCGGTTACGTCCTCCCGCCGGACGCGAAGTGAGGGAGGGCAGCAGGGTCGTGGCTGCTCCTTGGAGTTGAGCCATCTGACCGCCTGCTGCGAAGCTGCGAAGCCGCGAAGCGAACGCGGGACTACAGAACAGCTTGAAGGCAAGAATTCACGGCACACCAGGCTTGGCTTGCTGCTTGAGGAGCAGCTCGCGCTCCGCCTCGAGTTCGAGCTTTTCTCTTTTGAGGCGGGTGGAGTCTTCTGCGATAGACTCCAGAGTGATTATTTGAGTTGAAGCTTCTTTGATGCTGGCCTCGAAAAGTTTGATCTTTTTCGCCAAGGTTTCAGCCACTTCGAGTTTTCCTTCGGCTTTTGCTTCCTGCAGCTCTGCTTTCATCCGTTTCAAGTCGATCAAATCGTTTCCACAGATGAATCCTGCCGGGATGCCTTGTGCTATGAGCTTAGTGACTTCATCTAACTTCTTCGTGGCTTGCTGAATGCGGTTGTTGAGTGATTCGAGAGCGGACAGCCACCCCATCGCGCTCATCCACTCCGCGCAGCGTTTGGGCCAGTGGTTGATCGGTTGTTTGTTGTCGCGCATGCCGAAGCCGTGGCCGCCTTTGGTGAAGAGGTGGAGCTCGGCGGGAATTTGGTGCTTTTTGTATTCGAGATAGAGCAGCGTGGAGGCGACGGGGTTCTGGCCGTCGTCGTGGGCGCAGGCGATGAAGAGCGGCGGGGCATCCGCAGGCACGGTGAAGCCTGCTTTGAGCCTGGCGGGGTCTTTGGAGTCGAGAAAACCGCCGCCGTAGATCATGACACCGAAATTCGGCAACGCGGCTGCGGCGGGGCGATCACAGGCGATGTGGGCGAGGAGATTGCCACCGGCGCTGAAGCCGAGCAGGCCGACGCGGTTCGGATCGAGGCTCCATTCCTTGGCGTGTTCACGGACGAGCGCGATGGCCTGGGCGGCATCGGCGACGGGCTTCTCATGCGGCGCTGCCTCGTCGCGAGTGGGCGTGCGGTATTTGAGGAGAATGCCTGTGACGCCGATGGTGTTGAGCCATTCGCAGACCTGGGTGCCTTCGTGAATGGCGGAGAGGAAGATGTAAGCGCCACCGGGAGCGACGATGACGCTGGTGCCGTTCGGCTTTTCCGGGCGATACACCGTGATCGTGGGCTCGTGGATGTCGGTGATCGTGCTTTTGCCGGCCTTGGTGCGGATGAAGTCGGCGGTGGCCTTGGAATGCGGCAGCATCTTTCCCGGCGCACCGGCGGGCCAGAGTTTCAGCTCGACGGGATCGGCGGCGTGCAGGGACAGCGTGGCAAGAACAAACAAGTGGAAGAGCTGTTTCATGGACGCATCTAAGCCGAGACCAGCCGCCCCTGGCAAGTCTCAAGGCCATTGGCTGTCCGCCAGAACTTGCAAGATCCGCGCACGTTCGAGTTCGAGCTTCTGGATTGCCTTGGTGGCATTCTCGGCCTCTTCATGGATTTGCCTCACCACGCGCCGGCTATCCTCGATCAACTTGAGGAACCGCTCGCATTCAGCAATCTGCGTCTTGAACTCGCCTGCTTTGGCTTTGTCATTCGCTAGCTCCGCCTTCAGGAGTTCAGGCTTGGCAATCTCCAGTTTTTTGACAACCAACTCCCGGCCATCGTTGCCGCAGAACGTTTGATTCAGAGCTGGCTGCAGCTCCTTCAATCTCTCCCTCAGCTTCGCAATCTTATCATCCACCTTCCCCACGGAAGGCAGCCAGCCCATGTCATCCATCCACTGCACGCATCGCTGAGGCCAGACGTTTACCGGCCCGCCCTCCTTGCGCATTCTAAAGTCCTGGCCGCCCTTCGTGAAGAGGTGCAACTGGGCAGGGATCCGCTGCCGCGTGTGTGCCATGTGCAGCGCCGTCAAAACGATGAAAGTCTCTTCGTTGCCATGCGCGCAGGCCATGAAGACCGGTGGAGCGTCCGCAGGCACGCTGAAGCTTTCGTTCAGTCTCGGTGGCTCCGTGTCCTCCGGCGCGCCGCCGTAAATCATGATGCCAAAATCTGGCCTCTGGTTCTGCCAGGCGCGATCGCAGGCCACATGCGCCAGCAGATTCCCGCCCGCGCCGAAACCCATCAGGCCCACTCGTTTCGGGTCCAGCTTCCACGCCTTCTCATTCCGCACCATTGCGATGGCCCGCAGCGCGTCCTGCACCGGCTTGTCATGCGGTGCGGCATCATCACGTGTGGGCGTGCGGTACTTCAGCAGAATGGCGGTGACGCCCAGGCTGTTCAGCCATTCGCACACCTGCGTGCCTTCGTGAACGGCGGACAGGAAGGCATAGCCGCCGCCTGGCACCACAACGACGCTGGTGCCATTCGGCTTTTCCGGCCGATGGATCGTCAGCGTCGGCTCGTGGATGTTCGTGAGCGTGCCCTTGCCCGCCTTGGTGCGAATGAAATCCTCCGTGGCCTTTGAAGGCGGCAGCATGCGGCCAGGAACAACACGCCACAGTCTGAGTTCCACCGGAACGGCCGCCTGCATGGACACGCTTGCGGCCAGAAGAATCAGCATCAGCAAAGGTTTCATGAGTAGATTGCGCCGATAATACCGTTGTTTGCCCACATGATGAAAGCACTTTTTCTCCTGCTCCTCGGCACCGCCATCTCCCATGCAGAGCTTCGGGTGGTGACGAATTTCGAAGGCGGGAACGCGGAGGTGGTTTCGCTGGATCAAGCGGCGGGCAGGCTGCGCATCATGCCCGCCTTGCATGAAGGGCGCGGCTGGCCCTGCTGGTGGTCGCTGCGGCTGGAGGGAGTGGGCGCGGGCCAGGAGATCACGCTGGAGGTACAGGCGCAGACAAAACCGTTTCGTCCCGACACGGTGCTGAACGCTTCGTGGTGCCAGCCGGACTTTGCCTCGGTGAGTCACGATGGAAAAACGTGGCGGCACACGGCGAAAGCGGAGCGCACGGCGGAGAAGGTCGCGATTTACAAGATCCAGGCCGAGGGCACGAGCCTGTGGCTGGCCTGGGGGCCGCCGTTTGTGCCAGCGGACGCGGAGAAGCTGCTGGCAGAGGTGCAGGCAAAGCTCGGCGATGAGGCGGAGCGCTTTGAGCTGGCGAAGACCCGTGATGGCAGGCCGGTGAACGGCATCCGCATCGGCAAGGCGGACGCGCCACGGCAGGTGTGGGTGAACGCGCGGCAGCATGCCTGGGAGTCCGGCGGCGCGTGGGTGGGGCGCGGGCTGCTCGAATGGATCGCCAGTGATGAGGCGAAGACGCTGCGCTCGCAGTGCTGCATTCATTTCATTCCGATCATGGACGTGGACAACGTGACGCTCGGCGCGGGTGGCAAGGAGGCGCTGCCGCAGGATCACAATCGCGACTGGTCGGCCGCGCCGCATTACCCGGAGGTGGCGGCGGCTCAGCGGCGTCTCACGGAGATTCAGCAGAAGAACGGGCTGGACGTGTTCATGGACCTGCACAATCCGGGCGCGGGAGATCGCGTGCCGTTTTTCTTCGGCCCCTTCGGCTTTGAGCGCATGTCCGGCCTGCGGCAGAAAAATTATCAGCGCTGGATCGAGCTGGCGTCGGCGCACATCACCGGGCCGTTGAAAGTGGACCCGAAGTATCGCTTCGCCAACTACGTGAAGACGGACGAGGAGCGCGGACGCATGAGCAGCGGCTGGGCGCGTGCCCATGGCGGCGAGGGCACGATCTCGGTGACGCTCGAAACCGCCTGGAACACGCCGCACAGCACGGTCGAGGGTTATTTGACCGTGGGAGCGCAGTTGGGGCGCACTTTGGCCGAATATTTGAGGGAGTGAGTTCGCTGTTCTCGGTTGAAGTGGCGACGAGATGTCGTCACTCTCAAATGAACGCAGCGGCTAAGGAATCACTGATTTAACACCGCAGAGTCGGGAACGCCGCAGAGAATGCCCTTCTGAATCAAGCCTCTGCGGCGTTCCAAACTCTGCGGTGTGGCTTTNNGCGGTGTGTCTTTTTAATGGACGATGGCGTGCCGAGGCTTGCACGATTCGTCACGGGTGAAAGAGGTGTCTGTGTGGCGACGATTCGTCGCCGCCCCATGAATCCGCTCGACGCCAACCGCCTGCATCTGACCCGCCGCTCCTTGTTTGGGAAGTCGGCGCTGGGCCTCGGTGGCGCGGCACTCGGATCGCTGCTGACACGGGAAGGTTTCTCGGCGCAGATGCCTGATCCTGGCGCGCCGATGCTGCCGCACTTCGCACCGAAGGCAAAGCGGGTGATCTACCTGCTGCAAAACGGCGCTCCGTCGCATGTGGACCTGTTTGATTGGAAGCCGATGCTCAAAAAGATGCACGGCACTCAAATCCCGGACAGCATCGTGGGCGGGAAGCGCTTCAGCACGATGA